>NZ_JBFUHX010000005.1:0-198094 GCF_056402175.1 Paenisporosarcina sp. P4_B8 | reverse complement strand
GTTTTCCTAAAGAGACAGACTAATCCCATTTACTCCATACTTAAGCAGAGTCTTGACCATATGCAATTAACGGTTCAAAGTTTGGATTCTAAGTCTCATAGATGCTGTCAAAAGGAAAACCTCCATTTCTTTTAGTAAATCTCATTTTACCATTGCTTTTTTTCCAGTTCAATAAATAGATGGAAATATTTTCATTTCTAATAAATTCTATATTACTGATGATTATTTTTCATTAGATTACTCAAGGCGACAGAAGATTTTTAGATTTAGCAACAAGTTCCTGTTTATCATTAAACCTTGGTATACAGAATGGTGATTGCCCTTGATCTTCAATTATATGAATTATCATCGCAATGGTGGTGTCGGTTTTAGTTTTCGGGATATTCTATTATTTATGTGTACTATTTTAAATTAGTTGTAGAGAATACGGCTTCTGAATAAGATGCTAAGACAGATCTTATTGGAGGGTTTTCCATGTATTCATTCTTTACGTATGTATTTCTTGGAATTTCATTGGCAGCACCTATCGGCCCAGTAAAAGCTACGCTGATAAATACAGGCATCAACAAAGGCTTTTTTCGTGCATGGATTTTCAGTCTTGGAGCCTTATCTTCCGATATCCTGTACATGCTTTTAGTGTACTTCGGAATCGCTAAATTCATCGATTCACCATTCATGCAAACGCTGCTCTGGTCTTTCGGATGCTTTGTCCTCATTTATACGGGGATTGAAAATCTGCTTGCGCTCCACAAAACTAAAGCAAATACAATGACCAAGACAAATCGAATTCGACATACATACATAGCCGGCTTATTCATGGCGTTTCTAAACCCTTTGACGGTCCTTTTTTGGTTAGGTATTTATGGTTCCCTCCTTGTAGGGTCTTCTGAACCATTGGCAGGATATGAAATCTTCATTTGCAGTGGAGCCATATTATTGGGAATTATGATGGTGGATTTAACTATATCCTTATTGTCCAGTAGCGCCAGCAAAGTGCTTTCGAATAACATCCTGACAGGCATTTCCATGATATCCTCCCTTTCCATGATCGGCTTCGGCGTTTATTTCGGCGTCCAAGCCTATCATTCACTTTTCTAGCAAATCGCACCCGCATAAAAATGTACGTCTTGGAGACCCTAAATACGTTCCTCTATATGAAATCGTCTGAGGTGTATGTATGGAAAACAGTGAAAAAAAAGTCAGTACATGGTGCATTGTCAGTATGGCTTCAATTCCACTTGTAATGACATTAGGAAATTCAATGCTAATTCCCGTTCTTCCCATTTTGGAAAAAACGGTGGGTATTTCTTCGTTTCAGTCGAGCATGATTATCACAAGTTACTCAATAGCAGCCATTTTCCTCATCCCAATTGCAGGCTATCTATCCGATCGATTTGGCCGTAAAATTGTCATATTGCCTAGTTTGATTTTAGCCCTGATTGGTGGATTAATTGCCGGTTACGCCTCCTGGAAACTGGATAACCCCTTCGCCTGGATTATCATCGGGAGAATTTTGCAGGGAATCGGTGCATCTGGTGCCTTCCCGATCATCCTCCCACTCGTTGGGGATTTGTATAAAGACGATGATGAAAAAACTAGTTCATGTCTTGGCATCATCGAAACTTCGAATACGTTCGGAAAAGTGATTAGTCCAATATTAGGAGCTACTTTCGCTTCTTTCTTATGGTTCCTTCCATTCTTCTCCATTTCCTTTTTCAGTCTTATTTCAATAGTTCTTATTTTTTTCTTTATCAAAGTACCCCATGAAAAAGAGGAGCCAAAGAAATTCAAGGAGTTCCTAAGCAACAGTAAGCAGACATTTCAAGAGGAAGGAAAGTGGCTATCCGCCGTCTTTCTCAGTGGTATTTTTGTTATGCTTATTTTATTCGGCACACTTTTCTTTCTATCGGAAATTCTGGAGAAAGCATACGAATTGAAAGGAATTAAGAAAGGCTACGTGCTGGCCATTCCTCTATTAATGTTGTGTATCGCTTCTTACTTTTCTGGCCGCAATATCAAAGGCAATCTAGACAAGATGAAAAAAACGATGCTAGTCTGTCTAATTGCTTTGTCAGTGAGCGTGGGTATGGTTGGAATATGGGCCGACCGACTTTGGGTCTTGCTCACTATTACCAGCCTTGTCGGAATTGCCATAGGTGCCATTCTCCCTGTTCTTGACGCACTCATAACGGAGAATATTGATAAAGAAGAACGAGGTACCGTCTCATCTTTCTACAGTTCTGCTCGTTTCATTGGCGTGGCAGCTGGACCACCAATCATGGCGCTGGTCATGAACAATTATCTCAATGTTAGTTATTTGATGGCAGGCGCACTGGGTGTTATTTTGACTTTTCTTGTATTTAAGTTCATCGATGTGAAAGAAATAGAGAACTAAATGCTTATCAAAAGGAGACATTACCAGTTATTCTTAACTGCTATGGCCTATTGTTAAATTAAAGCACTTGTTAGTTTGTACAAGGAGTAGAAAAATTATTATATTAAGTGCATATAATTGCCGGCCTGCATTAAATAAGCAAGCGCTAGATGCCATTATCTATCCAGCTATTTTGTACATCATGTTTTCCTCATATTCTTTAATAAAATCGGTAAATGATATTTTCTCTATAGTTTCTGAGCAAAACCTTCAATCATCTTGATATCATTTTTCTCAGAATTTATTCAACTTCAAAAAAACCCAAAATGTACATGATACCATGCACATTTTGGGTTTTTGATTTACATCTTTGAAAATTACTTGCGTATTGTGTTTAATGCAGTTGTCCAAGGAATAACTTGATCTAACATTTGGTTTACTGAAGCCGCTTGAACTTCAGCTGGTTTGAATACTGTTCCGTTTTCGAAGTCTGTAAATAGTGATAAAGCTGGGTGTACACGAACATGTGCTACTAGTAATTCACTTAAAATCCCGCGTAAATGTTCTGTTGCACGAGCCCCACCTACAGAACCATATGATACAATACCAGCTGCTTTATTATTCCACTCATCACGTAGGTAATCTAATGCATTTTTTAGTGCGCCTGTAATAGAGTGATTGTATTCTTGAACAATGAATACGAATCCGTCTTGTTTTGCAATGATTTCTGACCATGCTCCTGCACCTGATGCATCGCCGCCTGCTTCACCTAAAAGTGGTAGTTTGTATTCCGCGATATCGATAATTGTGTAATTTGCGTCACCACGTTTATCTGCTAATTCTTTTACCCATGATCCTACTTGTGGACTTACGCGCCCCTCACGTGTTGATCCTAAAATAATACCTATATTTAATTTTGTCATTGTTTTTTCCTCCAATTTTTGTGCTCCAAATAATTTAGTTAAAAAGCCCATTTTTTGTTATTTCACCTCCTTACAAGTACTCTTTTTCAATTTTAAGTGTGCTTCGAACCGTGTTGATTGGTCGTACTGATGCCTCAATTTGTTCTCTTTTTCCTTCAAGAAATGGCGGTAACGATAATATTTCCCCTACTGTTTCGTAAGGCTCGTCCCCCATAAATCCAGGACCATCTGTTGCCCATTCAAACAGGACGCCAGGTGCTACGCGTGCATATAATGATTCAAAAAAGAATCGATCAACATACCCCGAAGTACCTAAACCAAATTCTTTCAAACGTTCAATCCACTCATATAATACCTTTGTATCTTCCACACGGAAGGCTGCGTGATGGACTGTACCGAATCCTTGTCGGCCTGCTGGAAAAATCGTATTGTGCTCCACAATCACTTGTGCACCATTTCCGCCTTCGCCCATTTCAAATAAATGCATAGAACCCTCTTCTGCTATTTCGCGCATTAGCATTACTTTTTCCAATAATTCTTTATAATAATCAAAATGAGCGATACGAACATGAATAGGTCCTAAACCTGTAATCGCAAATTCAAGTGGTACCGGACCACTCTGCCAAGGTGTACCTGATGAAACACCTTCATTGAATTCATCTGAAATTAACATATATTGTTGATCATCAAAATCAACAAATGAAATAGTTTTTTTATCAAATACTGCTTTAATGCCTGTATGTTTTACTTTGTACTTATCAAAACGTTTCACCCAGTAATCAAGTGCCGCATCGGTTGGTACACGAAAAGCCGTTTTATAAATTTCGTTCGTTCCGTGTGTTCCTTTTTGAATACCTGGAAAATCAAAGAATGTCATATCTGTACCGGCAGAACCTTTATCGTCTGCAAAGAATAAATGATACGTTTGAATATCATCTTGATTTACTGTTTTCTTTACTAAACGCATTCCTAATACATATGTGAAAAATTCATAGTTTTTCTCTGCACTACTTGTAATCGCTGTTACATGGTGAATTCCTTTTAAATGATTCATTATGGTTCCTCCTTTTTTATATCAAATTAATAATTCTCGAATTCGAGATAATTAATAAAAAAATTATAGTTTCCTTGCTTGCTGACTTATATGTTTTAGTAGTTCAATCATTTTATTCAGATCTTCATTTTTTAACTGTTCAAAGATTTCTTCGAGTTTCTTTTCATGCTGAGGGGAATTTTGATCAATAAAGTCCTTCCCAAGAATCGTTAGACTAGCATAAGTTACACGACGATCTTTTGGACATGCTCAACGAACAACAAACTTCTTCTGTTCAAGCTTATCTATCACACAAGTGATACTACTACTTGAAATGAGAACCTTTTTGCCAATCAATTGAATTGGTTGATGCCTTTATTCTAGAGTAATTCTAATTCAGCAAACTCTGTTAGATTCAAGTCAAATCTTGCTACATCTTTTCTAATCACTTCCTGAATCGATTGGGCTGCACGAGGAATAACAGAAACCGCAAGCAGTTTTTTGAGTTAACACCAATAGCATCACCCCTTAACTATCTTCAATCCAAATACCTTTAATTCAAATATCTTTAATTCAAACTAAATATAACACGATTTTAGAATTAATGCATCACTTTTGTTCGGAGATATACGAGACACATTCAAAGTAGTGTCCCGTTAGTTGCATATGAAAAAAGCTTTACTCCTGGTAGTGAAGTAAAGCAAGCGATATTTAATAAAAAAACATTAAGAAATCTAGTCCCCTTACCCACCCTCACGAAATGAAAATCAGTACATGGTTGTAATTTGTATTATTAATATATACTCATGTAAAAGTAATGGGTTTAACTTGTCATTTGAGGACTTGAACCTCTAGGGTTACCCCGAAACCCTTACCGGTAGCCAACTTTACCCGTTGGTGGGTTTTGTACTCGCCTTCCCATTTCGTTACCGACTATTAAATTTATTCTACTAAGTTTGTACGCCAATTTAATTCTTGAATTTTTGTATCAAACAATCTATATTTTCGGGACAGTTCATCTACATAATTTTGTGTCTCTCTTACATTGATTGTTGTTATGAATTTAATTTCAGACCTGGAGTAACGGTCATGACGCAAAGAAGTTTGCTCCAGTAACTCGCTATAAATTTTTCTTTCTTGTCCAAGTAACTCACGTTCCGTTAAAGCATCTCCAAGTGATTGATTTTCTTCAAATGCAGTCTGGAAATTCGTACGGTTAATGCTTTTAATTAGACGATTTAATTGACTTAACAAATTAGTTAATTCTTTTTGTAATTCTTTCGGATCCTCATTTGGTAATTCTCCTTCTTGTATCTTTGCATTTTGTACTAATCGATTTTTTAATTGTTCAATTCGCTTTTGATAATCAGTACGTAAAATCAGGGCTTCCGCTAATTTCATTGTGATATCCCTCTTTCTATAATTGAGCTTCCTTACATATCTAAAACAATTCTTTTGAGCCTAGAAATCTTTACTAATCTATAAATATTTTAACATAAATATCCAAATTACAAAAAAATCAGTTATAAAAATTGTCTAGTATCTATCCTAGTGGAATTTTTCCCTTCACCCGCTTTAACGTCGCTACTATAAGAAAGCTTACAATCACTAATAGGAGCCATGAACTCACTTTTCCTAGATGAACGAGACTCCATGCATCGGTTTGGTTTGGATACTCCCAAGCTCCAAAGAACGTTGCGATATTTTCTGCTATCCAGATAAAAAATCCGATGAGCACAAAAGAAAGTGCGAGTGGCATACGGTAACGAGTTCCATCAACCACGTAAGTGACCCATGATTGCCAAAAGACGATAATTACAAGTCCTGATAACCACCAACGAACGTCAATCCAATAATGGTGGGTGAAAAAATTCAAATAAATCGCAGCTGCAAGAGGGACAACTACCAGAAACGGTGGCCACTTAACCAGTTCAATCTTAAATCTCCTCCACGCCTGGCAAAGATAACTCGCTACACTTGCGTACATGAATCCGCTATAGAGAGGCACTCCAAAAATTTTGAAATATCCTTCCTCTGGATAAGACCAAGAGCCCATATGTACCTTGAAAAGTTCAAGAGCAAGTCCAATAAGGTGGAACAATGTGATAACCTTTAGTTCATCCAGTGTTTCAAGCCCAGAACGTATCATCCACCACTGCATCAGAAGGCAGATGATGAGCAGCCAGTCATACCGTGGTAGGAATGGAAGTGGTATGATCTGTGTAAAAGCCAAAGAGGCAAAAATGACGACAGGAACCAAACATGATAAGGCCTGCTCCCAACCAAAATGAACGAGTTTTTTTAGTGCTCTCATGATTTGTGCCTCCTAAGGTTCTTACTGAATATTTGTATGTCCTGCTTAGTAAAGTAGTTAAATAGATTTAGGGTTATGTACATAGGTTCACCGCCGAATGTTAAATATTTACACTTTATTAATCTTGGGTGTCTTCATTACTTCGATATTCTTAAACATCTCCGAGTTGACATTCTAAAGCCCTACAAATCTCCTCTAAAGTTGATAATCGAATCCCCTTTGCCTTTCCTTTTTTCAATATAGAAAGATTACCTTCCAACCCTCTCCAAAAGTTCTGTAACGCTAATACCCCTATTAGCCAAATTAGCCAGCATCACATCAATATTGATTGTAATTGCCGTGTTATTCACTCATACCGTTAAAGCATTTTCTGATTTTTTATCAATAGCTTCTTTTAAAAGCTTTTGAAGAACAGCCGCAAAGGATGCAATTACGCTTGAAGCAAAAGTGCACATTAATCCCAGTCCTATAACACCTGCTACATCACCTTCAATAAATAAAACTACGAATATTATTCCTAATACAATTAAGGTACTGATTGTGATTGCACAGTATTTTATATACCTAAAAGCGTTAACAGATACTTCCGAGAAAGCCTTGTTCCTATCTATGTAGGTTAAAAGTATAAATGCTTGATACAACGCAACAAAAAATGGAATAGACAATACATACCCACACACTAAAAAGGGATATTGCAAGTAAGCAGTCTCTGGATTCGCTTCTGCATCTCTACTGGCTATCCAAGGCAACCAAAATAGACACAAAGCAAGCAGTAATTCCAATAAGAAAAACAACTAACTTTAAGAAAATTATTGTACCTTGTTTACGTTTCATAAAAAGCACCTCAGTTATTTTTTTGTCAATATGACTTTACCACATGATTTATCGTTTTAAAATAAAAAAATATTGATTTCAATTACATTATTATTGTTTTTGAAGAATCCTATTAATTTTTGATAAAATAAAAAGCATTCCTCATTACATAGAAATGCTTTATAACTTTAAACTATTCATTTTATAACTCGTACACCTAATCTGAACCTTTAAGCACCCAACCTTTTAAAGAAAATTCGATATTTGTCGGTGAGATTTTGAAGGATTGTACTTAAGCTAAAGGACAGAATAGTTGATTTTGTCCTTCAACTTTTCATTGTAATTTAATCCTTCTTTCTATCGTTTTATAAGATTAAAATGGAATTATTACATCAATTGGACTCTAACTTCTCCAAATGTAGCAAGATAAGCGAATAAAAAAAGCAGTACCACCGCTATAAAAGTGTTGGTACTGCTATATTGAGTGACAAGTTTTTTATTAATTAGAATGTACTTGCTACTTTAACAACTTTTTCAAGCCCTGCAGCAATAATTTCTTCTGCTTTATCTGGGAATTGATTGTGACCTTCAATCACTACTTTCTCTATATTTTTTACACCGAAGAAGCTCATCATACTTGCTACATATTTAACAGCCATTTCTACTTCAGCTTTTGGTCCTTCAGAATATACACCGCCACTTGCGTTTAATAATACAATTTTCTTATCTCCAAGCAGACCTACTGGACCTTCTGGCGTATATTTAAATGTTTTGCCCGCGCGGTTTAAATAATCAATATATGTGTGTAATACAGCCGGAATTGTTAAGTTCCATAATGGGAATCCAAACACAACTTTATCAGCTGCAAGGAATTGTTCTAAATATTTATCAGCAACAGTTACTGCTTTTGCTTCTTCTGCTGTTAAATCAAGTCCCCTACTAGCCTTAAATGTACCGTTAATCATATCTACTCCTACATATGGCAATTCTTCCTTGTATAAATCAAGTTCTACCACTGTATCATTTGGATGTGATTCTTTATAGTTTGCTAAAAAAGCCTCATATAATTTCACACTCACCGCTTGGTTTGCGGGACGATTGTTTGCTTTTACAAATAAAACTGTTGTCATTCTCTTTTCCTCCTGTTACACACTCTTATGTTGTTATATATTTATTCACTAAAAAGGGAATCCTATTGTCTTTACAATATCTTTTTAAAACTATATTCCATGTCTCCACCTAGAGCTTCAGCTGTATCACCCGTTTCTCTGAAGTCATGTGTATGAATCTTTTCAAACGGACCATAGTTTACTTGCTTATAAAATTCATAACAAGGGAATCCGTCATGTGCACCTTGAATATCGACAGTACCATCTTTTTTGACATGTACAGTTAATAGATAATCAACGGGAGGTGCATATACATTTAATGGGTTGCTAGCGCTAGCACTCATTTGAAATTTGACGTCATCTGACCTCCATACAACATCAGTGCACAAAATACCTTCCGTACTAGCTTTTCCTGTTTTTTTATTAACGGAACCATCAGTAGTTGTGATTCTTTCTGTTGTTATGCCAGTATTCGCATATGTGAAGATTTCTTTTTTATAAAAATCTACAACTACTTCTTGTTCAACTCTGGAACGCATAGCGTTTACAGCATATGGTGTAAATTCACGTGAGTCACCTTCGAATTGAATCACGTTTCCTGTTTGAGTATCCTTCTTAGGTTCAGTCCAAGACATTGGAATAAATACACTTGCTCTAACTTTAACGATAATAGTCATGAGACACACCTCTATGATTTTTAATTTTATTTTGGATAATAATATTGAGCCATTGAGCAAAACAGATTGCAATTTCTTTCGTACAAATTATTGCTTTTCCTTTAATATTTGCTGCTTGTAAACTTCTACTTAGTATTTATAACTAGATTGTCGTTTTAAAACTGTATTCCATTTCCCCAGCTAGCGCTGCTGGAGTGTCACCAGTTTTTCTGAAATCATGTGTATATATTAATTCAAATGGACCAAAATCTGTTTGTTTATAAAATTCATAGCAGGGGAATCCATCATGTGCACCTTCAATTTGTGCACCACCACTCTTGTTAACATGTATAGTTAATAAATAATCAGCCGCAGGTGCTGCTGCATTTAAAGGATTGCTTGCACTTGCCCTCATTTCAAAAGAAACTTCATCAGTTCCCCACACAACATTAGTACATACAATATTTTCTGTGCTTGTTTTTCCTTTTTTATAATCAATAGAACCATCTGGATTTGTAACTTTTACAGTTACGATACAAGCATTTGTATATGTGAAAATTTCTTTTTTATAAAAATCAATAATCACTTCTTGCTCTAATCTTGACCGCATTGTATTTACAGCATATGGTGAAAATTCACGAGCATCACCAGTATATTCGAATACACTTCCTGTTGCAGGATCTATAATAGGTTCCAACCAAGCATACGGTGCAAATACACTTCCTCTAATTTTAACGATGTTAGCCATGAGAACCCTCCATAAAGTATTAATTTTGTTTCGGTGAATCCTATTTCTTTTATAATCGAACTATGGTCAACTTGATTGACTACATGGTGTATAGTACAATGGGTTTCAAATAAAGTCAACCTAATTGACTTTATTTAAGGAGGTTTTATGTGTGAATCATGAAGTATTTAGTGAATTAGATCTTACATCACTATTATCATTATCCTTTAGTACATCAATTAATGAATTACATGACAGATTGAGTGAATTGGGATTTGGAGATATTAGACCTGTACATGGTTTTATGTTTAAATGCATCACTCCCAACGGAGCAACAGGTATAGAACTAGCCGAATATTTAGGAATTACAAAGCAAGCTGTGAGTAAAATGGTGGATTATCTTGAGAAAAGTGGTTATGTAATGCGCAAAGCTCATCCCACTGATAAGAGAGGAAAAATTATTGTTTTGACCGAACGAGGTTGGTTAGTAGTGAAAGCAAAAGAGAAGATACTAACTGAGATTGAGCAACGTTGGATTGAAAACATAGGTGCTGAACGCCTGCAAATGCTCAAAGAAGATTTAACAAAATTAGTTTATGAAGAAAATGAAGATAAACTATCATCGAGGTTAAGACCTGTCTGGTAATTATAGAGTTTATAAAGGGAACTTTTAATCGTGCTTAAATTCATACTAACAGTACAGCATTCCTGTAATGATATAAATTAGCAGCAAGGTTTGTGAAGAATTGTACGGGAGCGTTAGTCCAAGAAAACAAGCTAAATTGCATTTGTGTTTCTATTTTCATTGTTCCATTAAAGGGCGCGAAAAGTGGGGCTCTTTTTTATATGAAACATCCAGGATTCGTACATGATAAAACCTCAACCCTTCTAAACATCATAAAGGATTGAGGTTTTATCTTATGGTTCGTTTTTAAGGTTGAACTATCGTCATATAGCGTGGAGTTGTTGAAATTTTTAGACCAGTTCCAATTTCTTCCATCTCGGCGATCACTTTATATTTCCCACTAGGTAGATCAGTAGATGGTTTCCAGTCTTTTATATAAGCAGTCTCTGTATTAGCAAATTTAAAAGTATCGACCACTTTTCCTGTAGGATCTTCGATTGTAATGGTCCAGTTCAATTTTTTCAAGCCAATTCCCAAAATATGACCTGGCTCCTTTTGCGTTATTGGTCTAGACCATACATCCCACGCTGAAAGGAATAAATACTCATTTAAATACGAGCGATCTCCAAATATTTCATAAGTGACATTACCTGCCCAGTCAAATGGCACTACGACAACACTTTTCGGTTCAGTATTTACTAGCAAGGACGTTTGTGTTGCAATAATTTGTCTAGCATTGCCATCGACATAAACCATCGATTTTGTTAAGCCACTTCCCCCTGCATTATCCGTCATGTTCCAACTAATCAGATATTTATTTTCTGGTGTTTTGTTGACTTGAATATTTTCTACTTTTGGTGCAACAGAATCTATATTAATCGGCATCTTAACCTTTTGCGGACGTGCTCCTTCATAATCTAATGTGCTCTCCATAATAAATTGATACTTTCCGTCTGGAACATATTTTCCATCATCTGATTTCAAATTCCAGATATAGCCACCCCAAGTGAACTCGCTGTTTGACATTATATTTTTTCGGAATTTCCATGGTTCTCCAGTTCCAGTAAAATCACTGTAATCTCCAAGATAACGAACTCGATTACCTGATGCATCTTCAACGTACATGTCTACCTTTTTTACATTCCGCAAGGTGGTAAACTGTGAATAAAGACCCTGGTTCGCAGCATGTGGAGAGATGGACATTCTTTCTTCTGCGAATGTTTTGTCCGCTTTATCATAACCAATTGCTATAGCTGGTCTGCCAAGCCAATTTTTCTTACCATAGTATGGAAATAGAGCTGTTTCTTGTAAAAATGCATTTTTGTCCCACATCGGTGCATCTAAGTTCTGAGGTTGATCCCAGTCTCCATAAAAGCCCATATACGGAATAGTTAAAGACGGAATCGAAGCTTGATCTCCATTTTTCGGAACAAAGCGAACAAATCCTTCAACAAATATATTTTTCTTCAATCCATCTGGAAGTTTAATATCCACCTCTAAATCTTGCAGATGACCTTTTTTCACGGTAAAGGTGGCAGGTGTTATGTCGCTAAAATCTTTTCCGTTGATCTTCGCTGTTGCTCCATCGATTCGCTTACTTGTTAGCTTTAACACTTCCATCGTCTTATCAATTTTCCCATCGCGATTTAAATCTAGATCTTTCTGCTCAGTATCATCTGTTAAAAGGTCTAGATAGACATCATACGTAATCTCTTCTGGAGAAGATTTACCCGCTAACGCCTCAACTTCCAGCATAAATTTCACTTTATCTTGCTTAATCTCTTTTAACTCCACAGCAGCTGCATTTTCTGGATTAGCAAACTTATCTTTGACTAATACAGGTGTTTTTAGTGCATTAGCAATCTGCATCATCCCTGATCCTTGTTTACGTGGAGAATATGGAATGTTACTTTCTGTTGTAGGGTCCATTATGATTTGAGCAGTATTCATCAAAGCTGTTTTCGCCCGATAAATACCATCTGAACCTCTCGTCACGCCTTTTTCATAGAGCGACTGTAACACTAGGGCTGCTGCACCCGCTACATGTGGCGAAGCCATCGAAGTTCCGCTATATATTTCATATTTGTTATCCATGACAGTAGAATAAATCTTACCACCAGGTGCGGTGATTTCAGGCTTAAAATCAAGGGTATGTGGTGCTCCAAATGATGAGAATGCAGACATTGTCCCCTTGGTATTATTATCGATTAAAGTTCCTTTACCCACTTTAACCTTAATCTTTTCACCACTTTTCAAACGTTGAATTAAGTCCTTTCCTTCAGCAATCCCAGTACTAACTCCTGGAATGTTGCCATAAGGAGAAAAAAGTAATTTGGCATAATTTCCTAGTGTAGCTAAAGGTACCATTATTACTCCTTTTGCTCCATTCTTTTGAGTAGGAGATTGTATATATTGTTCACTACCCGCCCATTGTTGTTCTGCAACCACGATTTTGTCCTTTACATCTTTTCCAGCGAAATCCTCGGTACTACCATAACCTACATAAACTAACTCAATCTCTTCTCCTGGAGCAAAGACATTTGCCATTTGAACATAACCTGCATGGCGTTTGTAAATAAGTGGTTTCCCATCTGGAAGAGTAAGTGTGTCCATATGGACTTTATCATTTTCATAAGAAGCTACTTGTAAAGCAAATGGACTTGAACCAGGTGCTCCTACTACTCCAATATCAGGATTCTGAGCATATGGTGCATGAGAATATGCGGTTGATCCACTTCTAGTACTGTAGTATGCGTTTCCACCTGCTGCAACCACTAATACTCCATTCTCTGTAGCAGTACGAACTGCTTTTTGTATAGGATCTTCTTCATCCACAAAAGCACCGTCAGTTCCTAAGCTCATGTTGATGACATCGGCATCCATTTCTACCGCGTGATTGATTCCGGCTATGATATCATCTGCAAATGCCCCATTCCAATAATCGGAAAAGACTTTTTCCGCTAGGATCTGCACATCGGGTGCAATCCCTTTTACCCCGTCGATTTCATCGGTTCCATTGGCCCCAATCGTTCCAGCTACATGCATTCCATGTGATGTAGCATATGGAAGAACATCTTGATCTCGGTCAGCCCAATCGTAACCAGCTGGTACTTTATCTGAATACCAGCGATCTTCTACAGCTGTTTCAGCTAATTTTTCTTGAATATTAGTAGAGTTCCACTTGGCTTTCGCTTTTCCTCTGTCAGACATAGTAAGATCTTGATGGCGATAGTCCACTCCGGTATCGACAACAGCAACCACCATCCCCTCACCATGGTAACCTAACTCTTCCCATACTTTTTTCGCTTGTACCATGGATTTACTAGTGCTCATCGTTTGTTGATAAGTCTCTGCAATCTGTACACTAGCCACTCCAGATAGTTTTTCGATTTCTTTGATATTTTTGAACTCTGTATCCAAACTGAAGCCATTAATACCTGTTACAAAGTGATGTCGCTCTTTCACATTCCACCTTTTCGTTTCTTTCATCTCTTGGATTAATGATTTTTGAGCTTGCTTTAATTTTTTCTTTTCAGATTCATTTCCCTTGGCACTGTGTACAGGTTCTCCTGTCATTTCCACAATCACTCGTACAGAATCGTTAGGAGCATATTGAGTATCAACTGGCTTGTGGGCTTGGTCTACTGTCCCTGTTTCATCTGTAGTTGCTTCTGTTAAATTAGACTCAAATACTTGGTTGGTCAATTGTGACTCGGTTGATGTGTCATTCGTTTCCGCAAAAACTGTGATTGATGAAAGAAGTAAGGATGTTACAGCTGCAGTAGTCATCACTTTAAATGCCTTTAATTTACTCTTGTTCATTTACATCTCTCCTTTTTTTATTTATCTTTGAGTTTTATAATTATTTCACTACAATTATGAGTTTAGGAATTTAATAAAATTATGGAATAATAACTTTACGCAATGCTAACCCCACTGAGTGAATAATTACACTACAAATTGTACATACAGCATAAAAAACAGTAAATTGGGGGAATTTAGCATAGTTTGATAGACTTATATGTAAAAATTCCATAAAAAAGATTGTCATTTAAAATAGAATATTAAGTTATTATCAGGAAAAATATTTCTGATTTTGTCGAAATCAAAATATTAGTGAGAGTATTTTCTCTTGAATTGGGGGAAATAAACATAATCGGTAGAATTTTATGAAAATTATAAAAAATATAAAAATGTGTATAAAGAAACTAGAAACGTATATGGTATTTTGGTCATGTATTCATTATGTAGAAATATAATATTAATGGCCGAATGGTCCTTACCTGTGCATTAAAGACCGTCTCTGACTATTTCCTGTTCTTCAACTAAAGCATCCGAGGAGAAATAGCTATATAGACTATTTAAAGCACTTGAAAATATCACTAAAAATAGCATACCCCTCAGCTAGTGAGGGGTATGCTATTAATCTAATCGATGTTATCTCAAACCATAAGCCTTAATAATTTCCTGAGAAATTTTGATTCCTTGGTCATCCCAAGCGGTTGCACGGAGGGAAACATTTTTGTTTGTCTTAGGATTGTTAATCTTAGCTGTCCAACGATCATCCGCTGTACGCTCAAGTTTTACTTTTTCCCATGACTCTCCTTCATTAAAGGAAACCTCTAATGTAGCTCCCTCTAATTTACCGTAACCCGCTACATCATCAAGTTTTGCAACAGAAAGTTCGATTGCAGTGGATGGTGCAGCTAATGCATTGCCGTTCATATCTGTTGCAACTTTGTAGTCAAGAGAATAGAACGGAAGCGACGTTTGGAAATCCTCACTTTTTCCAGACCAGAATGTCCATTCCGTATGAGTACTTAAAGATGTTGTCCAGCGATTCGGATCACGCTTTGCATCACTTACTAACCGGTATTGTGTTTTTTCTTCTGGGACTGGATTAAATAAATATAAAGCCTGTCCTTTTCTTTCGCTAAGAAGGGTATCTCCTTGGAACAATTTTAGAGTTTGATTTTTCACGGAATCATCATAACCGATACCGCCTGTAGAGCCATTCCCTGAATCTGCCCAAGCAGGAATATTAAATTGTAAATAGTTCCCTTGGCGGTTAGGTGCCCAATAACCAACTCCCAAACGAGGACGAGCTACTGGTGAGAACCAGTCTTCTTGAAGCTTTTGACCTTTTTCATAGGTAACAGCAGGCTGGCGAACTTCCCAAGGACTGTCTAATACTTCTGCATGGTGATACCAGAGTGTATCTTTCACTGCTGAAACCCACTCTGTTCGAACAGATGGCAACTGTAATTTGTATAAAAACCCAACAGCTCCTCTTGTGTACGGACGCAGATCATAACGGAACTCTCCGCCAGGTGCTTCACGGTCTGATTTGTAACGCGTATCAATCTTGACTAGTTCATTGTTAGATGGTGCATATTTTAAATTCTTTGGAATTTGGTCTTGATGCACATCCATTAGATCATAGACATAAGGTGTATTTACTTCACCTTCAACAAACAATTTCAGGTCACCGGAACGTGCTGCTGTAATCACTTTATCGCCTTCACTTTTACTGATTCCAGCAACGGCAAGAGGAATATTTGTATAATCTTGATTTCCTGCAAACACATTGAATTCCTTATCTTCATTGTTTACGATGATCAACAGCTTTGCACCCGCTGCATGTGCCGCAACGGCCTGCTCAGAAGGCGTAACTTCCGTATTGCGATCGACGACAACCGCGTTGCCTTTTACTTTCAGACGCTCATAGTGAACTGCTGTTCCTTTTCCTGCATAAACGGTTGATAAGTTATATTTTCCATCAAGAAGTGTACTTCCAGCCAACGGAATATCATCCAACACTTTTCCATTAAAATTGATCTCAAGGTAAGGTTTTATTAAACGCCAGCGAGTCAAAAATTCGAAGTCTCCTGTCGTAACTTCCTTTGTTGGGACAGCATACATTTTATCGATCCACACAGGCATTAAATAAATGTGATTCATTGTTTTGCCATCAAGGGAACGGTAGTATTCCATGCGCTGATAGCTTGGTTCTGTATTCTTTGGCACTTCAACTGAAATTTCTTTTGCTTTTCGAGCATCAAGTTCTACTGTTTGAGGACCGTCTAATTTAATCTCTGGTGTACCAACCAATGCCACACCTTGGTGATCTGTTTCGGTATCTACTTCCATCATAGACATAGCTGAATAGGTTCCAGTGGGTAAACGAACTTCTGTTGTTCCGTTTACAGCAATAAATTCAGGATCCATGTTTTTGTTAACGAGTCCAACATACGTAAGGGTAGGGTTCCCGTTACGGTCTGTAGCGTTAAACGTTAACGGATACTTTTCTTCTTCCTTTACCATACCCATTGAAGTATGAGCCACTTGTTTGCCTTCGGCATCTGTTGCTGTCAGGTGTCCTTCATAACGAGAGCCTAATTCACCAAGTGTCGGGTTCAACGTTACCGTTACGTCTTTCGTACCTTTTGCCGGAATAGTAATTTCACTCTCAGAAACGGTTAACATACCATTTGGTGCGGCATCATCTTTTGTATTCTTAAAATCTGCTTGAAGGTTTAAAGTTAAAGCGGAGTCACTGTCGTTTGTATACGTGACCGTTTTCTGTACAGGCTGAGCATTATCATGTGGCCATTTGAAAAATCCAAATGATAGGGAACCAGTTGCTCTCACTGTGCTGAATGCAGCTGCTGGTACATCCAATCGGCCCGATCCGATATGATAAGGCGAGTAATCTAACTTTTTAGACGTACTCATCAACGCTTCTTTTAGTTGAGTTCCATTCCACTCAGGGTTCTTCTGCAGAAGGATTGCAGCAGCACCCGCCACATGTGGAGTTGCCATGGATGTACCACTCATGCTTCTGTAAGATCCGCTTCCTGATGAAAGACCAGATCGAGCTGCAACGATGTCAACACCCGGTGCAGACAGGTCAGGTTTCAATCCCATGTCTCCATAACGAGGCCCTTTGGAAGTGAAATAAGCAATGTTGTCTGACTTATCAACGGCACCGATTGTTAATGCAGCATCTGCAGCTCCTGGTGAACCGATGGCCCCTTCATAACCTGAGTTTCCGGCAGCAATGACAAAGAGTGTCCCTTTGTCTTTGCTTAGACTGTTTACCGCTTGAGCCATAGGATCTGTTCCGTCACTTGGCTCGCTGCTTCCCAAACTCATGCTTACAATCTTGGCGTTGTCTGAAGCCCATTCCATACCGTCAATAATCCAAGAATCCAAACCGCTTCCTGAGTCGTTTAATACTTTACCAACGAGCAACCGAGCTTCAGGAGCAACCCCTTTGTTCTTCCCTCCAGATGCTGCACCTGTTCCCAGTACCGTTGAAGCAACGTGTGTGCCGTGTCCATGAGCATCATCCACCGTTTCACCAGGTACAAAGCTTTTCGCCTCGTCTATCTGACTTGCCAGATCAGGATGATTAAGATCGATACCCGAATCGAGTACCGCCACCTTAACACCTTTACCTGTAAAACCAGATTCCCAAGCCGTTGGGGCGCCAATCTGAGGTACGCTGTTGTCTAATGTGGCTTCCACTTTTCCATCCAGCCAGATTTTTTCAATGCCCTGCTCAAATAAAGCCGTGTTTGATTCACCCTCAGGTGTGATATCTTCCCAGAACGTATCCGCTTCATTTTTGGTAGCAGCGAGGGCAACAGCGTTAATACTCTCTAACACGCGAACTTTTTTAGATCCTTTTGGTTCAGCTTTTACTTGAACGGCTTTGCCTTTTTTTTCTGTATATTCTAAGATAACGGGTAGAGACGAAAGCGTTTTGTCATCATAGCCATTTTCGATCAATTCCGTTACATTAAACAAATCCTTATCTAACTTATCAGCAGCGAGGTAAGGCATAGCTGACCCTGGAATAACATACGTATCTTCACCAATATTTAGAATCTGAGCACCTGCACCATTCCGATCAACAGGTTCCACATTAATTACGCTTTTACCGCCTTCAATCTTTTTAATGGTCACGACATCACCTGTAATAAGCGTGATCTTTCTTTCATCTGCTCCATTGATACTGTTTACAATAGAAGAGGTTTCAAGTGTCTTTTCAAGCGATGTTTTATCAATTGCTTTAACGTTATAAAAGGTTGAGGCAAGCATAACCGTAGATAAAGAGGTTGCTATAACTGTCTTCATGTTCTTTTTTTTCAACATATTTTCCTCCTAAAAAAGCAATTTATAAAACAAATGCATCTAGTAAGATCTGTCTTGATGTAGGGAACTCACTGTTAAAACAAATACGGGAGTTAATAGTTTGCTAGTATGTGGAAAGAAAAACCTCCTTTGGCCAATTAAAGATTCTGAACAGGAGTAAGTTGTTCTAGCTGGAGGATCAGTTGATATTTAATAGGCATTGAATTTAATAGAATTGTATACCCCTTGATTTAAGGAGTCGATGGGGGTTATTTAAGAGGAATTTAGGACTAATTATTTTATAAAAAACAGCTTTTATTTTTTAAAAAAGTTGATGTCTATATCCGAGCTACTATAAAAGGGTTTTTTTTACAGGGTCTTTTGACTATTTATTTTCCTAAACCATTAAAATCATTTCGGTCAAAGTGGCCTACCAACAAAATGATGAAACATACGGTAAGTAGATTTCTAGATAAAAAGCCGATTACTCCTTAGCGTAGGAATAATCGGCTTTTGTTTTAGCGGACTGTGAATCAGCAAAATGTGGTGTTTAACTATTCTATGTATGGATCAAGTATCCAACTTTCTATCAGTAGTTCATTATCATTAATATCTTCATTCAAAATGTAAATAACTTTTTTCACTTGTCATTTTATCGGATGCTAGTTGAAAGGCTTTTTCTTTCTGGTTCGATTTAACATAATACAAAAACAGTTTTTTTTCATAATGTTGTTTTACAAACTGATTACCGTTGGCGATGAGAATGGGAATGGCTGTTTTCTCAATATACTCATATAGCTCCATTTCATTTTGATAGATAGTATGAAGTTGGATTTCAAAATCCATTTGTCTAGGATCTTGATTTTGTTTTGTTAATTTTAATCCTTTTTTTGAAAGATCGATAAGCTCTTCTTCGGGAAGGAGCCTCCCTTTATAGCAGGCAGAAATATACCCATTAAGTGATGTTAGATAATGAGATGTCTTTTCAGTTATTAGTTCCAATGCTTTTTCATACGACTGTTTAGCCTCGGAGTATCGTTTTCTTCTATAATATTCAAATGCTATATTGTGATAGATTTTAGACGCTCTATCAATACAGTTGACTGATTCACAGACTTTCAGCAACTTTTCGTATTGTTGTTTGGTTTCATCCATATCATAAGGTTCCTTGGAATTAAGCTGGACTAAAAGTAGGGTTTCTGTATCAATAATTCTTAAGATATTTAATGTGCTTCTGAAAAATTGTAAAGCCTTTTGTCCATAAAAATAGGAAAAGATAGTTGATTGAATTGAATGGTAGGCTATTGCCAAATGATAATAGTATTCTAAGTTTGAATAATTGTTATCAATTTTTTTTAATGTTTCAATGCAAGACTTGAAATTACCTGTCAGAAACATGTAGATTCCGTCTATGTGATTTAAGAAATTTTGTTCATCAGAATCAAGGTCACTGTACTGATTCCTCATCGTTTCTATGATTTTTTTTGTTTTAGGCTTTTCATTTACAAATAAATAATACCTTGCCAATATTAGATGGTATTGATTTTTAAAGTCAGCTAGAAATCTTAAAGATTCGTTTTCTATTTCTTCTTTAAGTTGATAGATTTCTTTTGAGTCTATCATAATCAATGCGTTCTTCCATTTGAACAGTTTTTCTTGTAGGAAAAAATAGCGAGAGCGTTCAATATTCATTGTTATCCCAAGTTTTTTTGCAAGTAAATCCGTAATTTCATGAGAATACTCCGTAATCCCGCGTTCTATTTTGCTAAGATGTGTGACGGAACAAATTCCTTGAGCAAGTTGGCCTTGAGTTAGCCCTGACTCTTCGCGATAGAATTTTATTAATTTTCCTTCAATCATAATACACCCCAGGTAAACGATTTTCTATTCATTATAGGGAAGTATATCTCTTTAGTCTATGGAATGTGGGTAATAAGAAAAAGCTATCCTCATAGGATAGCTTCTCTTCAACTAAGACACTTGATTTTCTTGCTCCTTTTTCAACTAAAGCACCCGTTAGTTGAAGAAGAAAACTAAACGAACAATTGTTCCAGTAAGCCAATAAACAGGATTGATAATATTAGCCTCAAGTAGCTTGAAATCCTTTACATCAACCGTTTTATCAAAGTTTAGATCACAATCACGGTTGTTCGTTCCCCAATTTTGTTGAAGCAAAATCACGTCATGTTGAGCTACAATAATGGAAATATATTAGAGAACTCCTTTTAAAATCACTTTAATTCACTAATAATTTCCTCAAGCGTTTTTCCATTTGCATTTTCTTTTGGATTTTTGGCAGCCTTTATCGTAGGATTTTCAAGCAGATAATTTTTCTTGATAAATTCCATATCCTTCATATCTACCGTACCGTCGAAGTTGATGTCACTGTTGCGATCGGATGTTTTCCAGTGTTTTTTCAGGTAGACGGCGTCATCAATATCGATCACGTTGTCTTTATTAACATCACCAGCCAAAGCAGATTTGAACAGAAGGTATCGTAGTTCCCCGATAATACCTTCACGGCCGATTGTGAACGTTTTTTCTACTGTAAAGTGGCCTGGTACATCGAACTGGAATGTTAAAGGTTTACGGTCCATAGGTAATCCGTCCACAATGAATTTGGCGTCGTTTATTACTTTGCCCTCAAACGAGTTGCCGTTCTCGTCCTTCACTTTAATTGTCGCTCCTAGTGCAAAATAGTCGACATTAGTAGAACGCAGGATGCCGTAACCATCTCTGTAATAAATAGCTTCACCATCCATACTACCTGTCAGTCTTGAATATTTCGGCCATACTCTTACAGACGGATGTGCAGCAAACGCTGTTGTTTTCGTACCATTCTCATCTGTATAAGTTGGGTTTACTACTGCCATTGCCACATAGTTATCAATGAATGTATCATCTTTTACTTTAGCTTTCACATTTAATAAAGGTAGATTATCCTTTGCAGAAATGGATCCTTCCAAAGCCTTTAGAGTGACTGTTATTCCATTACTTGTTTCTGTTGTTTCCAATGAAACCTTACCTTTAAGTTCTTCAGAAACCTCAATTGCCTCTAGCGCCAAATAATCTTTTTTGAACTGATAATTCCATTTCGCTTCCTTCCAGCTAGTGCTATTGTGTGCTTTTGAAATAAAGTTGATTACTTCACCTGTTTTTGCTTCTTTTTTATCAGCAAGGGTGGAGATGTAGTTCGTCCCTTTTTTGACAAAATAGAATTCCTTTTGAACAGAAGGAAGTCCGGCTCTGTCAATACCGTAAAAACTGATTGGCAGGAACTTCTGAGTGCTTGGGAAGCCTGTGCTGTAATTGAAGTTGCCCATTTCATCAACAGGGTATTGCTGTGCATAAGAACTATTGTTAATGCGATAGTTTAAACCGTTATTGCCTTGCTTTGCTTCCAACCCTAATGCAACCGCTTCTTCAATTTGTTTATCATGTATCTTACCCTTTACTTGAATGGAAGTTAAAGCAGGGTCCATTTCGACGATGCCTACCTCCATCTCTGTTTCGATTGTTGGAGTCTCATTATCAATGATGAAAGGTTTCTCAAAAATTGTTTCTTTATCTTGATCATTTGTAAAAATAAATTTTAACTTATACGAACCTGGCTCAGCAATTTGTGGTTCATAAGAAAGTGGTTTATCTTTATCATTTGTAAACGGAAAGTAGCTTCCGGTGAAATATGCTGGTACAGATTGATTCTCATTGATCCAAGCACCATCAAACTGCCCGACAAATCCCATGTCTTCACCAGTTGCAGCATTTGTTAAGAACATATCAATCGTTTTCATATGAGAACTCAATTTAAAAGACCCATATAAATAAGTAAGGGCTCTTGCTACTCCGTTCTCCTGGATCGTCGTGAAAGTGTTTGTCATATTGATAGAATCGACACCCTCTTTCACTTTTCGGATAGCAAATGGAATTTGATAAGTATCCTCCGTGTTATCTTTATTCGTAAACGTGACATATCCTTCGTATGTGCCGTTTTTCGCTGTTGACGGTATCGTAATCTTAGTGGAGACTGTTTCTTTCCCTCCTGCTTTCACAGTTACGGAAGAAGCCGTTTCCAATACAACACCATTTTCAACAGCACTAAGAGAACCTTTAACAGCTTGATAGTTCACTTTGACTTCATACTGTTGATCCTGACTACTACTATTTTGAATTTCAATTTCTTTCAACTCTTCAATGGCGTTATCTGTCGCAAAAACAGTTCCAAAGTTGAGTGCACCTGTAATTTCCTTAATACTTTTTACTTTTTCGTTTTTAAATAAGGTCACGGTTTCTTCAGCAACCTTGAAGGAAGAGACTGCATGAACGGCTTCAAAAGCATCTACACGTCCTGCTCCAACTTCATATACGCTATCTTTGCTTATGAGAGCATCTGCGGTATTCATTAAGGTGCTTTTTACTTCTCCTGGTGAAAGCTTTGGATTGGCTTGAAGTAATAATGCTGCTATTCCTGCCACGTGCGGCGACGCCATGGAAGTTCCAGAAAACTTATCATATGCAAATTCGTAATTCCCTAAATAATCTTTTCCTCGGTATGAACTTGACACAGTGGACATAATCGTACCGCCTGGAGCAACAACTTCCGGCTTGATATCGTACGTAGTTCGCGCTGGTCCGCGAGAACTGAAGAAAGATAAAGTATCATCGGTGGCTGTATACTTTTCTTTTACTTCATCAAACGTAAAGGAAACTGTTCCTGATTTCAACATATCTCTAAATGCTTTTCCCTGCTCTACGGTTATGATTTGAGTCGGTATAAAATTGGGCTGCTCCGTAAGTCTATCCGATATATAACCGGATCCATATTTTCCATCGATGAATATTGCTTTTGCCCCTTTTTCTTTTGCAATGGCTACTGTTTGGCCAATTGGTAGACCTCCTCCTACTGATACAAGAACGATTTTGTCTTTGACATCAATACTAGCGTAGTCAGCCTCTGTTCCTGAATTTGCATCTACCATTTCAATGGTTTGACCTTTAAGTAATCGTGATTCATTACCAAATCCCGTTGTGCAATAACGAGTTTCAGCTGATCCTTGTTTGTTGGCTGATTTGAAAGTTCCGATAAAACCAGGTAGAGCGATCTCTGTGTTTGTCGATCCTACTGTTATGGCTAATGGAGAAGCGGATGGCGAACCGAGAGTATAGAAGTTTGGCCCAGCATTTCCTGCAGCTAAAACAGCGGTGACGCCTGATAAAACTGCATTATTGATGGCAACGGAAGATGGTGATAATGGACTGTTATAACTATTTCCAAGCGAGAGATTGATGACATCCATCTTATCTTTTATGGATTGCTCGACCCCCGCTACAATATTCTCTTCCGATCCAGTTCCATAAGGACCTAGCACGCGATACACATATAAATCGGCATCTGGCGCTACTCCTTTTGTCGCGAATTTCGCGCTATTTTTCTGCTGACCAGCTATAATCCCGGACACATGCGTTCCATGATCCGTGGAATAGGTACGGCCTTCGTTTACAGGCTTACCTGCTGTTAGCCAATCCTCATATGTCGTTTCCATCGGATCGTTATCATCATTTACAAAATCGTATCCACCTTTGAAAGCATCTTTTAAATCAGGGTGGTTATAGTCGATTCCCGTATCCAATACCCCGATTTTGATACCTTTCCCTGTAAATCCTTCTTTATGGAGCTTGTCCACACCCAAAGTCGCATGTGGTTGACTTCCTGTATATGCAGAAGTTCCAGCTGTTCCTTGTTCAACAGAATCAGTAGGAAGATCTAATTGAATCATTTTGTTTTCCCAAACATTTTTTACGGCTTTAGATTTAAGTAAATTCTTCACTTCTTTAGCCGGCAGAGTCAAAGCAACCCCATTATACACCTGCTTATAAGTAGTCGTGATTTTTCCTTTAATTTTCAAAGCATCTAAGTCATGCTGAAATACCGAATGGTCCTCTTCGACCAATTTCTCGGCGTCCTCTTGAGTTAGCTCTCTACCATTCAATTTTTCAATTAAGACTGCTGATTTAGCAGGCTTGTTCTTAAACTCAATAATCACAGAAATCTCCTGTTCACTTGATAAGTCTGTCTCAGGGGACAACTGGAATCCTGATGTGGTCGTTTGTGTCAAATCTTGAATAGCTCTTCGCTGTTCGGGAGTTAATTGCTTTAATACTTGATCAACTTTGGACTGATTTACAGCGTACACTACAGGTTGTGACTCGGTTGAAGTGTTATTTGTTTCCGCAAAAACTGTGAATGAGGAAAGCATTAAGGATGTTACAGCTGCAGTAGTCATGACTTTAAATGCCTTTAATTTACTCTTGTTCATTTACATCTCTCCTTTTTTTATTTATCTTTCAGTTTTATAATTATTTCACTACAATTATGAGTTAAGGAATTTAATAAAATTATGGAATAATAACTTTACGCATAATGCTTACCCTACTGAGTGAATAATTACAATACAAATTGTACATACAACAAAAAAAACAGTAAATTGGGGGAATATAGCATAGTTCGATAGACTTATATGTAAAAAAATCCATAAAAAAGATTGTTATTTAAAATAGAATTTTAAGTTATTATCAGGAAAATTATTTCTGATTTTGTCGAAATCAAAAATATTAGTGAGAGTATTTTCTCTTAAATTGGGGGAAACAAACATAATAGATAGAATTTTATGAAAATAAAAAACATTAAAATATGTATAAAGAACTAGAAACGTTTATGGTATTTGGTTCATGTATTCATTATGTAGAAAATATAATATTAATGGCCGAATGGTCCTTACATTCCTTGTTCCTGTGCATTTAAAGACCGTCTCTGACGATTTCCTGTTCTTCAACTAAAGCACCCGTTAGTTGAAGAAGGAAAAACCGATGCCTTATTTAAGCATCACACTCAATTAGCTGAACATGATACTATTCTTATCAAAATACTTCTTAATGTCCTCGGTAAATCCGTAATCCTCAATCCATTCATATATTTCATCCTCTAATTTTTGTATCTCTTCATTTTCGTTTTCATTTTCTGAATAAAGGTACATATCATCAAATCGTGCTATTGCTTGAAAAAGGTTGCTTTCCTTATTCATTGCTTCCTTTATTTCATCATCATTATCTCTATGGTTAAATTCTTCATGTAAACGGTTTAACTGAAATGAACCTTTTCGTAGAAAGTACATTGAAATAATCAATTTACGTTTTTCTTCTTCTGTCATTTGATTAAACTTCATGAAATTCACCTCATTATAGTAATACCCAAATTCATATGAATATTCATCACGACGGCTTCCAGTCTTGTTAAACTAAACTGCCCCGTTAGTTGAAGAAGAAAAAGGGTTGCCTAAGCAGCCCGATGTTTTTTACTAAAGCACCCATTAGTATAATAACTTAAAATAATTTCCGCTAAATTAATTGAATGGGAAGAAAAATTGTTCATCATCAGATTTATAGGGCATAAACTTTATCTGCTTGACCACATAATCTTTGCCATCCCAATCGTACTCAAGTTTAAGCAATCCAATTAATCCTCCGGAGAAACTATCTTGATCAATATAAACAGGTACTCTTCCAAACAGTTGTCCATTTTCAACCGAGTAGGTTATCTGCTGAAAGCTGATGTGAAATGGTTCGCGTGGATTCCTGAAATTGTATGTGGAGATGTCACTTACGTACTTCTCACCGTCTACATGAATCGTCACGATATTGCCCTGTTTCTCTAGTGTCACGATCGAGTTAATGGTTGTTTTTGTCTTTTCAATGGACTCGATAAGGGCTTCTTCGTAGGCTCCTCGCTCTTTGATAAAATTCAATACATGGATGTCCTTCCATGGATGCCCTCTGCCAGCCTTATCATTATTAAGAACAATGATTATGTCACCAAAGGAGTCACCATTCATATCCTGGTAAAATAAATCAGGCGGATACTTTCCGTGATACCATTTAGGGAAGCGATACAATGTTTCTTGTGTACTATCGCTCACTTGAATAACAAAGTTCTCATAGTCCATCCAAGTAATTTTATCTGCCATTAAGTAAATATTTTGATACCATATTTCTGAAGGAACACTTTTTAACACTATTCGTTCGCGTTTTTCTTCCGCAATGACTTTCTCAGATTCTTCTGTAGCTTTGCTTGCCATCCATCCAATTGAAGATATTAATACTAAAACGAATAAAACCAACATAATAATTTTTTTTTGGTTCTCATAATTCTAATTACCACCTTATTTATTAACTTAAGGTAGTTTGCCCAGTTCATAAATGTTATACGATGAGCTTAATTGTATCGTAAGTGTAAATGTGATGGTTTCGTGCTAATGACTTAACCACACATTTAATACACTGATCTGACTTTCAACATCAGGTTATTAATTTTTTTCAACTAATCTAGCATCTACTGAGTTATTCAATAGTTAATAAATATTACGGCTAGGTGATGAAGGCAGATAGGATTTTTGTTCAGATAAGCAAACAGCTTAATAATATATCTTCCAAGACTCAGCTTTTTTACTGGGTCTGTTTAAAATTTGCTCATTTTTGATTTTACTTTTCATGATAGTTCAATAAGAAAAGGAGTTGCCAAAGCAACTCCACGATCTTTAACTAAAGCAACCGGTATTTACTTGGTAGATTTTTATATAAAGCCACTGCACTTTATGCAAATCTATTGTATCTACCGTGAGTGTTAGCGCACAGCGTAGGTCTTAATGATTGTCTGCTCGATCTGGCTGCCGTTTACGTCCCATGCCTTGACACGGAGCGACACGTAACCAGATTTTGGGTTTTTCACGGACACCTTGTAGTGGCCATCTTTCTTGGTTGACACTTTCGCGGTGTTCCAGGTGACGCCGTCGTCAGTGGACACTTCGACTTCAACCCCTTTTATGTCTGGGGTATCACCTGATTGAAGGGAGAATGAAAGGTCAAAGTGGTAAGTGTTTCCACCCTTTGTCTTGTTTTCCCCATCCAGTTCAAGGTCATACGTTGGCCACAGTAAGCCAAGGTTTTCCCGTCCACTTGCCGGTCGCTCAGACTTGAACGTCCATGCTGTGTTGGTCTGTGTAGACATTCTGAATCCTGTCGGGTGCGCCGTATCCATGGTGATTCGGTAAGTCGCTGGGTCAGGGCTAACTGACAGCGGGTAAAAGAATGAGAAATAATTACTCGTTGTAAGGAGCTTTCCGTCCTTGTACAACCGAGCCACCGAAGTGTCTTCAGGGTAATCAAAAGCAAAATTGCCCCAGTGCCCCGGTTGGCTGTCGCCCTGTTCAAATATGTTGAGCGTGAATTTGTCTCCTTCACGATATGCCATGGTTATCTCCCTGTCAGCCAGACCATTGGCTGCACCAAGCCATGTCTCTTCGCGCTGTTCACCCGGAAGATAGATACGGTGTATGTCATTCATACTACGTTTCATGCGATTTTCGTCATGGACAGTGTGGTTCCATTTAATATCTTTCAGCATCGGCCACTTGCTGCCGGTTGAATACCACTCTTCCCGGTCTAGCGGTGCGTCGAAATAATAATCCAAGACTTGCAAGGTCACAAACTCACGCGGGCGGATCGACGCCAGCGAATCAACGAGAACCCTGCCTTTTGAACCGCGATAGTGTGCATTCACTACTGCAGAGTTTTCTTTAGTCACCGTGTCGACTGGGTTAGTCGGGATCGCTTCCGGAATAACCATCGCCATGTTATACACATACGGGCTGTTGGCAATACCCTTTAAGTTGATACTAGTAGGTCCATTGGCAATTCGATCGAATAGCACCGCACCTTCGTCTTGTTGAAGGGTCCAGGCCGGAATTGTAATGCCGTCTGTTTTCAAAACGCTAGTCCAGAAAATGCCTGGTCCGTCGTAGACAATAAATACACCCGCAGCACCGGTAGCAGTCACTGCTTTAATCTGGTCAGTAACCGTCGATTCCGTATCACGAGTGATGACTGCCAGTTTGCCACTTAGATTCTTGCCACTGAGGTCATCAGGTCGAGCAAAGCCAAGATCGGCTGCTTCCATTGTCTTATCGCCGTCCAACTTAGGCGTAAACTCGACATGCTCGAGCGGAATCGAATCACCAGTTCCGTCATAGGATGCACGGATCAAAGGAGCGAATCTGCGCTGTTTGAAGCTAAAATCGAACGTGCCGGTCGTCAAAGGCTCAGTTGGTACCACGTATGCGTGATCCCAGTACGGATTATAAAAACCAGTTATTACATCCATTCTAAACTTGTCTTGATCCAGGCGGTACCCTAATTGGTATCCGGTCCCGTCGGACTCCTTAGGAGTAGAGATTTTGACCTCTTTACCCAACTGCGCATCTATCGTGAGGATCTTGTTCTCGCTAAGCTCAACTTCAGGATCACCTGCGAGGGTATGATTCTCTACAATGAATCCAGCTTCATCGTAGGTATCCACGGTACCCATTACCGAGTAACGCCCTTGCGGCACTTCGATGAGCTTAATCCCAGTGTCTCTATTTGGTCTGACTTTATTGTAGGATCCCGTATCAAGGTTAACCACAAAGAATTCTCCACTCGTTGTGTTTCCATTGCGGTCAATCAATTGAAGCGTTAAATCCACTGATGGTACCTTCTTCGTAGCGCCAATGGTCGTGTTTACTGTTTTACCGTCACTTGAAGTAGCCGTAACGACTGCTTTGTAATCACTTACAGTGCCGAGAGAAGGATCAAACGTCACTTCGACCGTACTGCTGCTATTGGCAGGAATTGTTACTTCTGACTGACTTAGTGTAAACATACCATCCGGAGCCGGGGCTCCTTTTTCATTTTTAGATTCCATAGTAAGCGTTAATGTCATTTCACCATCGGATGGATTGACATAATCAAATGTCTTCTCGATCGGCTCACTGGTTGCCTCAGCACTTCCAAGACTGACGACTGCAGGACTGCTATAGATGTTCGCATCCAGAGCTTTCTCAATGCTTACAAGTCCGCCTCCCTGCTGATAGGCCGTATTTTTGGCATTTGGCATAGCCGTTCCAACCAACACCTGCTTGATTCGGTCAGCAGACCAGTCCGGATGCCTTTGTTTAAGAATGGCTGCAGCACCAGCAATATGTGGTGTAGCCATCGACGTACCATTAGCAGCGGTATAATTGTCGTCAACGACAGTACCCATATAGGTTCCTGTTGCACGAGCAGCTACGATTCCTACTCCTGGTGCCATAATTTCTGGTTTGACACGGTAATTGTTGATAACCGGACCACGGCTTGAAAAGGGAGCTAACACGCCGGTTTTGTCTACTGCCCCAACAGTCAATGCTTTTTCGGCTACACCGGGTGATCCTACAGTTTTCTTATCTGATCCATCATTACCTGCAGCCACAACAAATAATGTGTCAGAGGTTTCACTCAAATTGTTAAGCGCTTGACTCACCGGATCAGTACCGTCACTCGGAGTAGGATTACCAAGACTCATACTGACGATATCGGCGCCTTCCTCAACTGCCCAATCCATTGCAGCGATGACTCCTGAATCAGAACCGTAACCACTACTGTCAAGCACCTTTCCAATTAGAAGCTCAGCACCTGGAGCTACTCCCTTTAATTTACCGCCGGAAGCTGCGCCAGATCCCACGATAGTCGAAGCAACATGCGTTCCGTGACCGTGATGATCGATAGAATCAGGGTCGTCTGTGAAGTTCTTCGCTTCTAAGATGGTTCCTTTAACATCAGGATGATTCGAATCAATCCCAGTGTCTAAGACAGCCACTTTCACGCCTTTGCCATCATATCCAGCCTCCCATGCTATCGGGGCCCCGATCTGCGAAACACTCTGTTCTAGCGTCACTTGTACCATTTTGTCGAGCCATATCTTCTCTATACCACCAGCAAGTACCGGCTCGGTCGCTTCGAAGTCGCTGTCGCTGTCGTCGTCGATTGCTTCCCAGAACGTCTCAGCCTCCGATTTGTTCACCTTAAACGCAATACCGTTGGCACTCTCTAATACCTTGTCCTTTTTAGAACCTGCCGGAGCAGTCTTTTCTAACGCTTTGCCCACTTTGGCCGGTGTGCCCGCGTAAGTCGCGATCACCGGTATTTCGCCGTTAGCGTCGTCGTATCCGTACTCTATCAACTTGGTAATGTTGAACAGGTCGCGGTCAAGCTCATCCGCATCGATGTACGGCTGAGCCTTAGCCGGGATGACATAGTGATCGTCACCTATCCGAATCTGATTTATTTCCGTTGGTTCGCCATCGAGTGACGGTTCGACTGTCACTGTCTGTAACCCGTCAGCATAACTGTCAATCATCAAAACTTCGCCCGTGATAAGGGTAACAGTGTGCGAGTCGACAACCATGTTGTTCTGCAGTTGCTTGGACGCCTGGTTAGCCGGCGTTTTGGCGGTGGTGGCATCATAAGCAAATGAATGAACAGTACTTGTTGCCAAAAGTAATGCAGATACCAATCCTGCGGTCATTACATTAACAATTTTTTTGTTTCTCCTCTTCCCCATTAAATCTCTCCTCTTCCTTACTAAGATTAATATATTTGTAAAAATGTGATGGTTTCGTGCTAATGACTTAACTTCACATTTAATACATGGATCTGACTTTCAACATCTAAATTTTTTCAACTAATCTAGCGTCTACTGAGTTTATTCAATAGTTATTAAATATACGGAATTATCAATCAATTAACTTCATCATCCCACATTCCTACTTTTCTGTATATGATAATTTTCCCTAAAAATCCATTTGTTTGAAAAAATGCTCAATATTGAATTGGTTGACTAAATCCTAACAAGAAATTAAAATTGCCTTCATTTTATTTCAGGAAATTCTTTTTCACTTTGGGTGACGCTGTAATGTTTTAATTTTCATGGGAGTTCAATAAGAAAAGGAGTTGCCAAAGCAACTCCACAATCTTAGAAACCGGTATTTACTTGGTAGCTTTTTAGCACTGCACTTTATGCAAATCTATTGTATCTACCGCGAGTGTTAACGCACAGCGTAGGTCTTAATTATAGTCTGTTCGATCTGGCTACCATTTGCGTCCCATGCCTTGATGCGAAGCGAAACGTAACCTGATGCTGGGTTTTTCACCCACACTTTGTAGTGCCCATCTTTTCGGTTATCCACTTTTGTTTTGCTCCATGTGTTGCCGTCGTCCGTAGATACTTCGACCTCTACCCCTTGAATGTCTGGAGTAGCACCTGATTGAGTGACGAATGACAGGTCAAAGTGGTCGGTAATGCCGCCCTTTGCCTGGTTCTCATTATCTAGGCCAATGTTATATCTCGGCCACAGTAGCGCAAGGTTTTCTTGCCCATCTGTTGGTCGCTGGGACTTGAATGTCCAAGCTGTGCTGGTCGTTGTAGACAGAGAGAACCCGAACCATTCTGGGTGCGATGTGTCCGCTGTGATCTTATAAGTTGCCGGTTCAGTGCTGACAGGGTACTTTCTTTGGTAAGTAGTGTCCGGTCCCTTAGCGAGAAGTTTCCCGTCTTGATACAACCCCCAAGTGGACAAGTCTTTCCCATTTGCAAACCAGCTCCAGTGCCCCGGCTCGCTATCACCGTTATCATTAGTGATGTTAAGGTTTAAGATATCTCCCTCGCGATACGCCAAGGTATTCTCCGGTCCAGTTGGAGCGTTCACCGCGCCCATCCAAGTCTCTTCTTTCTTGTCGCCCGGCGAGTAGATGCGAAGTGTGTCCTTCATGTTACGTGTAATATCAGTAACGTCCGGATAGTACTGATGGAGCCATCTCATACTATTCGAATCCGTCTTGTTGCCTGTGGAGTACCACTCTTCCCGGTCCGGTGTTTTTTCCTCGAATTTATCAAGGAATGCAAAGAAGCCACCTTCGTCCTTACGTAATGCCACGGCCCAGTCGCCAGACTTCAACCAGCCATTTGGCCTGCGGTAGTGGGCCTTCACTACGGCAGAGTTTTCTTCTGTCACCGCGTCGACAGGGTTATCCGGAATTTCACCATTAATCAACGTCGCATAATTGTACACGTACGGACTGTTGGCGATTCCATGCAGTTTGATCCAGGTAGGACCATTGGCGATTCTGTTGAAGAGCACTTCTCCGTCGCTTTGGCCAAGAGTATAGGCCGGGATGACGACGTTGTCAATTATATATACACCTAGATTGAACCTCTCCCCGTTGTTATTGACGACGATCACTCCTGCGGCGCCAGCACCCATCACTGCTTTTATTTGGTCTCTCGGATTCTGTTTCGAATCGCGGGTGATGACCGCTAGCTTTCCATGGATGTCTATGCCACTGAGATCCGCTGGCAGTGCCACGCCGACGTTGACCGCTTGGAGTGTCTTATCGCCGTCCAACTTAGGCGCAAAGAACACTGGCACAAGCGGAATCGACTCGTTCATATTGTCATCATAGGTTGCCTTGATTTCAGGGGCGTAGTTGCGCGAATGGAAGTTGAACTCGAACAAACCAACATTATTTGGCGCCTTGACTGGCAACACGTAGGCGTGAGTTTCGCCAATAAAATTCCTCATGTAGTCAACTCCGAAGTGGTTTATGTCCATCCGCTCGCGGACTCCGAATTTCCAACCGTGCTTTTCGGACTCCTTAGGCGTTGTAACTTTGATCTCCTTGGCTAATCGGGCATCAAACGTGATTTCTTGATTCTCCTTACTCTTTAGCTCTATCATAGGCACTGAGGCTAGGGTATAGTTCTGAGCTATTCCGGCCTTGTCATTTGTGTTTAGTGTACTAATTACCGCGTAACGTCCCGGCTGCAAGGATAATGTGGTCTTCCCGCTGCTATTAGGATATACCTGTTTACCAACCCCCGTGTCATGGTTAAACCACACCATATCGCCTCCAGCCGGTTTTCCGTTGCGATCGATCTCATTAATAACTAAATCAACTAATGGTTCTGTTTTTGTTCCACCAATAGTCGTGTTAATGATTTTACCGTCACTTGAAGTAGCTTTTACCACTGCTTGATAATCGGCAATAGTGCCAAGCGATGTATCAAATGTTACCTTCATCTCACTGTTGCCATGTGCTGGGACAGTGACCACTGACTTGCTGAGTGTGAACATTCCAGCCGGTGCCGCTGTTTGATTCTCATTCTTGGCTGTCATGACGAGATTCAATGTCATATCACTGTCGGTTGGGTTGACATAATTATATGTCTTTTCTATTGGTTTAGTATCAACAAACCCGGCTCCCATACTGACAACTGCAGGACTGCTATACACGTTAGCCTCTAAGGCTTTCGTGATATCTACACGTCCGCCACCTTGTTGATTAGCTGAGTAGCGGGTATTTGCTACTGCAGTACCAGTTAATACCTGCTTAATATGGTCTCCTGACCAATCAGGGTGTCTTTGTTTCAGAATGGCTGCAGCACCGGAAACATGTGGTGTAGCCATTGATGTACCATTGGCACTAGTGTAGTAGTTATCAACGGCCGTACCCATAGTGGTTCCTGCTGCACGAGCAGCTACGATTGCTACTCCTGGTGCCGTAATCTCAGGTTTAGCTCTGAAATTATTGATAACAGGACCGCGACTTGAGAAATTAGCCAAAAATTCGTTTGCGCTTTTGTCAACTGCCCCAACGGTCAATGCTTTTTCGGCTGCCCCTGGTGCTGCAATGGTTCTCTTATCTGGACCCACATTACCTGCAGCAATAACAAATAGTGTGTTGCTTGTATCACTCAAATTGTTGACCGCTTGACTCAGTGGATCTGTTCCGTCGCTTGGTTCTTCCGAACCAAGGCTCATACTGACAACATCGGCCTTTTCCTGAACTGCCCATTGCATTGCTTCGATGATACTGGATGTAGAACCTGTTCCTGCGTTGCTAAGCACCTTCCCAATTAGAAGTTTTGCACCTGGAGCTACGCCCTTATATTTACCTCCAGAAGCTGCGCCTGATCCCGCGACAGTCGAAGCAACATGCGTACCGTGCCCGTGGTGATCTACATAATCTTCACCTGGTACGAAACTCTTCGCTTCAGCGATAGCATTTTTAACATCAGCATGATTCGGATCGATCCCAGTATCTAAGATAGCCACTTTCACGCCTGTGCCATCATACCCTGCTGCCCATGCTGTAGGTGCTCCAATTTGTGGAACACTCTTGTCCAACATCACTTGCACCGGTTTGTCAAGCCACAACTTGTTTATGCCATCGGCAAGTTTCGGTGCGGTCGCAGCTTTGGCGCTGTCATCGTCTACCGCTTCCCAGAACTTCGCCGCCATCGACTTGCTCGCCTTTAGCGCAACACCATTAGTGCTATCTAATACCTTGTCCTTTTTTGAACCTGCCGGAGCAGCCTGTTCTAACGCTTCGTCCGTATGACTTTCTGTGCCTGAGTAAGTCGCGATCAACGGGATATCGGAGACGTGAGCGTCGTCGTAGCCATACTCGACCAACTTGGTGATATTAAACAACTCGCGGTCAAGCTCATCTGCTGCTAGGTACGGTTGTGCCTTATCCGGGATGAGGTAGAAATCGTCTCCCAAACTCAACGTGGTTACACCCACTTCGGTTCCATCAGGGTTTGGAGCAAGCGTTGCTGATTGCAAGCCATCGGCGTTTTTTTCCAGCATCACAACTTCGCCCGTGATAAGGGTAACAGTGTGCGAGTCGACAACTTTGTTGTTCTGCAGTTGCTTGAACGCCTGGGTCACCGGCGTTTTGGCGGTGGTGGCATCATAAGCAAATGAATGAACAGTACTTGTTGACAAAAGTACTGCAGATACCAATCCTACGGTCATTACATTAACAATTTTTTTGTTTCTCCTCTTCTTCATTAAATTCCCCCCTTTTCCTTACTAAATAGTAGATTAATATATTTGTAAAAATGTGATGGTTTCTTGCTAATCACTTAATAATCACATTTAATACACTGATCTGACTTTCAACATCAGGTTAATAAATTTTTTCAACTAATCTAGCATCTACTGAGTTTATTCAATAGTTATTAAATATTCAGAACTATCAATCAATTAACTTATCATCCCACATTTCTACTTTTCTGAAAATTAAACTTTGGTAGTAACTTTTGTTGCTATTGGTACTATACCTGCATAAAACAAAAGCACTATCCCAAGAGCGACATAATAAGAGTCAGGACTTTTTTTAAAAAGTGATTGTTAATTAAGTGTGACTGGTAAGAAGCCATCAATAGTTTTAGAAGCTACAGGGCATTATCAAACTCATGTCGTCCTAACTTGGAAGAACGAGGATATTTTGAGAGTAAGTGAAGAAATAATTACAGACAAGATATTTGGATTATGTAAAAGTCGATCAATCAGGTGGGCATAAGAAAAGCTATTCAGCTTAAAGCTGCAGCACATTTGCTTAAAGGATTTTTTTGAGGATATTATTTCTGAGCTTTCTCATATCACTAAAGATAAGAATGTTACAATGACCTTAGATTGTGATAATAGCGTTGTTTTTGGTATTTGTATCGTGCTTTTTACAACCTTGTGGAAAATGGAATTAAGTACAATATTGACGGCGGCACAGTTGAAGTTATTGTAAACAGATTAAGTAAGGAACAGGTTTCTTTAAAAATTATAGATACAGTCATCAACATAGTTGACAAATCACGCTCCCACCAACTGGGTTGTGCAGGCTTAGGTCTTTCAACTGATGACAGCATTATCAAAAAACATAACGGTACGATTACTGTTACTTACAATGAAAGTAACGGAACTTGCTTTCATGTCATCTTAAATAGTGGGTCTTGATCAAAATATGTACTAAGAGCCGTTGTGAATCATTACTACGTAAACGTCAAATAGCGCCCAAGTTTTTACATGGGCGCTTTGCTCTATACTTTAATTAGTTTTCTTTAGGACCTGGCAATCAGTTGGAATTGTCTTCAACTAATGTAAGAGTTGATAAAGTACTATCTAATCTGTTAGTTCTACTTCGTTGAACAGATAATGAGCGAGCTGATCCAGATTAGTTTCTAACTAGATGTAACGAATTTCTTTTGTTGGTTGAGGTGGAATTGTACTTGCAACCTGGTAAAGGATACTCTTTAAAGCTCAAATCAACAAAATTTTTCTATTTGGATAGCTACTTTGTTACAGTTTCTTTTTTTGTCGCTTCAACTGCTGGTGTCACTACTGCTGCTGGTGTGGATTCAACTGTTGGCGTCGATCCCTCTTTTGTTGTCTTTTCTTCTTTTGGTGTCACTTTTACTGCTGGTGTCGATTCTACTGCTGGTGTCGATTTTACTGCTGGTGTGGATTCAACTGTTGGTGTCGATTCCTCTTCAAAAAGTGGAGAAGCTAAAGCTGATCCTGCAATTAGTGAAACCGCTAATGTCGTTGCGCCTACTAATAGAATTTTTTTCATTTCAAATTCCTCCTTATTTTTAATCGCTCTGCGATAAAGTATGGGATGTTGTTTCCCACACTCCTAATTTATCTAATTAATGTGACAACAATATGACGATGTAAAAAATGTAGTGTATCACCCAGACATACAGGTAGTAACCCACAGTTAAATCACTTGCTTAGATAGGAAATAATGACGCGTTGTCATTTTATCGACATATTCCAGCTCTACACTAACGACTTAGCCCTTATTTTTCAAAGAATCGTAGAAAGGATGTTTTGTAGTGAAGCGCATCTTACTTATTGAGGACGAATTACCAATTGTGCAGATATTAAAAGTATATTTGGAAAGAAAGGATTTTTCGGTGGCTTCCCATTCAGGCGAAGGTAATGTAGTTCAATTTTTTTTAAATTATAAACCTTCATTGGTACTTTTGGATTTGATGTTGCCTCAAAATGATGGGCTCGAGATTCTAAAACAAATCCGTCAATATGGTAGTTGTCCTGTCATTATCCTAACAGCTAGAGGTAGTGTGCCCGAAAGACTAGCAGGGCTTGGACAAGGGGCTGATGATTATATCACAAAACCCTTCGATCCTGAGGAAGTTGTGGCTCGAGTTCAAGCTGTATTACGCCGTTCCTCACATTTAGAAGATAATGAAATAATTAGATTAGGCCATCTTGTAATAAATCTTACCACTCATACAGCCTCTTTTTATGATGAATTAATTCCTTTGTCACCACGTGATTGGGGACTGCTTGCTTTCCTAGGAAAACACCCCAATCAATGCTTTACTCGTGATCAACTATTGGATTATGTTTGGGGTATGAATTATAACGGTGCAGATAGAGCTGTAGATGCTTCAATTAAAAGAATTCGTCAACACTTGTGTGATTGGTCATCAGATGAGGGCGAAATTAAAACAGTACGTGGAACGGGGTATATGATACGTGTTAACTAGCTTGCAGTCTGATAAAAGTATCCCTTTACTTCGTTTTTGGACTCGAAGATATGCGGGTGTACTAATAGCCATTCTTATCATTTTAGGGATTATCGCTGGTGTATTGCTAAAAGTAAATCAAAATCAACAAAGTTTTCAAATACTACAGGCGAGAGCTGAACAACTTAGTGATTCATATATACGCGCTATAGATATAATACAATCACAACCCAGTTTTCAGCAAGATCAATTACCTATTACACCTGCTGCACCTTCTACACCCGCAATAGCAACGGAAGTAGCGCGTCCGGTTGCTCAAGATTATATGCAAGTTTTTAATGAAGAGGGTCATAATCTTGTTAACTTATCTAGTCTAGATATACCATTATCCGAACCACTTGCTAAAACACCTCCTACTTTGGATAGTGTACTAAGCGGTAAAAAAACTAAAGAAAAAATTGAATTTAAAGATGTTACATGGCTGCGTGTTGGCATGCCTCTAAGTAAAGATGGGAATGTTATTGGTGCTTTATATTTAAGTACCCCTTCACCAGAATTGTTTTCGGAAAATATAGAAACCTATGGACTTCTTGTGCTCATTATTTTAGGTATCGCATTTGGAGGTTGGCTTGTAATATACCATCTTTCTAGAAAATTAACACTTCCCTTACATCAATTAACTGAAGCTGCGAGAAAAGTTTCAGAAGGAGATTACTCACCGAATCTTCCTTCAGCAACGAAAGTAAAAGAGACTGAATTACAACAACTATTTTCTTCTTTTAAGATAATGACAAAGCGTTTGCAACAACTTGAACAAATGAGAACTGATTTACTTGCAGGCGTTTCTCATGAATTAAGAACCCCTGTTACTTCGATTCGTGGGATGATTCAAGCCGTCCAAGGAGGCATTGTCACAGGGGAAACAGCAGATCAATTTTTAGTGACAACGTTAGAAGAAGCTAAGAGAATGCAAAAAATGGTAGAAGATTTATTAGATTTTGCGTCATTAGAATCCAGCACTGTTCATGGAGAGTTTGTATTATTCCCTCTCTGGGAGGTAATAGAAGAGGTAATGCAACAGGTTCATTCTATAGAAGGTTTTAAAGATATAGATTTTGATGCCTCTCCTTTAATCAAACCACTGAAAATAGTAGCAGATAGAGGCCAAATTAAGCAAATTCTACTTAACCTCTTAATGAATAGTGCAGGAGCAGAATCTACTAAAATCACCTTAAGCATGACTATTGAAGACAAAAAGCTGTACCTTGATATATTAGATAATGGTAAAGGGATTGCAGAACCAGAAATTCCTTATATTTTTGAACGATATTATCGAGGTGACAGTAAAAGAAAGAAGAAGCAGGGATTAGGACTTGGGTTACCATTAAGTCGATTACTTGCTGAAGCTAATAATTGTAAATTGTTCTTAGTATCAACCTCACCGCATGAAACTATATTTCGTCTCATGTTACCTATTGAATGAACAATTAAGTCAGTGTTGGATCAGATGGAGGAAAGAGGCATTTAAAAGTTTTGTTGTTTCCATGCATTTCCTCCGGCAATAACTGGTATGCCTCCTTTTAATGCTGCATTGTTGATAAAAGAATTGTTTAACTATTACATTAAAATAAAGCAAACAAATAAAGCTTTAATAATGGCGGAATTACTAATCAATCCTAAAAAAAGGCATGTCACTTATCATAAGAGGCATGCTTTTTGAACGCAGAGAGATTGATTTCAAAGGTAATTAAAAAAACCTTAACCCAATAAAATACAGGGCTAAGGCTACTTAAACTCCTATTTAATTACAGTCTATTTACTGTAGTAAGTCATAAAATGGTTCTTCGTTTGATTATAGAAACTAGCTTAGGATTATTTTAATCCTAACTGATTTAACACCAAATCCAACGTAACACCCTTATACGTATCTTTCGCCTTAGGTGCATTTGGAACAGAGTCATTTTGTGATCCATAATTTTTAATTACATAGTCGATATCCTTTTTATCAACTGTGCCGTCGAAGTTCAAGTCGGACCCTGATGTATTTTTACCCCAATTTTTTTGAAGCTCGATTGCATCTATTACATCAATGACATTATCTTTATTGACATCTCCTGCTTTAGCTGGAGATAATAAATAACTCATGTCCCTTCCAATTATTTCACCTCGAACTTCATACGATAACACTAGAGACTTAGAAATCGTAAAATGACCTGGTACATCAAGAGTCACTGTATAAGGATTTTTATCAGCTTTCATACCACCAGCAACGTAACTGCCAGATTTGTTTGTAAGAGGAGCTTCAACAACTGTGTTTCCATCATAAGACGTAACTGTAACTTTTGCGCCAATGGTTCTGTGGTCTAATGCGTTGTTCCGCCCGCCTGTTAAAGGATCAAGCATGCCCTCAAATTGTAATGAACCCCATAACCTTGAGTAGGTTGGTTTCAGTTTAAAAGTCTCAATATAAGTATAAACATTATTAGTTTGTACATTGGATTGATCTATGGTCGTTCCTTTCATCTCATTTTCAAACCAGTTGATAGGCGAACCTTTCGAATAAATGTTAGATGTTTGTAAGTCGAAATTTACCAACTGCATATCTTCTGGTAAAGCCTTAGTTCCTAAGTAGTTAAATGTAATCGTATAGTACGTATTTAACGTATCTGATGTGGTTGTTACAGTTACTTCTGAATTACCAAATTGCTTCACTGCATCATTTACAACGATATTTTTAATGGTGCCTAGGTCTCCATGGTCTTTCATGACTGGAATCGTCATCTTTGCAGTTTTTAAGTTTTTAATATTATTCGAACGTATCGAATAATTGACCGTATCTCCAGTCGAAACCGATTGTTTATTTGCTTTTAAATAATAATAGGGTCTAGTATCAGTAACAAATGCTACCCGTAGCATTGCCGTAGCATCTGCAGTAAAGTTTCTCGCAGCATCCATTCCATAGAACTGAACTTTTAAAGGTGCGGCTTGCTGTTTGACAAGGATTTGATCCTTGTAATTTCCATTTTTATCAGTGTAGATTGGATCATATGGCCATGGTCCATTGTAAAAGGAAACAACTGAATTGTTTGATTGATCAACAGGAATACCTAAGCGCTTTGCCTCTTCCACTTCAGGATCATTTACATTGATATTAAAGTCATATAAAAATTGTCCTTTTGAATCAAGCTGACTTAAATTATATTCAATCACTTTTTGATCTAACGAATCAAAGGTGGAGGTCATCGTTGGCGCTCCAACCTCAAAGATGAAAGCGGCTTCTTTAGTGAATGTTTTCCCTTGATTATTTGTACCAATCATTTTTAATTTGTATGAACCTGTTTTGGCAATGACAAATTGATCGCTAATCGGATTTTTCTTATCACCTGTATACGGATAGTATGCCCCAGCGAATCCATTAGAATTAGTCAATAGTTGGTTTTCATTCAATAATAGAGCATTGTAAGATCCAACTAATCCAAGATCTTCACCCGTTTTGGCATCTTGTATTACTACATCTAAAGTCCTCAAATGTGACTTTAATTGGAACCTAAATCCAAGGTAAGGAATAGCATTTTCTGGCCAAGCTGTATCACCCGAGTACATAGGATTAATAATCGAAAATGTATCAATTCCTTCGTTTACTACTCGTCCACCAAATGGAATTTGGTAGTTTTCTGTTGGATCTTCATTATTTGTCAATACGATATATCCCTCATATGTTCCTTTTTCAGCTGTTTTTGGAATAGACAGATTAAATTTGATGACTCTCTGGCTATTTCCTTCTATTTTGACTGAAGTTGGCCCATCTAATGTGACATTATTTAAAGCAGCATCCTTTGAGTCTCTTATTCCAGTTTGGAATTTCACATTTACATTAAATGTTTTAGCTTTTTCACTTCGATTATTTAACATAAAATTTCTAACTTCTGAAATATCCTGGTCATCAAACCCAATCGATCCAAAGCTAAATCCACCAGTTAATTCTCTTATTGTTTTCTCATTTTTATGATTAAGAGTAGCTGTTCGATCATCTACTTGAATCTCAACATTTGAGTGAACGGCTTCATAGGCATCCACTTGACCACTACCGACTTCAAATACACTATAATCTTTTGATAACGGATCAGCTGTATTCATTAAAATAGATTTAATGTCTGCTGGTTCAAGATTGTCGTTCGCTTGTAATAGTAACGCGGATACACCTGCCACATAAGGTGTTGCCATCGACGTACCGGATAAACGGGAGTAGCTATATTTATAGTCCTCTGGTTTAGACCCATCGACTGTTTTATCATTTATATAAAATGGAACAGTTGAAAGAATGGCGGCACCAGGTGCTACTACCTCTGGTTTAATATCATAATTTACACGTGATGGACCTCTTGAACTGAAAGCTGCTAATTCATTGCCAGACGTTTTTACTTTCGAATAATCGCCGAAAGAAATATCTGTTTTACCCGCTTTAACGGCTGCTAAGATAGCTAGTCCTTCCGTGTTTGTGACAGAGAATGTAGGAACCGCATCTACTGATTCACCTAAAAATGTCTGGATGGAACCTTCTGCACTATTTATTTCATCATTATACATAAGTACCCCAATGGCACCTTTTGCTTTTGCATTTTTGATTTTATCTATTAAGGCAATCGAGCCCCGCTTAATGAGCGCGATATTACCATCTAAAATCTTTCCATTAAATTCAGCAGGTCTACCTAGTCCAACATCAACAAGTTGATAGGTTTTTCCTTTTAATTGCGTTAAGTCATCTTTATAGTTTCTTGCTAGCTGTCTTAATGAATAATTGACCCCATTCTGTACACCTTCAAATTGATAGACATCAAGTGCAACAGTAGATGCACCAACCGTTAGGGCCAATGCCGCAGCTCCAGGTGAACCTAATGTATACATTTTATCTCCACTATTCCCTGCTGCCACAACGGTCGTTACCCCACTTAAAACGGCATTATTTACAGCAATGGAAGTCGCGTAAAGGGGATCATTTAAAGAATTGCCTAATGACATATTAATAACATCCATACCGTCTTTCACAGCACGATCGATTCCGGCCAAAATGTCATCACTTGTACCTGACCCATATGCACCAAGAACACGATAAGCATAAAGATCAGCTTCTGGTGCTGCACCTAATGTTTTATATTCACTATCAGCTAAACCTCGGCCGCCAATAATACCCGCAACATGTGTACCATGTTCAGTATAGTAGACACGACCACTACCTATTTCTGGTTTACCTGATTTTTTCCAATCGGCATAAGTTGTTTCCATTGGATCATTATCATCATCGACAAAATCAAATCCACCTTTATAGGCATCCTTTAAGTCAGGATGGTTGTAATCCATTCCTGTATCAAGTATCCCGACTTTAATTCCTTTACCAGTAAAGCCTTCTGCATGTAGACGATCTAGTCCATCATAAGGCGAATAATTCGCCACATTTGCTTCATCCGCTTTTAATTGTTCGCTATCAGCGGCAGGTGGGTCTATTGTAAATGTTTCGTTGCTCCAAACTGATTTTACTACTTTTGATTTTAATAGGTTTTGAATTTGATTTGCTGGGAGACTCATTGAAACACCATTAAATGCATTTTTAAAGGAACGATTAATTTTAAATTCTACCTTTTTATTATTATCCTCTGATAATAATTGTTGGACATCTATTTTGAAAGTAGCATGATCTTTATCAACTAAATTTGATGCATCTTCCGCAGATAATTGTTTTCCCTCTACACTTGCTTCAATTTGTGCGACTTTGGCAGGCTTATTTACAAACTCAATAATGACAGAAGTCTGTTTCTTTGAATTTAAATCTGTATCTGAAGAAATTTGAAGACCTGTTGATTCATTTGTGGTCAACTGGTTAAGTGCTACTCTTTGTTCTGGTGTTAAATTAGCAAGTATATTTTCAGTATTCGAATAACTAACCGCTTTCGCAGTAGTAGGTACTTGTACAATAGAACCTAAAATAAAACTAGATGATAGAGCAAATACAGCTAAGCTTTTTAAGACCTTACTTTTGTTGTTTGCTTTTTTTCCCATTTTCTTTCCTCCCAGTCACTTTATTACATATGTAGTGCAATGAAATACGAAACAATGATTCTAATAATAATTTTTTTGTTTCTCCTTTTCCTCATTAATCCTCTCCCCTGTCTAACTTAATAGTAGATTAATATATTTGTAAAAATGTAAAGGTTTCGTGCTGATGACTTAACTTCACATTTAATACACTGATCTGTTTTTCAACATCAGGTTATTAAAATTTTCAACTAATCTAGTATCAACTGGGGGTTTATTCAACATTTATTCATTCAATATTCAGAAATATTACCCAATTAACCCTCATCATCCCACATTTCCACTTTTCTGAAAATTAAACATAGGATGTATCTTGTGCTGTTCTTGGTACTATACCTGCTTAAAACAAAAGTACTATACCAAGAGTGACATAATAAGGGACAGGATGTACCCTTATGACACTGATGCTATTTGAACGCAGAGAGATTGATTTCAAAGTAATTAAAAAACCTTAACCCAATAAAATAAAGGGCTAAGGCTTCTTAAAATCCTATTTAATTACTGTCTATTTACTGTAGTAAGCCATAAAATGGTTCTTCGTTTGATTATAGAAACTAGCTTAGGATTATTTTAATCCTAACTGCTTTAACACAGTATCTAATGTAGAACCTTTATACGAAGTTTTCGCTTTAGGTGCATCCGGAACTGTACTATTTTGTAATCCATAGTTTTTAATAAGAAGATCTGCACTTTAGTTGAATGATGCCCACCTTCTCAATTTTTCCTTTATTTGTTATTCAACTAATTTGTCTATTCTTTACTTTAAGAAAGGTTGTTTTTTTCTTTTAGATATTTTAAATAAGCATCTTTATCTTTGAGATGATTTGATGAGCCATCATCTCCTATAACATTTTTAGAGTCTGTATCAGGAGTGGGTGCAATGATACCAAGTCTTTTGTGAATTTCGTTAAGTAAGGAGACCCCTTTAACCAAGGAACCAACGACAATTCCAAAAGCAATGCAACCACCAATGATCGGACCCATAATAAATAGAAAATAACCTAAAAGTGCAAATAACACTATTGATAGTAGAAGTTTCATTATTCATTACCCCTCTTATAATTAGTCACAATCTACAAAAAAGAGAGCTCAACACATTCAACTTTCTGAGATTCAATTAAATATTGTTTCAACAAATAGGCATGCCCTGATCCAAATAACACAAATATACGTTCAGCTTCGTGTTCAATAAGTTCAAGGAGATTTTTAGTAATCATTAAGTTTCGGTATAACCAGTAATGTGATAGCCAGGTTAACCCTTCTGCATCACCTTCATCAATCATTGCCATGTCCATGTAAATTGAGTGATTGTCTTTTAAACGAGCAGGCTCATTAATGAATTTAAGTGTATCGACTATCGAGTGCTTCCACATATATTCCTGAAGATCTTGCATTTGTTTTGTTGCTGATTGTACTACCATTTCAAGTTCTTGTCTTGCTTTGGTTGTTTGGAGTTCATCTAGGTTAGGCACGGTGTCGGAAGCCCCATTCCAGTCGACAGCAAAAATGGTTTTATGATTACATGCTTTAGCAATACGAAAAGCAATTTGATCCATTTCGTGTTGTTGTAATTTATACTTTCCGTTTAAGTAAGTCTGATATGTATTATGTAATCGCTCTTGTTGATTTTTATCCATTTCAACAACAATTTTTGTCGGAGAATATTGTTTGAGAATAAGGATAAGATCTTGAAAATCTTTGTCTTTAAATAACCTCTTATCATCACTCAACTGTGCAGCATCACCGTTATTTATTGCATTCAGATGAAACATTCCTAATATAAGCACTTTCGCTTTTTCCATCTAGACACCCCATAGAATTATTTAGTATTTTGTACGAAACTCAAGATTAAAGGTGAGATAATTAGTACAAATGAAACTAAAATCAGTGTCAATGAAACAGTTTTTGGAAGCTTTTCTCTGCCAATTACTTTATTCCAGCCAGAGAATTGCCACTTATTTCGATACAAAACAAAAAGAATTAATAAAATAGCTACTGCACCAAGCCAAGAATATGTTTCATTTACTTCAAATCTTGTATATATGTTCACTGTTACGACCGTCCCCAAAGCACCAAAAAATATAAAGATAATAACGATACGTAGCAGTTCTAATAACGTGTTCATTCTGGTCCACCTGCTTAAAAGAATTAATCCATTTCATTTTTTTAAACAAAAAATTTGTGAATGTGAATTTGTATTATAGCTCTTAATCTCATAAGCAATCGTTTGTTCTATAACAATTTGTTATTCCCAATGGTTTTCACTTTAACAAAGAATAAATATCAGTATCAAACGGAACATCATTTTGATACATGTAATTTCTCAAAGTTCCTTCTTTTACAAAGCCTAATTTTGTTAATAGCTCATTAGATGCTTTATTTTCAACGAAAACAACTGCTCCAATCCGCATTAAACCAAGTTCTTTAAAACCATAGGAAATCACTTTACTAACAGCTTCAATCGCATATCCTTTGCCCCAATGTTCAGGGAAAAGTGCATAGCTTATATCTGCTCGCTTATGTCCTTTTGACCAATCTTGAAACCCAATTGTTCCGATAATGCCATCCGTACCTTTCATTTCAATTCCCCATTTAACACCACTTTTTTCATCGTAATTCTTCGAAAAATTCCTGACAATTTGTTTTACCTGATCTACACTTGTTAATGGATTTTGTCCGTAATAACGCAATACATCTGAATTAGAGAAACAATTTAATATATCTAATGCATCAGATTCAATGAGTTCTCTCAAAACTAACCGTTCAGTTTCTAATATAGGAAACATTCTCTCACTCCTTTTGTATAATCCTAATAATTCATTGCGATTTGAATTTACTCTTTTGAAATAAAGTTCTATTAGTTAATAAGAGTATGTATCATTGTTATTAAATATTTTTCGTAGTGATCGACCCTTGCCTTTTCTGTATTTTACAGACGCCAATGCCCCGTTCACCAAAATATTTTGTGGCGGACTATGATCAATGTGACACCCTCCCCAGCTTTCTTCATATTCAACTACTCATAGATGGATCCTTTATCCATAGTAGCCGTTAGATTCTGGTAACTCTTTGTATTCTTCTTTGTTAATAAGAATGCTATGAATATAATCTGCCAGCTTCAACAATTTCAATACATCCTCTGGATACCCATCACAATATCAGCTTCGGAATTTCAGTTAATCACTTCTTTGGCTGTAACCTTCCCACCATCAGCAACTCCACAACCCGTGAAAATCAGAAGAGACAATGAGAACAAAATGGAATAAATCGATTTATAGGAAATAGACATTTACTGTTCTCCTCCTCAAAAAGAAATTCTAAGTCCCCCTTGATACTATGAATAAATACATATTCACACCACTTCATTTGATTAATTTAACGTTGGATAAATGAATCCTCTCAAATGGACGATCACCTTTAATGGTTTCAATTTCAATTCGTTTTTGAACAGGCTCCCTCATGCTATCGACAGCTGCTAATACTCTCGTCAAGCCTTCCATCATCCCTTTAGCAGAAAGGATTAGAAGCGAAATAAACAGAATTGGAATGAAAGCAATCCACGGATAGGATGTCCATAAAAATTCCCACCACATTCCAAGTAAACCAGCCCATTCGTTTGAATTGGAGATTTGTTTTGTAAAGCCAAATAAATCTCCACGTCTCATATATCCTCCTATGAATAGCCCAAGAACGGCTAAATGGGACATCAAAATCAGCGTGTGAATGAAATCCCTTAAGAAAATAATCGCCAGTTGAGGAACTAAAAAAGGTTTGATATGTTTGGTTACAATTCGCCAATTACTGGCACCAAGCGTCCTTGAACTTTCGATGAATTCCTTCTTATAAATGGACTTTACTTCATTTGCAATCAAGATCGAATTTGTTGGAATAAATAGAAGGGCAAAAATAACGAAATAGAATAGTATCCTGCTCCAATAGGGCAATGGCTCCGGCCCTTTGATTAAGGCACCATCTACAAGAAACGTCTGCACTTCTGAAATTAAGATTCCGTTCAATAGTAGAAAGGCCAATAAAGTCATTGGGAAGTAATTAAATGCATCCGCTATTGATTTAAGTGGTTTTTCAATTTTCTGCAGGAAGAAATGAATAATAAGCCCAATCCAAATGGATGGGAAAACGCGGAGAAATGTAATAATCAATGCCGCTGCAATTGTATATTTTGCGCCTACAAGCATGACGATACATAAATCACGTCCAAAATTGTCAGTTCCTAAGGGTGGAAAGTTTTTATAACTGTAAGGTGCAGGTAATGGTTTCCCCTGGCTATCATAAAGTAATGAAGCTGTAGGAATTCGATCATTAAAGAAGAAAAAATATAGCGTGCTGACTACTAACAGGCCACTGATGATGAGGAAGCCAGAAAGAAACAACTTGTTTAAAAGAATTCTTTTTATTATAAACACGTAATCACCATTCCAATCTTTGGCCAGTATATTTTTCTATAAGGCTAGTAATGACTGCATAGATAAGGAAAATCGGAACAAAAAACATGATCAATGTGAATGCGATCACATTCGGATTTGGATAGCTCATTATAAAAGTGAAGATTCCATAGATGTTGAATAGTTTCTCGAAAATTACCATTGAGGACAATAAATATAGAACAATCGTTTTACTATGACTAAAAATGCTTGGTGTGATATTTCTCAGCACATGAAAAAAGAATATTTCCGTTTTATTAAAACCTTTACTTCTTGCCAATTCTACGTATGATTTATTCCATTCTTCGCTTACTAAATGAAGGTTGATTCTGAAAATCATGAACGAAGGAATCAAGGCCAACGTAACAATCGGTAAGAAATAAGTTTGGTTCTGGGATGAGCCAGCTACAGGAAATAACAAATGACCGCTTTGCTTGAAATATAAAATAACGGAAAATTGAATGAGCATTATGATGAATAAGTCGGGTAAGGATTCCAACAACGATACGGTTCTAGATACCATATCGTTTATTTTTTTGGGAAGCAGGACTGTGAAGTACGTAATTAATAAACCGAAGATAATAGCTATACATAATGCCGAAATAAAAATGGTTAATGAGTAAAAGTAGTAATCCCAAAAATTCAAGAAAATCGAATACTCATGGTTGGTCGGTCCTAAAATGATTAATTTTTGAGGAGCAATAAGAGACGTGACGATATGCCACACATTGTCCAGAAACAAAGTGAAATCAAGTTGGATACCATTTGTAAATAACCCTACAAAAGCACTCAACAAAACGATACCGAGTACAACATAAAGAAAACGTGTTAAGACTCCTAAACTTGAAATCATATCAATTCTCCACCTTAAGTTAATAATCCAAAAAATTACACTTAAAGTTAACATTACCATACTGTCATTAATTGCAATAGACATTAATTGTCTTTTCTGATTATTTATTATTCAACAACAAGAGTTTTGAACAAAAGAAAAAGAGCTACGTATGTAGCCCAAGAATCAGATCAGGATTGTTGCGAAGTCCACTTTTCAACTTTTTTTATCAATTGTTTTATGAATGTTTCTTTTCCCTCCTGGTACTCATATGTGTTATCAGGAAACTGTGCTGCTAATTGCACTTTAAGCTCTCCATATTTCTGGGCATCCAATGGGTGCGCAGTCAAGTATGCTTTAAAATCCAGATGTCTTTTGATATTTTCATGTCCAAACTGATAAATATGTAATCTGTACATGATGCCATTCTCACCTCTCGGCATATAACCCATCAGCACCATATTGTCATTGAAGTCTTCCACTTTTTCGATGTTTTTCACTACGAGCAAAATGTCTATAATCGGTTTTGCATATCCGATCGAAGGAATAGACGTACTTCCAATGTGGAAAACATCGACCCATTCATCTTTAAATATTTTTAAGAGGATTTCCTCTTCTCGGTTGTATGCTTCTTGCCAACCTTCAGTCCAGGTTTGTATGTTAGTTTTTCTCATTGGAACTCAATCCTTTCGATTAAGCGATAAAAAGTTTACTAGCATCTAACAAGAAGCCTTACATTTTTAAAGACCAAGTTATTTTATTTTTCATTTAACCAGTCTTCCACTTTTTCACTCATCTCTTTTTCTAAACTCTTGATAGTTTCGGCATCCTGCACTGCTATTTTTGCGTATTTTTCAGGAAACATTTTCTTTATGGAAGAAGCGTACTGATTACCGTTCTTTGGTTCAATGTATTTGAGAACTTCATAACCAGAATCAGCTTTCTTCAATTGTATCAACGCAGGTAACGAGTGCCCCGATTGACTTTCGACTCCATTTGCCTTATTGAATCCACTGAAATATGACCACATGTATACGTTTATTACTCCATTTTCTTCACTGGTCCCATAGATTCTGTGGACTTCAAATTGTTTCTCTGATGATGGATGGTAAATGCCTTTGTATTTTTCTACGATATAATCCGAAATAACTTTATCCATTTCTTTTGTCACATGTGAATCTCCATCCTTGATCTCGGGAGCGTCTGGAGCACACCCCACCAAAAATATCGACAGAATCAGGAAAAACCATTGATTCATTAGCCATCTTTTCAATATAAATTTCTCCCTATTATATTTAGTTATTGAACCCGACCGATTTCATTTAGTGGCCAAAAAGCAACGCTTGTGCTGCCTATGACTTCCTCCATCGGGACTAAACCAATTATTCGGCTGTCTGTACTGTTACTCCGATTGTCTCCCATCACAAACAAGTAACCATCTGGAATCACTTTCTCTCCTGTCAGTTCTTCAAGGGTGAAATCCCCTGTTAAAGTACCGCTGCTCACTTCGTTTTTATTTGATTCCAAATAGGGTTCTTCTTGAGGTTCACCATTGATAAATAATTGATCATTTTTATAAGCGACATGATCTCCTGGCAATCCAATCACTCTTTTAATATAATCTTGTTTTTCAGTTGCGTGGAAAACTACGATATCATACCGATTTGGACCTTCAACTTCATAGCCGATTTTATTAACAATCATCCGCTCTCCATTTTCAAGAGTCGGCATCATTGATTCCCCGTCGACAACAATCGGGGTGAATAAGAAATAACGAATTAGCCAAGCCGTAATAAAGGCAATGAGCAATGCTTTTGCCCACTCCCAGACCTCATTTTTTTCTTTTTTAACTTGTTCCATCCTTTGGCCTCCTGGCATCTAAAACAATAATTGTTCGTTTCTATTCCATTACAGGATTTTTTTATTTCACCTACTACGAAGACGAAAAGTAAAAAGTAAAGGTTTCAAATCAATATTGAGTCATTTAATCTCAGAACCATTTGCGAAAGTTAATCCTTTTTCAATTAATGCGCGTCGGATAATATCAAGCGCTTTCGGACCCATTCCATGTAATTTCAAAACCTCAGCCTCACTAACTTTGGTTAATTGCTCAAGCTGGAGATATCCAGCTCCAACCAGTGCACGTCGTGCTGGTGCGCCAATTGAAGTTGGGATGTCACTTATTAAACTACTATTATTTTTCGTCATTACTTCTCTCCTTTCTTGAATGATTATTCAAAATAAAATTGTTAAGGATTAATTTCTATAATCATCCACTTATGTCCTTCTTTCCCCCTTTTTCAAAACTACGAACAATACAAAACTAAAAAAACATCCCACCTGTCAGCTACTGCTTAACAAGCGGGATGTTTTCATACTAATGATTTTGCTTTTTCAATTTGCATACGGACTTGTTCAAAACCAGTTCCCCCAAGCGAATTTCTTCGCTTAACTGCCGCTTCGGGTGACAGTACATCGTAGATATCGGGTTGAATTAAACTACTGGCTTCCTGCAAGTCTTCTATCGTAAGGTCCAACAAGTAAATGCCGCGTTGGATACATAGGAAAACGAGCTTCCCAGTGACTTCATGTGCTTCTCGGAACGGCATACCTTTTGTCGCCAAGTAATCGGCAAGTTCCGTAGCATTTGAAAAGTCTTGATGCACCGCTTCATTTAATCGCTTTGTGTGGACAGTCATGGTTCTTACCATGCCTTCAAAAATTTGAAGAGATCCATTCAAAGTCTGAACCGTATCGAACATGCCCTCTTTGTCTTCTTGCATATCTTTGTTATACGTGAGTGGCAATCCTTTAAGCGTAGTCAACAGGCTAAACAAGTTCCCGTACACACGACCCGTCTTCCCGCGGATTAACTCGGCCATATCTGGATTTTTCTTTTGTGGCATGATGCTGGAGCCTGTGGCGAACGCATCGTCGAGTTCAATAAATTGAAATTCCTGGCTCGACCAAAGGATGATTTCTTCAGCGAAACGCGATAAGTGCATCATCACAAGTGAGGCATTACTTAAAAATTCCACGATGAAATCACGGTCACTCACGGCATCCATGCTATTTTGGTACACTTGCTCAAATCCAAGGGTATTGGCTGCTTTTTCACGGTCAATCGGGAAAGTCGTACCTGCAAGTGCACCGGCACCTAATGGTGAAATATCAATACGTTTAAGTGATTCAGACAAACGCTCCTGATCACGCTCAAGCATCCAGAAGTATGCCATCAAATGATGAGCAAACGAAATGGGTTGCGCACGTTGCAAATGCGTATAGCCAGGTGCAATGGTTTCAACATGTTGCTCTGCTTGCATTAGTATGGCTTGTTGAAACGCTTTGATGCTCTCAATAATTTCTTGTACACGAATTTTTAAAAAGAGATGCATATCTGTTGCGACCTGGTCATTTCGACTACGTCCAGTATGCATTTTGCCACCAACTGGCCCAATCAAATCAATCAACATTTTTTCAAGATTTAAATGAATGTCTTCGTTTGCAACTTCAAATACCAGCTCATCATTCGTTGCTTTTACTTTCAATTGCTCCAGACCGTCGACAATCTTGCTAACGTCTTCAGCAGGTAAAATTCCGCAGTCGCCAAGCATTTTTACATGTGCCATGCTGCCCGTCAAATCTTCCATGACGAGTTGTTGATCAAAGCCGATGGATGCGCCAAATTCATCAACCCATTGTTCAGCAGACTTTTGAAAACGGCCGCCCCATAGTTTGGTCATTCTGACACCTTCTCTTTTCCTTTGTTAACCATGGCATGAACCTTTGTCGGAAGTCCCCATAGCTCGATGAAGCCCACAGCAGATTCATGGTTGAATTCGTCATCCGTAGTATAAGTAGCTAGTTTTTCGTCATACAGTGAATTTGGCGATTTACGTCCTTCAACAATTGCATGACCTTTAAATAGTTTCACACGTACCACACCGTTGACATACACTTGCGTTTCTTTAAGGAAAGATTCTAGTGCCACTTTTAATGGAGAGAACCACAATCCTTCATAAATCAGTTCAGTTAATTTTTTCTCAATAACAGGTTTGAAATGAGCCAGCTCTTTAACAAGAGTAATGTCTTCAAGTTCTTTATGCGCTAATAATAGTGTGTGAGCACCAGGCACTTCATATACTTCACGTGACTTGATACCGACTAAACGGTTTTCGACATGGTCAATACGTCCGATTCCATGTTTCCCAGCGATTACATTCAGCTCGGAAATGAGCTCAGCCAATGGATAGGAAACTCCGTCCAACGCAACAGGTACACCTTGTTCAAACGTAATCTCAATCAAATCGGCTGTATCTGGCGTATCTTCTAGTGCAACGGTTAAATCATATGCAGCTTCTGGTGGTTTAGCCCAAGGATCTTCTAAAATACCGCATTCGTTTGCACGACCCCATAAGTTTTGATCTATTGAAAATGGACTATCTAAGTTTATTGGAATTGGAATGTTATTTTTCTTCGCATAGTCTATCTCTTCTTCTCGAGACCAGCCCCACGCACGAACAGGTGCGATTACTTCCAAGGAAGGATCCAATGCTTTGATTGATACTTCGAAACGTACCTGATCATTGCCTTTTCCTGTACAGCCATGAGCTACGGCATCCGCTCCGGTTTGGTGTGCGATTTCAACCAATTTTTTTGAAATCAACGGACGGGATAAAGCCGAAACCAATGGATATTTCCCTTCATACCATGTGTGTGCTTGAAGTGAAAGTAATGCATATTCGTTCGCAAATTCTTCTTTTGCATCAATCATGTAACTTTCAACAGCACCGACTTGCAGTGCTTTCTTTTTAATGAACTCTAAATCTTTTCCTTCACCTACATCTAGACAAACAGCGATTACATCGTAACCTTGTTCTTTTAACCACGGAATTGCGACGGATGTATCTAGACCACCTGAGTATGCGAGAACTACTTTTTTGTTCATTTGTCATTCCTCCTGAATGTATGTTTATTCATATTTAATGAATTAATATACACAGATAATAACATGTTATAAAAATGTATACAAGTGAATACTCATACATTTTATAAAGTTTAACTATTCAAAAAAAGAACAACCGCATTGGTTGCTCTTGATTACATTCTTATTTCTTCATGAAAAAATTTCGTCCTAAGCGTTCAATTAGCCCGGGAGCCATATTGTATGCTTTACTCGATATGCCCATATACCAAGGTAAATCCACTTCACGTACAGGACGTTCAATTACTCTGACAATCGCACTTGAAACTTCCCCGACTGATAACAAGAACTTTTCAAGTGAACTTTTATATGTACCCGTTGAATCCGCTAAATCCAAAAATGGTGTATCGATAGGTCCCGGATTGATGGTCGTCACGTAAATACCGTGTGGCTGGACTTCCATTCGTGTAGCGTTAGCGTAACCGAGAAGCGCGTGCTTCGTTGCTGCATACACAGACGCTTTCGGTGTGGCGATTTTCCCAGCCTGTGACGCAACATAAATAAGATGTCCTGATTTCCTTGCTATCATTAAAGGTAAAATCCTGCTTGTCAATTTCATGGGAGCTGTTACATTAATACGCATCATGTCATCAATCTGTTGATCAGAAGTATCATGTGCCAAAGCAAACGTTCCCACACCTGCGGAAAAGACGACAATCTCAGGAGCCGGACATTGACTCAATACAGTTTCTAGACCTTGATCTGTCAGCAAGTCAGCTTCAATTGCATGAATTCCGTGAGATCTAAGATCTTCGAGAGCAGATTTAGAACGACCAGTTGCATATACAGTGTATCCTTGTTGGCATAAATCTTTTGCAACATGTAGCCCAACGCCACTTGTCGCTCCTGTAATCAAAACCTTTTTAGACTTGCCCATAAGTGAATACCCCATTTTGGTCGCGTGACTCGATGGCAAGTCCTTCAGCAAGCAAATAGTCGACTTGTCCGATGGTTTCAGAAAGTGTCAGACCCAGTTCTTTCTCATAGACAAATGGAAATAATTTTTGTGTGATTTCGAAAATGGTCAGTTGTTCTTCAGCAAGCATCGCATGGACTTTCATCGCACGGTCATGTTGTTTTTCTAAGCGATGTGCAATCAATGCATGAACATTGAATACTTCATTCCCATGACCACTGTAAATTTTCTCTACTGGCATGGTCAGGACTTTTCTCAATGATTCGTTGTATTGAATCATGGCTTGTGGACGTCTAGCACTTGGATCAAGTGGAGGCTCAATTAAAGGATTTGATGAGATTTTTTCTAATATATGGTCCCCGCCAATCATCTCTTTGCTCTCAGCATGCCAAAAAGAAACATGACTCTGTGCATGACCAAGCGTTTCAATGACCGTCCAACCTGGATGTCCAGGAAGTGCATCGCCTTCCTCCACTGTCACATCAAGTGGACGATTTCCCATGAAAGCAACTGGACGTTTCATTTTCTCGACCCACGTATGATATTTCTCTGGAACACCTTCTTCAATTAAACGTTCCAAATAAAACTCATCATGATAGGCAAAAAAAGCTGGATCACGAGTCAACCAAAGGTCATTATAGACATGCCCATATACTTTTGCATTTGGAAAAGCGTCAATCCAGCCTGCATGGTCAGGGTGATGGTGCGTCAAGAAAACTTGTTCGACGTCATTGAACGAATAGCCCGCTTCTTTTATCCCTCGTTCAAGTGCGACATAAGCTTCGGGTGTTTTTGGACCTGCATCAATTAATGAAAGTGTATCTCCTTTTAAAAGATAAGCATTAACGTCCCCTACAGCAAAAGGTGTAGGCAATATAAGTTTGTGGATCATATGGCATTCTCCTTAAAATGAATCACTATTCACTCTATTGTACAATTTTTACAAGTTCGCGTCACTTTTAAGATTAGTGAGAAAAATGAGGAGTAACAACGAAATCACGAAAGTTGAACAAAAATGGAAAAGTTGCACCCAACCCTGCATACAATGAAATAATTATCTTTCGAATTTTTATTCACCAGTTGACAACTCTTCGTAAACAAGCCTATAATTTCAATAATTTAGAACGTTCAGGCTTTGATAAAGAACAGTAATCGTGTTGAAGGAATATAGAGAGTGTGTTCACCTGCTGAAAGACACACTTCCCGCTCACAGGATGAACCTACTTTGGAGCCGCCATGGAAACATGGCCGTGCCTTCGCGATAAGAAGGAACAAGTTGTGCTCCATGTGGGGCAAAACAAGGTGGTACCGCGGAAACATGCGTTTTCGTCCTTTCATTAGGACGGGAGCGCATTTTTTTATACAAAAAAGGAGGAGTAACAATGAAAACGATTGTATTTGTTGGAGCAGGTTCGATGGCGCAAGCGATGATTCATGGCTGGATGAAAGAGGCAACTGTTGCCCCGCAGAACGTATTTGTTATGAACAACTCCGATCGCAAGAAGTTGACTTTCCTTCATGAAACATACGGAGTACAACTAGTTTGTGATGACAAGGAAATTTTGAAAACGGCCGATTTGATTATCTTGGCAATGAAACCGAAAGACGTCCAGGCGGGCATGCAGGCAGTTGCTCCTTACCTATCGAAGACTGCTGTTGTGTTATCGATTCTAGCAGGAGTTCCAATGTCGACAATCGAGCAAGGTCTGGGCGAACGTCCAATTGCCCGTTGTATGCCGAACACCTCCGCTACCATCGGGATGTCTGCAAGTGCGGTGGCCTGGAATGAACAAATGAATCAAACTGATAAAGAGGAAATTATGCAACTGCTGAGTACTATTGGCTCCGTCATTGAAGTGGAAGAAGATCAGCTGCATGTCATTACGGCTTTATCAGGCAGCGGTCCTGCTTATGTCTATTATTTTGTGGAAGCCTTTGAAAAAGCGGCGGTTGCAAGTGGGCTTGCCCCACATGTTGCACGTAACTTACTTGTCCAAACTTTGGCTGGTTCAGCAGAAATGTTAAAACAGTCAACCGATTCACCAGCTACACTTAGAGAACATGTGACAAGTCCAGGCGGGACAACAGAAGCCGGAATCCAAGCTTTGCAGGAAAAAGGATTTATCGACATGCTTGGAAGTTGTTTGAACGAAGCCGAAACTCGTTCCCGTGAGCTTGGAAAGCGCTATATTTAGGACAAATTTGCTATACTACCTCATATACATAAAAGGAGGAATAGCATTTTATGGCAAAAGCTAAATTATTCGAAGAATATTCAATCAAAAACGTCACATTCAAAAATAGAATCGTGATGGCACCGATGTGCCAGTATTCAAGTCATAATCAAAATGGGCATGTTGAAGATTGGCATCACGTCCATTACCCAACACGTGCAGTTGGCCAAGTAGGATTGATTATTCTAGAAGCAACGGCAGTCTTACCCGAAGGTCGAATTTCTGTAAAGGATTTAGGCATATGGAGTGATGAACACACAGCAGGTTTGACTGAACTTGTTCAATCCATGAAATTACATGGCGCGAAAACGGGCATCCAGCTCGCACATGCCGGTCGTAAATCAACGGTGGATGGTGACATTTTCGCCCCTTCCCCTCTTGCATTTAATGACCAATATAAAACACCAGTTGAGATGTCAAAAGATGATATTGCTAATACAGTCAATGCTTTTAAGGCTGGGGCAATTCGTGCCAAAGAAGCTGGATTCGATGTCATTGAACTGCACGGTGCACATGGGTACTTAATCAATGAATTTTTATCTCCATTAACAAATAAACGTTCGGATGAATATGGGGGCAGTGAGGAAAACCGCTACCGCTTGCTTCGCGAAGTGATTGACGCAGTTCGTAGCATTTGGGAAGGTCCATTGTTTGTCCGCATTTCCGCACATGATTACACGGAAGGCGGCATGACACCAGAAGCGTATGTAACGATGACCAAGTGGATGAAAGAACAAGATGTTGATTTGGTTGACGTAAGTTCGGGAGCAAACGTTCCTGCAACCATCGATTCATTCCCTGGCTACCAAGTTACGTTTGCTGAAACGATTAAACATGGGACTCCGATTGCTACAGGTGCAGTCGGGATGATTACTTCTCCACTTCAAGCTGAGGAAATCCTGAAGAATAATCGTGCTGATTTAATCTTTTTGGCACGTGAATTATTACGCGATCCATACTGGCCATATCGTGCAGCAAAAGAACTGCGCACGGAAATCAAATCACCGGTCCAATACGAACGTGGCTGGCTATAAGATTATGGAATATAAAAAAGGACCCTTTTGCTAACAGGTCCTGTTTCGAAATACAAAATTTAAATAAGAAGCAATGCAAAAGGGTTATCAATTCGTATATGAATTGATAACCCTTATTTTATTATTTTTACGTTTATTCTGTAAAATTCTCATCTCTTGACAACCAAAAGGTAAATCAAAAAGAATTGATACGCTTCCCAGCCTTAGTTTCATTGTTAATAACACTCTCTTCTTTTTTGTGAAATTTTCGTTCGTACTACACAACAATTCAATTTAAAACATATCATGCGAAGAATGTGCTTAATAAGCATATTACAATTGTTTAAAGGTAGGTCGACTTATGAGTTCACCAATTGATTACACTTCAATAAATACGCAGTTTGCTTTTGATGTTAATAAAAGTCCTTTCTTTAAAAAAGATAACCAAAACTTAATAAATATTTTAGGAAAACAGCAATTAAATACTTTGAAGAATTTATCTTTACTTGATATCTATCTTAGTGCCACCAATGTCGTCGAGCCACATTATCACCCTAATGCTGAAGAGCTTGTTTATTGCATTTCTGGAGCAGCGGCTGTTGCATTATTAAATCCATTTACTAGGCAATTTCAAAATTATTCAATTACTCCAGGGGAAGTTGTCAACATCCCCCAAGGCTGGTGGCATTATGAATTTGCCACAGAGGATTCCACACATCTACTTGCAATCTTTGATGCCCCAACGCCTGAAGTAATTCTTGGTTCCGATATTTTGAAGCTGACACCTGCAAGTATTATGGCGCATACCTATTGCTTGGATAAAAAGGAATGGAAAAAAGCCATCGCCCCGCTTGATCCCCCTACTTATATCGGACCACCTACGAGCTGCATAAAGACTGAAGAAAGCAATGCGCTTTATTCATGTAACATTAATCAATACGATAGTCGTGTATTTCCAACGCAAGAATATAATCCCTCCAATAATCCCTACTCCAATCATTAAAGGAATCCTTTTAATTCCATGGCAAAAGAAGATTGTATACTTAATTAGTAAGCCTATAGGATCTTATCAATATATTATTGAAGACGTGCAAGGGGATTCTATTAACTGTAAAAATCCCTCAAACAAAAAAATGACTGCCGATTAAAGGCAGTCATTTCAGCTTGTTGACAAAAGAATAATAATTAATATAAAAGTATAAAAATTGAGTTCTTATTTTTTGCACTCTATCGAAAAAGATTGTGGTCAGCTATTTCTTTCGCTTTCCGAGGACGAAACGCTAGCCTCCTCGGCTCAGCTGTCTATGACAGCTGAGCCTGTAGGGTCTAGTGTTTCGTTTTTCCGCAGGAGTCTTCAGAAATAGCCAACCACCTTCCAACTTGAATATTTTGCAGAGGCACGCTTACAGAAGCAATTTCTTTTGATTGGAGTGGATGCGGCGGAAAACAACTGCTCCTGCGGTTACTCGTCGCAAAGATTAGGACCAAATTGCCTTTGGTCCCAATCTTTTCAGCGGGAACAGCTCGAGCTAAAGTCCCCGCAGGAAACGGATAGTGCAAATGTAAGTTTGCACTATTCGTTTGCGACGAAGCTAGCGAAGCGATGCAACGCACTTTCATGTTTCGAAGCTAGCAGAGCGATGCAACGCACCTCCATGTTTCGAAGCTAGCGTAGCGATGCAGAAACAGAAACAGGAGCACCGGTTTTTCTAGTGACGAGGAGACTGAAGCCGTGCCCGCGAAACGCGTCCGCCGCTGTAACCTTTGAATAAAGATTGATAGAAATTTAGCGAGAATCCTCAATTTTTTGGTGAAAAACAAACCTCGTATTTTGAACAAAGTTTGATCAAAATACGAGGTTTTACCTGTTCATTGCTATTCACTTTTATAAAAAAGATTGATTATTTCGGAAATCGAATCTTCAACTAAAGCACCCGTTAGTTTAAGTACATTTCTTCACAAACTTATATTAGTTCGCAACCAAGATTTAAGAACAAAATTGATAAATTCTGTTTTTGCTTTAGTGTACGCTTCACGGTCATTGCTATATTTTTTTGCTAAATTTCTTTTAAGAATAGCGTATTCATCAATAAACTGCTGATTGTTCCGTAATAAATCACGAAAAAGTAGCTGATTATCCCACCGTTCTTCTCCCTCAAGAAAAATATGTAAATGTACTACTCGTTTGTCGTTAATTACTTTCACAAAAAATCTTTGCCAAGGTCGATTGTCTATGTTAGGTGGTACATAATGCCAGTCGTGATTAGCTAACAGTGAAGATATTTCTTTAATTTTTTGAAATGAATCAATTTTAGCCATTAAATCAATGATTGGTTTAGCTGGTAAATTAGGAATAGATGTACTTCCATAATGTTGAATTTCCGTTATGCCGAAAGTTGATAGAAGATTAAGAAGAAGTGCTTTTTCCTGAGTACCTTTTTCTACCCACTTGGGATTTGATTCGACAATGTCTATTTTCTCATTAGCCCAAACGGGCAATGTGCTTTCATCATGAATATCTTTCATTTTACTCTCCCTTAAGATTTTAATTTTTTCAGTTTCAGAAAAATATTTGTACCTGCATTCTTTTACAAACCTGCCTCGATAAAAGAAAAAGCTACCTTAATGACAGCTACGATCTTAAGCTAAAGCACCCGTTAGTTGTTGAAGAAAAAATGGGAAACAATCAGTCCCATATTTGCGGACGATCAATTCCCATTGTTCTCAAATAATCTAACAACTGACCTGTGTGAACAGATTCGTGATAAGCAATACGCAACAACATATCTCCAAGTGTTCTCACATAGCCGACGTCAGAACGGTCTATTTTGATGTTCTCTAAATCACTTTTGTTTATTGTTTTAATGTATTTTATAAAATCTTCACGAAATGGCATTGCGAAATTCAGTTCGTCCTCAACTGTTATAAATTCTTTGTTTTCAAAAGGATTAGTAAGATTAGATAATGCTGAACTACCTCTACCTACGAGGATCTGATGATAAAAAAACTCTGCTTCTAATAAGTGTCTTATCATTTCTGCACAAGTTAAGGCTTCGTTATCAGGTTTCCAATTTAACATATTGTTAGGTATTGCTTTCCATACTTTTATGCTTCTACGTCTAACTTCTTGAAAGTTTAATATTAGTAAATCATTCTCATTCATTTTGTACTCACTCCCGACTATTTTTAGATCTCTTAATTCTACTTTGGGTTATTGATATGTCATTTAATATCAACCATAATCAATAATAGTACAGACCTATATTCTTTAATTTCGACAAATTAAGAGCCTTTTCCTTCTTCAACTAACCTGCCCCTTTAGTTAAAGAAGAAAAAAAGAGCTGTATGCACAGCTCAACAATTTTTTACCAAAGCCCCCGTTAGTTCAACAAGAAAGAAGCATTGTATGTTCCCACTACGACATAAAAAGTCAGCAAATCTCTGCTAACTTAAAGACCTCTTTTTGAATTAATTCAGTCGTTACTTCAATAAGAATATTATAATTTCTTTTCGAAAAAGGTTAGAGATATATTTTCATTTACTGTGATTTCTTTAATATTTTCGAAATCATTCTTTTTATAAAAACTTACTGCTGGAGTATTTTTAGAGCCTGTCGCTACTTTTATTTTTTCAGCTTCGAAATTTCTTGTTACATAATCTAAAAGTTTCTGAGCAATCCCTTTTCTAAAATGGGTTGGATGCACAATTAGTCTGTGTATATCAACAACATTATCTTCTACTTCCAATGATATTGCACCACATAGTTCTTCATCTTCATAATAACCAAAGAAAATTTCTTCGCATTCTTGCAATGTTTTGACTGTATCTTTCAATGGTGGTATTTCATCGGAACCGATTATTTCTGCCTCTACTTTATAGGATGGTATTTGAATGTTTAATACATCTTTAGCGTTATCTCTAACACTAATGTCAATTATTTTAATCAATTTATCCCCTCATCCAATTATTTTTTCTTTTTCAACTAACCTGCAAGTTGTATTACAAAATCCATTTCCATTGTACCAAAATTACACAGTTGGAAGGCGTTAAAAAAACGAGTATAAGCATTTGCTGCACTTTAATTTCCTGATGTGCCACAAAAAAGCCGACTAAATGTTGGCTTAATTTATTAAACTAAAGCAACCGTTAGTGAAAGAAGTCAATAGCTTATAAAGGCAAACTCATAGAAACTGTTCTTATGTTAAAGCCCATTTTTTCGTAAAGTTTAATAGCTTGATTACCTGCAAATGCACTAAGACGAACTTCAGAGTATCCATCTTGTCTTAGATGGTCAATCGCAGTTCTCATTAACCGTTTAGAAACTCCATTCCCTCTAAATTCTTCTATAACAAATAGTTCATAAATAAATCCATTCATCTTGTCAGTAAATTGGTCTTTACCGGCCCCTATAAGAATCCAGCCCATTAGTTTATCGTTCTCGGTTGCTATTAAATAATAGCTTCCCTTTTCCAAAAGTGGTTCAATAAGACGTTTGATTTTTTCATTTGAAGGTTTTACTTCACCCAATGTACCATCAAATAAAGCTTGTGGGGAAAGTAAAATAATCTTTTCAAATTCAGAATCGTTAGGTTTTCTAATATCCATTAGTAAAGTCAGTCCTTTCAATACCCTTTTATAAAGTTCAGCATAATATTCCAGTAATTTTCTTCTAGCGCCTATAGCTAATCTAATTTCTTGTTCAACTAACCTGCCCCGTTAGTTCAATAAGAAAAAGGGCTTGTTTAAACAGCCCGATGATCTTTAACTAAAGCACCCGTTAGTACAACAAGAAAAATATTCAATTTCTCCGTGGTTCTGTGTAATCAACTTCAGTTGGACTCATCTCGAAGGGCTCGACGGCGTTCGTGCAGCACCAGCAGGATAATCATTCCCATTATTACACCTAAGACGATGCCGGCCTGTGTTGTCAACAACCATGCCAATGGGTACTCTGGGGAGGGTGGCGCGTCGCGTCGAACTGAAGATAAGGCGGAATAGAGGTTGTTGGAGAACAACGCTCCCGATGAAATCCATGCCGCTGCCATAGGGGGTAGAAACCACCTCGACCCACGGCGGGATGCTACCACCATTATGCCCCACGCACCTGCAAAGGACCACACGCCTATACTCAATGACAGCAGGTGCCACCACACATCGCGTTCACCCATGGTTGCCGGGTCGATGCCGAAAGAGCCGCCAACCGCCCAAAACACCTTGATGACACCGAGCAGAATGCAGCCGGCAGCGACGATCCTAGCCAAGATAATCTGCAGTTGTCGAGTATTGCCCGGCAACTCCTTGTAGTCGGTTGTGCCACTCAGCGCCTCTGGCCAACGTGCCTTTGCATACCCCGCCAATGCAAGCGGCAGGAAGATGCCGATCCCGAAAAGTGAGATCATGACGAAGATCTGCTCGTATACCCAGAAGTCAGCGGCACCTGCCTCTTGATCCCGGATCATAGCTGCAGGGCCCAGAACCGGTGCAATCAACAGCATGGGAACGAGCAAACCGGTACCAACCCAAATGGGTAGAGCAACCAACCACGCAGGTAGCCGCTCCCCCCACGGCCTGCAGAACGCCATTGCAAGAAGGATACCAATCGCAGCGAGAACGGCGGTTACTGCGTTTATAATGCGCCAGCTGGCGTCACCCATTTGCTCGGTTGGAAGGAAGAGACCGAAAGTCCATACGATTTTGATCAGCAGGTAAGGTGTTACTGCTATTGCGGCAYCATAACCGCAGATTCTACGCAACCTCATCAATCTTGAGGCCTGCCTCTCTGCACTAATAGTCACCTTCTCATCTCCTCTACAAGTTCTAACTCACTTTGTTTCATAGCCACAGTTGAARAACATTCAATTCTATTCACCCGGCATATAACCTATTACTTCATTGGTTTCGGGGTCAACAAGTATTAAAGGTGGACCAACTACAACGTTCTCTTGRTCTTCAAAGGATACCATYAATACTTCTTTCCCTTCATAAGTTTTATCCAGCAATTCATAGCTATTACTAGCAATCGTTTTTTTCACTTCAGCACTTTTCCAGTCTTCTATAGCTCTGCCGCCCCAACCTTTTTCTTCGATGAAATCCCAAGCAACTTTTCTAATTTCATAGTTWTCTGTGCCTTTGGAATTCCCTTCATCTTGTTTAGTCGAACAACCACATATCAGTAAAATTGATAATACTGTTAATGTTAAGTATAAAAATYTTAACTTCATTCACTTGGCACCCCTTTTTAAAATCATTTGTTATTGAACTAACCTGCCCCGTTAGTTCAATAAGGAAAATGGCTGCTTGAGCATCTTGTCAAAAATTTACTCATCTTCTTTTTGATGATTAGGTAAAGATAATACAATCAAAATAATTATTCCAATTAATAACTGAAGACTAGGGAGAGGGAGACCAGATAGAAACCCTTTGTTGTAACTATCAATAATTCTCATTGCCTGAAAAGAAATGAAAATTATCATAAGTATTATTAACGCAATTCGGTACTTAAATTTAATACTCATTTTTTACTCCCTTTCTAAATACTCTTGTTCAACTAACTGCCCCGTTAGTTCAGTAAGAAAAATAGCTACATAAAGCAGCCCGTGGTTTCAGCTAAAGCACAAGTTAAGGAATTACTTGCCTGTTTGGATTGCATGTTCACTGATTATTAAACTAAGTTGTAATTTATAACGTCATTACTCTACATTCAATACATCTATACCTGGCAACGGGGGATCAGGCGTAAAAATATCAATGGCAATAATAATAATTAACATAGTCATCACAATCATGCCAATTACACTGCCAATTTTTATCAACTTAATCTGCATATCCGATAGCTCAGGAATTTCTTTATATCTCCATCGATCCAAAAAGAAATAACTTTCTTCCGGTTCATAGAGACTCCAAATGCAATAAACATATACCGGAATTGATAACATGATGACGATGTATAACATTTTCCATCCCCAATTTAATTTTTTGCCATGCTTAATTAACTAAACTGCACCGTTAGTTGAAGATGATCACTCATACATACTTGAAGAATATAGTATGTCAGCAATAGTCTTCCATGATGGTTGAATTGGAATTGGTTGATTATTATTTAAGTAGGATCCGTCCATATCACTAAGCCAGGCCTCCATAGATTCTAAATAATCTTCAAGAGTTATGTTCTCCCACTTTTCATGGTTATTTTGTAAATCCATTCTTAAATGAAAAATGAATTTTATTAAATCATTTCTACTCTTAACATTTTCTACCTTTTCAAATAACCCCATCTATAAACCCCATTTTTTTATTTGAATTTTCTCCAATACATTGAAGTTTCTTATTGATCTAACCTGTCCCGTTAGTTAAATAAGTTCAACAAAAAAGGCGTTAATCCTTCTTGGATCAACGCGTAGAAAAAAACTCAATAAGCTACCAATGTAGCCCTATATGCCAATTCATTGTATTTGTATTGATTCCCAGAAAAGTTTATCCATATCCATATAGAGACCAGCCTCTTCAATTTTACAAAAATCTTTCTTGTCTATGGTAATATTACCTTGTTCAATTGCACTACAGATACTTATCAAAGCCAGTTCCCATTCTCTATATTCTAAATATTCTAATATATATTTTTCGTGTTCTCCAGAAAATTTCTGTATTTTTTTATAGATATCTCTTATTAAAATATTCAAATCCATTTTTCCACACCTTGATTATTAATAGGATAAGCCGTAATTGCTACTTTACCAGCCCGATGTTATTGAAATAAAGCACCCGTTAGCTTAATAAGGGTCATTCTTCTTCCCATCTTAAAAAAGCCCAAAATTGCAACATTTCCATTTCTAAAGGGTATATATGAATTAAATATTCTTCTTTTACAACCTTAATTATGGGGAAATCAGCAATTACTTCAGTACAGGCTACGCTTAATATTTCTTTTTCTTCCTCTGTAGGCTCCCCGTCAAAATATCCTTTCCAATACAACGTTTCGTTTTCTAATTTTACCGTTAGTCCCCTTAATTTTTTGGGTATTGCACCTAAAAGGGAGTAGTGGCAGCTAATAATCAATTCCTTTATGGTTGGAACCATAATAAACACCTCTATTTTACGCTTGACGCTCAATAAATTATAGCATTTCTTATTCAACTATCCTGCCCCGTTAGTTCAATAAGAAAAAAAGCTGCCTAAACAGCCCGATGATCTTTAACTAAAGCACCCGTTAGTTGAAGAAGAAATGCGACCATTAACATATCTATTCTATCGCTGAACGAGTGTGCTGCATGCACTCCTAGTAGACATAACACCCGGATTAGGAAGTCTTCGACTTTATTACTCAATAAGAAAAAGCTGCCATGTAAAAGGCAGTATCAGTAAATTTCATTTAAGTAACGCATCCGAAATTATCGCCACTCAATTTTCATCATTGGTCTCTGCTATTAAAAAATTTGAAATAATTGGAATTAATAGATATAATAGTTTAATTGAATAAAATTGACACAAAGGGTGATAAAAATGAAGACATTAGAAAATAGGAGATTTATTGTTGAAAATAAATTAGGCTATACTCCAATGATTGGAAGATTATTATCCATGATGGATTATACACGGACGACCACATTAAATGCAGTAGATGGTTTATCAGTAGAAGAACTGGATTATCGTATAAATGGCAAGGGAAATTCAATTGGTTGTCTTTTGTATCATATGGCATGTGTTGAAGAAGTCTATCAAATTTCGACATTTGAAGACCGTGATCCTACTAAAGAAGAACTTCAAAGGCTTAATGTAGGATTAAAACTTGGTGAAAAGGCACATAAAGAAATCAAGGATAAAGAAATTGAATTCTATCTTGAACAGTTAAGTAAAGTAAGAGAACGCACGCTAGATTTATTTAAGCAAATAGAGGACATCTGGTTGGATGAAGTTTCACCCTTTGGTCCTGATCATGTAGCTAACAACTATTTCCGATGGTTTCATGTATTTGAAGATGAGCTAAATCATCGAGGTCAAATCCGTCTAATTCGCAACCATATGAATAGAGAACAGGAGAACTAATTCCATATTGAAAAAAGGAGGGACAAGTCCAATGGTAAAGAAATAAAATGAGAAAATCTTAATTTATTTTATTTACTTTAGAATAAACATGTAGGTTTTCTCTTTCGTAGAATTAATATCTAGAAAAGAGGAGAAATAACATGTTAAATAAATTCAGTGATACTATTTCTTATTTATCTAATCAAGATGATAATGAACGACCGACATTAGGACTGGTATGTGGTGACCGATATAGTCTAATAATAGATTCTGGTAATTCTCCTCAGCATGCTAAGGACTTTTTACTAGAAATCGAGAAGCTAAATGTACCACCAGTTAAATATGTTGTTATTACCCATGCACATTGGGATCATTTTCTAGGAATGAATGAATTTGATGCAACTGTTATAGTTAATAGTCAAACGAACGAAATGATAAAAGAATGGCAAAGTTTATCCTATGACGATAGTTCACTCCAGAGGTATGTGAATACTAATCAAATGAGTGCTATGTGTATGAAGATTGTACAAACTGATATGCCAAACAGGGATAGTTTTAAGTTAAACTCTCCAAATGTAATCTTTGAAAAAACACTAACTATTGATTTGGGTAATAAAATTTGCATACTTGAAAAAATCAAAAGTACTCATTCAGATGACTCTACAATCATTTATATTCCAGATGAAAAAGTTGTTTTTTTAGGTGATTGTGCATATGGTACAACCACAAATTCTTTATTTCATTACAAGCAATCATTGTTATTGCCAATGATTAACGACATACAAAAATATAATGCTGAAATGTTTCTACTTGGTCATGAATCGATCTGCGATTCCACTGAAATGGATATATATTGGAAAGAGTTAATAAGTGCAAGTCGTGTTGTAAAATCGACCTCACTAGAAGATGCTATAGAGAGCTTTAAGTCAGAAAATAAAAGGAATCCTAATGATAATGAATTATTTTTCATAAAATCATTTGTTAACGACCATATTATTCAATCACTATAATTCTATAAAATACATCAAAAAATAACCAATGGCCACCTCATTTAAAATTGAAATGAGGTGGCTATTTAATTGGTTATTTTTTGTCAAATACGACATAAGTAGTATATATTTTTCAAATCTCTTGTTGAACTAAACTGCCCCGTTAGTTTAAGTGTAACATTTCACAATGGATTTCTGAGATCTACTTGATGTTTCGGATAAAAAAATAAACCATCGAAATGATGGTTTTGTTTAACTAAAGCACCCGTTAATTGAAGAAAAGAACTATTATTCTCCAAGTATAATTCCTATAACTTCTAATGTATCGACTGTTTGTTTTTAATTCGATGCTGGAACGACAGAGTCGCTATAAATACAGTTACTCCCCACAAGAACAATCCTCCGTACGTCACCACATACACCCATATGGCTAACCCTTCGGTGTCTCCTTTTGGAAGCACTCCTAAAAATTGAAGAGCAGTCAAGAAGCAAATTAGAACTGTCAATATCCCAACTGACCATCCAGATATAATTAATAACCTTTTTGATAGCTTCTCCCCCCAGGAAGTCACTAGAGCTAAAGCAAATAAAGATGCCAGTATCGCTAAAATAGCTGTGAAGTCTATTCCGATGTTATATAATGTATACAGAAAAGCAGGTCCTTCCTTTAATGTATCACCTAACCCTGCTACATTTTGTACAGCTTGTTTTGTTGTAAGTCCTATTGTTGATCCCCATGCCCAAAGCGATTTTAAAATCGCATACGGTAACAGTGCAAGAGCTGCAACATAGCCCCAGCCTTTAGTGAAATAAGTTTTATCAGCTATTTCCGACCTCATATGTTTCTACTCCTCCTACCACTACTCCATTAACGCTATTTACTATTAAATGCGTTTCCATTATAAATAATTCCCACTCCTTTGATTATCTTAGCTTCGATGATACATGAGAAGTGTTTTATAATAGCGGGTCCGAAGTTCTGTTTATAACTACGTCTGGAGTCCTATTTATAAAAAATTACTTCGTTAATATTCCAGTTAATCTCCACAGTATAGCTCACACCCCTTCTTCAACTAAACTGCTTCGTTAGTTCAATAAGAAAAAAGGCTTCACTCCTTATTGAAGTAAAGCACCCGTTAGTTGAATAAGGAACTAAAGAAATTATTTCTCTTGTACATCAGTGTTTTCATAAAAATCCTTAACGATTGGATGAATATCTGGTTCAGTATAATAGTAATTTTCATTTACTTCTGTCAATCCGAACTGGAATGTTTGTTCGTCATCTTGGAAAAGAGTAATTGAATAACGCCAACCCACTCTTTTTTCTTGATTCTCATCTGGAATGAACTTTATATCTTTTATTTCACCTAAGAATTCCTTTATTACCTCATTCTCTGTGACTGTTTTTTTATATCCCGTACTCCCATCTACTATCACGATCTTAGTTACATCATCAAGGTCTTTCTCATAGAATTGGGAAAGTGTTTTTGTTTCTAATCCACATCCCACTAAAGCGAACGCAATAAAAAAAATAAGACCAAATGTCTTTTTCATCTATATTTCCCCCCCTAACCACTTAGACTTTAATTTTATTAACAAGGTTTCAAATAATTCCTTGTTTAACTAAACTGCCCCGTTAGTTTAATAAGAAAAAAGAGCTGCCAAAGCAACTCCACGATCTTTAATTAAAGCACCCGTTAGTTTAAGTGAAATTTTTCACAAACCCCTTTTTCCCTGTGTTCCATTGATTTAGAGTAACCAAAACAATCTCTAAATAACTTCCTGCCAATATATTTTTGAAAATTATTGTATCTATATCGGTAATACTCATTCCAATAGCTAATCATTCTATTATAGCTTTTGCAAAACTGCACATTATTTTCAAGACAAAATCTCTTAATCCGTTCTGTATCCTGCTCTTTTAAAATATCAAAAGTCATTTCTAATATTTCTACGACATATTCATCACATATTTTTACGATATAAGGAATAGCCCAGTCTTCATAATCCATCTGAAGCAACGAATAAATATGCTTTTGGCGAACAAACCCGTCACAACTTCTTGAATAAATACAATGCAAAATCATTTTTTGTCGTAGACTTAAATTGTCTATAACTTCATCTGAACTATCAATGTAGTAGGTACGATAAGGAAATCTAATCACGGTATTATCTTGAAAATATTGAATAGTATCCTCGGACACACCAATAGTGACATTATTATAAGTTTTATGAGGAATCATTCCAACCGCCGTAGTCACATCATCTCTCAAATAATTTGGAAATCCATCTTGAAACATTCAATCACATCCTTGCTTCGCATAATGTTACAAAAGTGTAGAACAACTAAACTGCCTCGTTAGTTCAATAAGAAAAAGGGCAGCTTAATCAGCCCGATGATCTTTAACTAAAGCATCCGTTAGTTGAATAAGAAAATATCCGTATTATTCAATAACCAAAAGTTTAACTTGCTTCCAACCTTTAATAAATATTATTAGAAGGAAAAATGTAATTGCAAATGTAATCGGTCCGTATAAAACTAATTCCCCTATCAATTGTTCTCTAGAGGGCATGGCTAAATCAGTCAAATCTGTAGAAATTGAGAATGTACTCCAAAGTGTAGATACAAGGTTTATTACTGCATGTAAAATAATTGGTATCCAAATGTTTTGTTTCAATAGGTAAAAATAAGCAAACATACATCCCATAAGAAATGCATGAGTTATACCAATGAAACCACTATGTACTATGGCGAAAATAAGGGAAGAAACTAATATTGCAGTAATAGGCTTAAATCTTTTTGTTAACTTTCTTAGCACTATACCTCTAAAAAACAGCTCTTTCCATATTGGAGTTAATATAGCAGTAGAGATTATGGATATTATTAAACTTAATGCACTCCTAGATTCAGGTTCAATATTTTGTTCAGAAAGAAAGTTGATCAAATAATTATACAGTGATGGGAATAAAATAACGAACAGCGTAATACTAATTGCCGCTATGAAAGTAAAATTAATTTTTAAAATGATACTCAAAGAGACATATTTTGCCCATTTGATACCTGACATACTACTTTTAAGAGAAACACTATTAAATTTAATTCTATATTTTTTAATCTGGTAGATGAAATAAATCAAGATGGCTATTTTTAAGACTAACGCTGGTGTTCCGTTCGGAAAATTCTTTAAACCCATAAAACCAAAGAAAACTATTCCCGAAATCATATAATAAAGAACAAATGACGTAATATTAAATTTCCGATAATTGTCTACATCCATTCACAAATCCACCCCCTTAATTTTATCAAAAAAATCTTACCTCTTATTGAATTAACCTACCCGTTAGTTCAATAAAAAAAGTGCCAACTCCGACTTGAAGTAAAACACCCCTTTTGTTCAATAATTTACATATATTAACTTATTCAACACCATTCCCTAAAACCCCTTCTTCAACTAAACTGCCCCGTTAGTTTAAGTACATTTTTTCACAATCTTTATCCTTATCGTGAAATTAACATAAATATCCAACAAAAAAATCACCTCAATTCTAAGAAACGATAGAGGTGAGATAATTTTAATCAAACTTTATTAATAAATGATCAAACTTTTTTAGAAATTATCGGACTTTGTGTCAATTTTCATATCCCCAAGAAATTCACCTAACATCCCGAAAACACCTAAATCTGCTACACAATGTATGATACCGAATTGAAGAACAAACAGTTGCCTAAAGCGGACACTATCTTCTTAGAGCGTCAAACAAGCATGCTTTACTTCGCAGTGGCATCTTCTATAATCCAATCCACAGCACTTATTAAGTCCGGGAAAACAGCATCTGCAAGCGGATCACTCTTACCCAAGAATACTCCCTTTGTCCCTGCCTTTTTCCCTGCAATAATATCTGTATCGGTGTCTCCCACCATGTAGGATTGTAATAAATCAATATCATATTTTTTACTGAGATCTATAATTAATTTGCTATTTGGCTTGCGACAGGCACAGCCCGATTTTGGTTTATGGGGACAATAAGCCACGTCATGAATAACTGCCCCTTCCTTCTTTAATTCAGAAATCATATGGTCATGTATTTTATTGAGCTCAGTTTCCTTCATGAATCCCAATCCAACACCGCCTTGATTAGTTACTACAAATATGAAATCAAAGAAAGGATTCAATTTTTTAATTGCTTCTGGAACACCAGGTAAGAAGTATAGCTCATGTGGCTTATTTACAAATTTAACTCTATCCGTTAGCACTTCATTAATAACTCCGTCTCGATCCAAAAATATTGCCTTCTTCATTAAAATCACACCTTTACATGTATTAAACCCGTTCAATAAAAGAACGGGCTTATGCGTATTTGAGGGATATCTCCAAAATTACGAACAACACTTTTTTGATGAACTGCTTTTTTCAAGTTTTCTATTTTATTACCTTCCATTAATTTTGCGAATTGCTTCATTTCTGAATCCAGGTTAGGAATGAAATTGCTATTAAGTTTGAAATATACATTGTCTATAAAAAAACCGAGAATATACTGTCTTTGCAGTTTTTCCTCGGTTTGCTCTCTTTTAAACATTTACAATTTTCAATGAAAATATCCATGCCCTTTATGTAATACATCTATTATATATCGCGCGACTTCTCCAACACCCTATATAAGAGAAGAATCTCTTCTGGGTTGCCATGTAAGCCCCAGGAAATACAATCCTTTAATTGGTGTTACTTATTTAGAAAACTACACTGTTCATTAACCCTAAATACATGGAAATCATACATAAAATGCTCATACTAAAGGCTATAAAAGGTGAGAACTTTTTCACCGTCGCAATCCAAGCAAAGCATAAGAAACAGATGGATAGTCCAAAAAAGAGTATGCCTAACATGTTTAAATCCATGGAAGCATCGATGGGTAAAGAAATGGATTCGGAGTAAACTGTACTAAATAATCTCGCCATTCCATTACTGGCAGCTACTGAGTCAATGTCATGTGGTGCTTCTTGTTGTGCAAGGACAGCTGTCGCCGAGAAAATTAATAGTAGAGTAAAACTCTCCGCTTTAACCCAATTACGTGGATTAATAGTTGAGTCCTTTTGAATTTTTCGCTTCATCCAAATTCCGTTGATAATTGCAAAAAAGATAATGGGAATAAGTATTAAGTGCTTAATAAGCAAAGATTGTCCATATGGGAGAATCCAAGTATCTGCATAATTGTTCAAATCAATAACTAAAGTCATCAGAAAGTACCCTGACGCAGCTACTACCAATAAGCAGCTTATGGCTACGGGCGTAAACCATTTTAAAAATGTTAACCAGTTTGCAGAATTCACCGAAAACCAACTGACTACTATTAATATGCCGACCCAAATTGTTACCGTTAGGAAATGGATGCAATGCGCTACAAATCCACTCCACTCGTTTAGAGAGGCTGAATGACTCGCCCATCCCAACGCTAAGAGAAGAACAAAGGTGAAGGACAATGATATGACCGTGTGAATTTTTTTAGTGAAAATCGAGAAGATGGAGACATACAGATAAAATGCAATTGATACAAACAGCGTAAATGACCATGCTTGCCCGACTTCAAAGGTGGAAATTACATTTTGTATGGTTATCCATAACCCAATGTCCTCGTAAAGAAAGAGTACGAGTCGTATTACCGGAAAGAGGGATAGGATCACTATTCCTAAAATAGAAATCTGAATCCATCGTTTACGAATGGCAATTTCCGGTTTTCTACTACCGGGTATAAGTGACAAGATGAGTGAACCCGTTATGAGCGAAAAACATAAATATAATAGCGTCTCAGATAAATAAATCAAAATCATTTACTGTCTTCCTTTCTCAACAACCAAAAAGTTGTGACAATTGCTATCAATACCAATAACAAAGCCGCGCTAATCATTATGTTATTTGAGTCTTTCGCCTCTTTAACTACTTTTTGATCATTAACGTCACTAGGGGGAGAAATAATCTCTTCAGGGCTCTGTTGATTGGGAACTTCAGAATCTGTTTCCTTCGGGAGCTCCACTCTAAATGAGAAGGTATTTTCAATTGGGTGCCCATCTGCCCCGATTATTTTCCAGTTAACAGTGAACTCTCCTTCTTCTAAAGGTTCCGAAAACCTACCGATCATTTCATTCTGTTTTATTAAGAGTTCTTCAATAGGTACCTCTACCCCATCTTCATTGATTACTTTAAGAATACTTGTATTCTCAACTGTTGTGTTGAACAGTAAGGTTATGCTTGATAATTCTTCTTTTACGACCTCTCCATTTGCAGGGGTAGAACTTGAAAGTCCAGAATGTCCAAAAGCAGAAGGACTAAATGTAAAAAGAAATAATAATGTTAAGATGATTAATTTTTTCAACTCTAAATCCTCCTAATATCTCTTTCCATGATTGTAACAAGAATAATTTCATATTCAAACAAACATTTGAATATCATTATTGACAATTTACTGTCCCTTGCATACACTAGCAGTAACAATCAAACAGATATTTGAATGAGGTGGGTAAAATGACTAAATTAGTGAAAACAAGTCCAAAAGATATATGTGAAACGACTTGTTTTGATACAGATGTAATAAAGCGAGTTAAACCTAGAATTGAAGAAATCAACAATGTCGAGTTAATATTTAAAGCACTTTCTGATGCAACAAGATTAAAAATCACGTATGCATTGACTATTGAAAAAGAACTGTGTGTTTGCGACGTGGCAAATATTATTGGAACTTCGACAGCTACTGCCTCTCATCATTTACGCTATTTACGTGATATGGGGTTAGCTAAATATCGAAAAGAAGGAAAACTCGTTTTTTATTCAGTTGTCGACAATCACGTCCTACAGTTGGTTCGTATTGCACTTGATCATTCGAAAGAAGGTTGGAACAAATGAGTGAAGACAAAAATGTATACAGATTGCAGGGACTATCTTGTACAAATTGTGCTGCCAAGTTTGAAAAGAACATACGGGATATCGAAACGGTTAACGATGTACAGTTAAACTTTGGTGCCTCAAAACTGACTGTTCTCGGGAATGCTTCGATAGAAGAATTAGAAAAAGCAGGTGCATTTGATGGTATTAAAGTAGTTCCGGCAAACCAGAAAGTACAAGAGAAAAGAGAGTCGTTCTGGAAAAAAAGAGAGAATCAAACGACGTTTATTTCTGCGTTACTCCTTCTTTTGGGATACATATCTTCAGTAATATATGATGAAGAGAGTAATCAAACCATCTTTATTTTCGGATTATCAATCTTAATAGGTGGCTACAACCTCATTAAAGTAGGATTGGTCAATTTAACAAAACTTCAATTTGATATGAAAACATTGATGACCATTGCCGTGATTGGTGCTGCTATTATCGGTGAATGGGGAGAAGCAGCTGTCGTCGTCTTTCTCTTTGCGATAAGTGAGGCATTGGAAAGTTATTCGATGGATAAAGCACGACAATCTATTCGCACTCTAATGGATATTGCACCAAATACTGCGATTATCAAACGCGGAAAGAACGAGTTCGACGTGGCAGTTGAAGACATTCAAATTGGCGATGTCATGATTCTGAAGCCTGGTCAAAAAATTGCAATGGATGGAGAGGTCATTCTTGGCCAATCATCCATTAATCAAGCATCTATTACGGGAGAATCTGTTCCGGTTCACAAAATGATCGGAGACGAAGTATTTGCAGGTACATTGAATGAAGAAGGTTCATTAGAGGTTCGTGTAACAAAACGTGTAGAAGATACTACAATTGCCAAGATTATTCATTTGGTCGAAGAAGCTCAGGCTGAAAAAGCGCCTTCTCAACAATTTGTTGATAAGTTTGCTAAATATTACACACCAGCCATTATGTTGATTTCATTATTAGTTGCTGTGTTCCCTCCCCTATTCCTCGGAGGAGATTGGAGTGAGTGGATTTATCGTGGTTTGGCAGTCTTGGTGGTTGGATGCCCGTGTGCTTTAGTAGTATCAACTCCAGTTGCCATTGTAACTGCCATTGGAAACGCCGCAAGAAATGGAGTATTAATTAAAGGCGGTATCCATTTAGAAGAAGCTGGTCGCTTGAAGGTTGTTGCATTCGATAAAACTGGAACTCTGACTAAAGGAACACCTGAAGTAACGTCCGTTGTTTCCCTATCAGAAATGAACATTTCGGAAATTTTGCATCTTTCAGCATCCATCGAAAAGTTTTCTCAACACCCACTTGCATCAGCCATCTTGAAAGAAGCTGAAAAACAAAAAATCGAATTGGTACCGGTTGTGGATTTCCAATCGATCACAGGAAAAGGTGCCAAAGCGACGATTGATGATCAGGTTATCTATATTGGAAGTCCAAATTTATTTAGAGAAACTCATTCTATATTAAGCACAATTGAAGTCCAAGTTAAATCTCTTCAAATGGACGGGAAGACGGTCATGTTACTGGGCACTGAATATGAAATCAAAGGACTCATTGCAGTAGCTGATCAAGTGAGAGAAAACAGCCTAAATGTCATCAAAAAACTTCACAAATTGGGTATTCAAAAGACCATTATGTTAACGGGCGATAATCAGGCAACAGGCAGTGCTATCGGTAAGCAACTGGAATTAACTGATGTCAGAGCTGAATTGATGCCACAAGACAAATTAAGTGTGATTAAATCACTCAGAGAAGAGCATGGTAAAGTTGCTATGGTTGGAGATGGAGTAAATGACGCGCCTGCTTTAGCAAGTGCAACTGTTGGAATTGCAATGGGAGGTGCTGGAACCGATACGGCGCTTGAAACAGCTGATATCGCTTTAATGGCCGATGATTTAGAGAAACTCCCATATACCATTGCATTAAGCAGAAAAACGTTGAACATCATCTACCAAAATGTTGCATTTGCCTTTGGGTTAAAAGTATTGGCCCTCGTGTTAATTATTCCGGGTTGGTTAACGTTATGGATGGCAATTTTTGCAGATATGGGTGCAACGTTAATTGTAGTACTCAATTCATTAAGATTGATCCGAACAAAATATTAAAATATTTGAGAAGATAAAAAGAGCCATTACCAATACCTTTTACTCAGGGGTTACTGATAATGGCTCTATTACATTATGCTGCAATAAATAATTTTTTCTTTAATTTAGTATGGCGAAAAGTATTAAGATTACATGTAAAGTAAAATCGACTTAACCAAAAGCGATAAACTCACAGCCAACAGAATCCTTTCTGAGGGCTTTTCTTGTTTACTGGGTGAAATATGAAAGGGTAATTAGACTTTTAGTGAAAAGTGTGTTCTTACGTAACTAATTTATCTAACATTTTTTGTTGTCGTTTAATCACAAATTTAGACAATGTGATACTGCTTTCATATAACAGGAGTAAAGGAATAATCACAAGAATATCTGACAAGAAATCTGGTGGTGTAATCAATACGGAAGTAACAATCAACACGAAATAAGCATACTTTCTTATTTTTTGTAAAACATACGGATTAATTATTCCTAAACTTGTTAAAAACATTATCACAACTGGCAGTTCAAATAGAAACCCAAAAGGTAAAGTCATATTCAACAAAAACCGGAAATATTTTTCTGTTGTGAAAAATGTAGTAAACATGTCATTGGACAATGACATTAAAAAACTCATCACTAGAGGAAATAAAATAAAGTACCCAAAACTGATTCCGATTATAAATAGAATAAATAGTGCCGGTACATACGCAAGCGACACTTTACGCTCCTTCTCTGTCAAACCTGGACTAATATATCGCCAAACTTGATGTGCAGCAACAGGCATAGTAGCAGCTAACGCGACAACACTTGAAATCATTAAATAAACCATCAATATATCGCTTGGACCCAATAAAGCTAGCTTAAATGGCAAGTCTTTGACCAGCAAGTGATAAATATCCTGAACGTAAATGAAGGCCAGCACAAAAAACAGTAGAAAAATTCCTAGAGTAATCATAATTGCCTTGCGTAATTCTTCTAAATGTTGAACAACATTCATGCTTTGACCTTTCATCTACAATCCTCCTTAAACGTACTTCATTATCTAAAATTTACTCTTTATTTACTTTATCTTGGGGAGTTGCGCTTTTTTCTTCTGATAAAAGATCCTTAGTTGAATTCTTGAACTCTCTTAATGTGGAACCGAAAGCTTTTCCGATTTCAGGCAATTTAGATGGTCCGAAAATGATAAGAGCAATAACCAATACCAAAATCAATCCTGGAATTCCTATATTTTGCATCATAATATCCTCCTATTAATTGTTATGTTTTGAATAGCTGTGTCTAAACCTGGTAAAGGTTTCTCAAAGATAATCATTCACTTCAATATTCTTTCCGAGCATTTTTAAGCCATGATTTATTTTAGCAATGGTTGAAAATCTAGGTAAATAGTTTTGGTTGTTACATAATTTTTTAATGGTTGCATAACCGATGTTTGATGCTTTTTCTAACGAATAAATATTTATATCTTCTTGTTTATCGAGCCAAGTACCAAAATTACTCCTGTTATTATTAAGGTCCTTTTGCAACGTCTTCACCTCAGAAAAATTTAATATTTAACTAAGAAGGCTGTAAGATACATGATTAGCAGACCGATTGTAAAACCACTGAAGTTTAACCAAGAAACAGTAGGTTCCAAATGTTTCTTATGATCGTTAATTAACATTTTAGTGATGACATAAATTACTTGTAAGATAGCACCTGCACCAATCCCTAAGAACAATGCGCCGAGAATCGGAGAGAAAATGAATCCACCAACCCAGGTACCAATAATTGCTGGAGCACCTGCTATTACGCCTAATAATATAAAGTCTCTTATCCTAGGTTTAATCTTCAACAAGGGAGCTGCTATTCCTATACCTTCAGTAATGTTATGAAGAGTAAAGCCAATGACTAAGAATGTGCCTAGTGCAGCTTCGCCAAGAGAAAACGAAGTACCGATAGCCAGCCCTTCTCCAAAGTTATGGAGCCCGATTCCGACAGCCATTAATAAAGAGATATTAAAAGGAGAAGAAGCTTTCAATGCTTGTTTTTTCTGTTGATACTGGTCAAATCCAATTAATAATAAGAAAGTAAGAACTGCACCTAGCATTACCACCATAGTACCTTGCATGACTGCAGGCGCTTCAGCACCAATTTCAATGCCATCAGCCAATGTACCAATAAATAAGAAGAGAAGTAACCCAACGGTAAGAGCAAGAATAGCGTTAATCCATTTTCGTGAGAAGCGTTTCATGAATGGATACCACAATAAACCTAATGTAATGGGTACAATACCAACATAAAACCCTATAAACCCGTAATTAAGAAAATTGCTCCAGCTTCTTTCTGGAGTGAGTGTCGCAGCTGCAATTTCACCTTCTGTAATAATTCCATTTTCAGTAATTATCTTAATTACATGTGGATCGCCTTGCACCCAAGGGTAATTAATCGTAATTTTCCCTTCTTCAAATCGTTTTAATGTTTCTGATGGAGAGACACCAAAATTCCATATCGAATCATTCACTATTACTTGAGATATCGTCAGGGGCTCTGGCCCAGTATTACTGATTGATATTTCAAACCCACTGTATGTTGTGTTAATTCGTTCAATATTTAGTACTTCGATTGGGGCGGCAGGGTCTTTTTCAATACCAGCACCATTGATCATCACCCATGCAACTACTGCCACAAGTAACAATAGGGGTACTAATCCCGATATAATCCATTTAACTTTCATCTATTAACCCTCCTTTACTCTACTTCGAAAAATCCCATCCAGCCTAACTCAGCGAACTCACTTACATGAGCATGAAACATATATTTCCCTTTATACGGAAAACGCACTTCCAGAATCCCTCGCTCACCCTGACATTGCATAATTGTATCTGTAAATTGTGATGGGTTATCATTTCGACCTGTTGGATAATACGTAAAGTAATTAGCATGCAAGTGGAAAGAATTTAATAAGTCGAATTCAGTTAAATTACTTAAGTATATTCGGACAAGTTGATCTTTCTTGATTTTAATCGGATGGTTCATAAATGCATTCGCATATCCATTCACCGTATAAAATTCGTTTTCACCGTCTAAATCCAAATCAAATCCATTCATGACCATGTTCAATTCTAAAGCCGGTTCTCTTGGCTTTTTGGGGTCGATAATAAAATTGCCGTACAGTCCTTTATGAATATGTCTGGCTAACGGTAATACATGACAGTGGTAAATCTGTAATCCGTATGGTTTTGCTTCAAATTCATACGTGAATGTCTCTCCGGGATAAATAGACTCCAATCCATCCATTTCTGGTGGGTGAATTCCATGAAAATGAATCGAGTGAGGATGACTGCCTTTATTAATAAAGTTGAAACGTAAAAGATCACCCTCTGTACAACGAAATGTCGGTCCAGGAATCGTTCCGTTATATGTCCAACCAGGAAATTTAATCCCTTTTGCAATTTCTATTTCTTTATCAATAGCTTCAACTTCATAAACACGTAACGTTTGCCCATTTGGTAGCACACTCACTGTGCCATAATCAAACGTTGTAAGTGCTTTTTCAGCCATCTTATAGCCTTCGCTTTTTGAAACATCCGTCATTGTATTACTGTGATTCATGTTGCCGTGCTTATTACCACTGTGTGTAGCTGCTTTAATGACGGGATTTAATCCAGTCATTGTACTTAACAAATAACTGCCTGCTACCCCAATGACCCCGGCAGATCCCAACTTTAAGATGTCGCGTCTAGAAACGTTGTTTTCTTCGCTCATTGTTTGACCCTCCTCAAAAAAGTTTCCCTTAGGAAAGTTTATTGTTATTACACATACTTTATTCCTGAAGTAATCTTTTTGTCAATGACTATTTTTTTTATTAAATAAAAAAATGTTTTATGATTGCAAGGTTGTTATTTTGTTATATTCTTGAGCAGAAGAAAAAGCACCCAACCCGAGTCGCATAAAAATGAAAAAGCACTGCAATTTGAATTGCAGTGCTAATTGTTTTTATTTGATTAACGTTTTAATATGTTAGTTCTTCTTTTGTACATCAATACAGAACACGTTACCCTTTTTGGGGGACCTTTTTTTGTCTATTTAAGACATATTTTTCGCGTAAAAGATTTCATCCATTTCTTTTTTCAGTTTCTTTGTAATCTCAATCTTTTCTTCTTCAGATAACTCATCTTCCTTGTACCCGAATAAGTAATTGTWAAGGTCAAATTTCTTCAGTTTACATTTTGTATGGAAAATGTTTTCCTGATAGACATTCACATCGATCATTTGGAAAACGTCCTGAACGCTTTTAGGAATGAAATTTTGAATGGAATTAATGTCATGGTCTATGAAGAGTTTATGACCTTTCACGTCTCTCGTAAAGCCACGCACACGGTAATCCATGACCATTACGTCTGTTTCAAAAGAGTGAATCAAATAGTTCAGAGCTTTTAATGGAGAAATCTCTCCACATGTTGAAATATCGATATCTGCACGGAATGTACTGATTCCTTCGTCAGGATGGTACTCAGGATATGTGTGAACCGTTATATGACTTTTGTCCAAATGACCTACAACTGTATCAGGAAATGGCCCAGGAGATTGCTTGAATGATTCCAATGGCGATTCATCGACGGGTCCTTCAGAAACAAGAATCGTCACACTCGCACCTTGAGGCTCATAATCTTGTTGGGCAATATTTAAAATGGTTGCCTCAATCATATCTGACACGTTGGTCAAGATGTTCGTAAGACGCTCTGCATTATATTGTTCGTCAATATAGTTGATATAAGCCTCGCGCTCTTCCTTAGTTCTTGTGTAGCAAATATCGTACATGTTAAAACTTAATGTTTTGGTTAGATTGTTAAAACCATGTAATTTAATTCTTTCATTTGGCGTTAAACTCATATTATGTAATCCCCTTCTCAACTAAATTTTAGACAAATTTTGCACAGTAATTAAAAATTATTATGTGAAAAAAGCCATATTTTTCACATGCTATATTTTTCCCGAATTCATTATTGTGAAACATACAGTCAATTATATCACTTTTTACAAAACGGCAAATTCAATCATTTTATATTCTTTAAGTCACAGCTTGATTGTATAGAACACGTGAAAAACTTTTCCATTTACTCAAGTGTAAGATTTTTAATAAGACACAACATATGAACAAAGAGGTGATTGTATGGTGAAACTTATTCATATGTTAGTGATATTCTATTTTTTATTTCCTACTATATCGAATGCGGCACCAACTGATTCTACAGTTAAAGTCGCCTACATTAAGGATGGCTTTTTGTGGATAAACGATAAAGGTTTAGACAAAAAAGTGACAGATCAAAAATCAAATTATCCCTATCCCCCACAATGGTCTTTTGATGGTAAAATGCTTCTTTATCAAAAAGAAGTACAGGCTACCATTAATGAAAGTCAAGGTACAGAAAATGAATTGTGGGTCTATGATTTACAAACCAAAAAGCACCGTAAAATTTTTTATGATGGACACGATCCAAAATGGTCGCCAACCGAAAATATTGTGGCTTTTCAAAGTGGCGGTGTTTTAAACATATCTGACTTAACCAGTTTCTATAATATCGCTCTAGGAGTAGACGATTATGAATGGCAGCCGAATGGAAAGGGCTTTATCGCATCTTCAAGTGCTTCCTTGCGGCCAGATGGATGGACACATCTAATCCTCTACACCATTTCATTAAAGGGTGGTTATCAAAACATCAGCGACTTAACCAAACATGTGAAAAAATTTTTAGTGATTCCAAAAGAACTTAAGAAAGATGATGTGAAAATCTCTTCAATCAATGCCCAATCGTTTGATTATTCACCAAATAACAAATGGATATCTTTTATTGTGTCACCAACTGCTTCCTTGGCTATGGACAGTGATATGCTTTGTGTAATTTCTGCAGAAGGGAAAGAATTTACCGTACTCGACGAGGTAATCCTCGAGTTCCAGCCGAAGTGGTCGTTTAAGGACAGTTTACTCGGTTATATCGCAGGCGGAGGACGAATCGTATTTGGTTTCAAAGATAAAGATTTAAAAGTAACTGAACTCCCTGCATACTATACTTTGACCCTTACTCCAAAAAACTATGCAGACATGGGATTTACATGGGTCAACGACCGTTCTCTTATCGTATCCAGAGTAAAAGAAACTGACTGGTCAAATGACCCTAAAAAACGCCCCAAACCAACATTATATTTTGTAACTCTGGACAGTCAGAAACAAATTCAAATAACAATGCCTTCTAAAGATCAAGGAGATTATAACCCACAATTCCTGCCCTCGATAAACAAAATCACTTGGGTAAGACAAATCGATATCGCTTCTACCAAAGGGGATTTGTGGGTAGCCGAACCGAATGGGGAAAATGCACAAATATGGATCCAAGATATCGGACCGTACTCCTTTTATCCTCCAGAATGATGGTTAGCTTAACAAAGTGAAAGCCAACTCTGGAAACATAAAAAAACCATCCACTCGGATGGTTTTTTTAATTATTTTATTAATATAGATTCCTTTACTTGATTCAATCTTGCTACTTTTTCTTCTATTACATGAAGTCGTCTATGAATGCGATAAAAAACAGGTACGATTAATAACCACCACATAAATTCACTCCCTTCCTATAAATCTAAAAGTATCAATCCATCCCGCCACCAGTATAGTTGTTGTTATCACCCATCCGGTAATTCGAATCATCCCCTGGCTTTGCATGTGGGTGTGTTAATCGAAGTGGATAATTATTGATTTTCTTTCTTTTCCAGTCAATGTAAACGCCAATGCCGAAAAGCAAACCGAATATAACTCCAAAAAACCAACCCGATGTAATCCCTTCCCTTCATTTCCAGTTGCAGAAGATCTACACTATTCTTCAAATACAATCTCCTGATCAATGAGATCTACGTTTTCTTCTTCTTTTAGGAATGAAGTTAATTTTTCAACAGTACGACTATCCAGTTGAAAGATCACATTATTGTCCGGATGTAATTGTTGTAAGTATCCTTCTCATCAGTAGTAATCCATAGATGATATTTTTTCACTCGATTATCATTCATATGCATGTTAAAAGCGAGCAATGGTTCAGTGACAATTACATTTTGTTTCTCCATTTTTGTTGCATTGTCTATGGCTTGGATAAAAGTTTCCATACTGTCTTCGTCTTTACTAAAAATCTCCGTGTCTTCTTTTTCATCCCAGTCATTGAGATTAATTTGTTCTCCACTTCCCCTGTACTTACACAAGCAGTGAGTAAGTACACCATGAAAATAAGAAATAGAAACAATTTCTTTTTTATATTCATCAATTTTTCCCTTAATCAACAATATATGCAATATTAATCCCGCAATACCCAACATTATTTTGTTTATGTTTACAATGAACTTAGAACTTGGCTGAGAAGACATCCAATCAAACAAATTTAGGATTAATTTTGACTATTCCCATGTTTGCTCTGTTTTTTTTACTGGGGATAACTCGCGGATTTGAGGAATGGCTTTTACATCGGGAAGAAAAGGCTTACTATTATGAATGGTTAGGTTCAATTTTGATTTTAGTAACATTTTTAATTATCTTAATAGGACAACAAGCATAATCTAAGACCTACTATGTGTATTTTATATAAAACACAGTAAGAAAAGAACAGTAATCAAATTTTTTTATGCTGAATGAATTGACATGAATCAGAAAAAACAAACACTGGAGCAAGACCCCAGTGTTTGTAAAATCCAAGTCTAAACCTTCGTATCAAGCCTCATCACATAAAACCCGCTCCATGCAAAAACGATTGATGCCAGATAAAAGATACTGCCAATCGTCAGAAAATCGACTAAATAGCCTGTTCCAATCACAGCTACGGCAGCCCCGATAGATGTCCAAACATGATAACGACCGATTTCCTTCCCAGCCGTTTCTTTTTGAACGGTGCGTGCCAGAATCGTTTTTTCAGAGTTTTTTTGGACGGCACCTAGTAAACCCATGATTATTTGAAGTACGTAGATATGCCAGATTTCAAAAGCTAATGGGAACACCAGCAAAATCAATGCCATCCCCCATGAATAAACCATTAAAAGAATTTTGTCTCCTGCTTTGTCAGCGAATATCCCGATTACAGGATAACTTAGCGCAGCAGTTAATGCGAAAAGCCCGTAAGCCCATCCGAACTGGACGTAGCTGTTCCCCACATTTTTCAGCAGCAATATATAAAATGGAAAAATCATGCTTGCTGCCATTCCAACTGTACCTTGATAAAGTATAAATTTTCTTGCATTCATTTGTGATACTCCTCATAGAAAAGATTCATGAAGCGCTCTTCTGGATCGTATTTTTCTTTCATCTCGAAGAATTCATTCGTTCTCGGATATGCTTTTTCTAGCTGTTTCCTGGTCGGATAGTGATAATAAGGCAAATAATAGCTCCCATCATGATCCAGCGTTACATCAATCATTTTTCTGATGATTTGACCTGTGGATTCTATACTCTCTTCACTCTTGCCTTGATTAATAAGAATCACGAGTGCAAACATGTCATCTTTTGTGTAAGACATGACAGATTCTTCGTTTTGTCCCACGTAGCGCACTGTGATATTCAATAAGTTTATCTCTTTTTCATCTTTCAGCAATTTTCTCAAATCATCGATATACGCAGAATACTGATCAATCGGAACAAAATATTCCTGTAGCACTTCTGTGTTTGTAGCACTATCATAATCCATAAAAGTTGTCTCAGACCGCATAACATTATTTCTGGACATATATGAATGCTCCAACCGATCATTATATCCTTCTTGGATATTCCAGAACGTATTTTTACCCCAGCCACTCAGACGTGAAAGACCAAGGAAAAATTTAGGGATGGCAATGATACTTTCCCGTTTCAACGAAGTGTAATCTTCTAAATTTGATTGATCGGAAGCAGTAGAAAAATCAGTTACATACATATCCGTTAAAAAGCTATCTGGTGCTACTGAGATTCTAGCAAGATGCATTTTCACATCATCATTTTGCAAAACATTTTTTGTGAAATACGATGTGTATTCATCGTAAGAAATTGATTCTGTATGTACTTGATAAAGTTCATCTTCTGTCAATTCCAAGGTCACATCCAAAATAACTCCGAAAAGCCCGTAGCCACCGATTACTAGCTTAAACAACTCTGTATTTTCATTCCGGCTCACATTGATTATTTGTCCTTCAGCATTAAGTAAACGAAATGATTCTATCGTTTCAATCAGCGTATGATGGCGGATATCACGGCCATGTACATTCACGCTCATTGAACCCCCAACAGTGAAAATGTTTTGCGATTGACTGACTTTTAAAGCTAGACCGTACGGATTTATGTAAGATTGAATATCAGCCCATGTAACGCCACTTTGTACTGTAATGAGCTTATTTTTTTCATCCAGGTTGAGAATTTTATTATATTGCTTCATGTCGAGCATGATCCCCCCTGGATAAAGGGTTTGACCACCTTGACTGTGTTGCATACCTGCTATCGATATCTTCTCGTCCTTCAGATCCGCGTTACGAACAATACTTTGGATTTCATCTTCACTATCGGTTGATTTCACGGACTTCATTTTGACAGGTAACAGACGTCCTCTGTCTTCTTGTGTCAGATTGGCTTGTTGAGACTGATACATGGTAAAGGAAGAAGCCAATACTACCGCATATATTACGATTGCTAAATAACGAATTTTGATCATTCTTAACCTCCAAAGCTCTATAAAAAGAAATAGGCTGCCTAAGCAACCATGATAGCGAACTATACATTTATCTCTATTTTCCTCTTCCTGACAACATATTGAAAGCTATTTCTTACCCATCAATTGAAAAATTCCAACCAACTTGGATAATCATACTGCCCATTCGAAATTTGAAAGAATTTCCCCATGAATCCTAAGTGAACTACTCCATGTTCATAAGGCAATGCTTGCACCGAATAAGTGGAAAATAGATAAAAGGTTTATTCTTTCTAATTCTATATCTTCTGGAATCTTAATACCGGTCGTTTCTTCACTGAGTTCTTGGTATTCTTGATTACTTGGATTGGATATGAAAGAAATGACTAGTAGAGACAATACAAGTAGAAAGGCTATGCGTTTCATTCTTGTCATTCTCTTTGACTCCCATCTCAACCATTCAATCTCATGGCATAAATGCGTTTGACGAACTCTTCCTTATGATTCGTGTATTCCAGAATGCCACTATTGCTCTCTTTTACATATTCCAATTTGAGTTGCTCATATTCTTTTCTAGTTGCTTCGTGCGAGTTTAAATAATCTCTGAAGAAAATTAAGTTATTCCATTGTTCTTTCTTATATTCAACCAAATGGATAAAATGCGTTTTTATATCATATGTGTCATCTGTAAATTTCGCAAAAACCACTTCTGATGGTCGTTCCACACCTAATCTTAAAAAGCCTGCTTTTTTAAGACCTTCTGAAAATGATTTATCGATTTGTTTTATTTCATCAAGACCAACGACAATATCCACTATTGGTTTTGCCATTAGCCCTTTAATGGCTGTACTGCCGATATGTTCAATCCTGCTACTTTCAAGCTTGGTGTGATTTTGTATTTCCTGTTTTGTCTTAAGAAATTCCGTATCCCATTCGTTTGAATGAGGTGCTAATATGACCTCATCTTTTTTCAATCCCAGTTTCAAATCCAGACTCCCCCTCTTTTCTCATGATTACCCATGTGTTATGGAGCTTGGATTCTATCCGTTGTATTTAATAAATATTCTTTCAGAATCTGAGTCTGTTCCTGCTCCAAGTTTCCCAAACCTTCACTTTCGTTCTGACTAATGATTGTCGCCGTCTCATCGGCATTGAACCAAATGCTGTAGTAATCCAAACGTTCTGGTAGATTCTTATCAGTTTCCCGAAACAGTGTTACTTTAACGTCTTCCTCACGAGACATAGATGGCATCGTATTCGGGTCCCACTTAATTTCTTTGAACGCTTGATCAATATCAGTCAAACTTTGTTCATCAATAATCATCCAGGTTCCTTCAGTATTTTCCTCAGAGTTGACGATCTCATAATAGACTCTGGTTAATGTAGGCGAACCTTCATTACTACAGCCAACAACACAAGACAAAATGAATGACAAAACGAAAAATCCTATTAGACTCTTCTTTATAATCATCTCTCCTTTAATTGCATTGTAAATAACGGATTTACTATAAATAAGTTCCAATGATCGGTTAACAGCGTCTGCAAAATCAATCATGGGTGTACGATGTGGTTCCTTGTTCGATTTACTCTCATTTTCCAACTCATGATTCCCCTTCTGTCAATCAAGACTGAGCCATTCGTCCACAAATCCACTCGTATCCTCATCAATGTTTTGCAAAATGATTTCCCCACACGGAAAAATTTTGTTTATTCTAAATATAACAAAACAGATAGATGATATCATAGTTTTTTTGCATTTTATGGGAATTCATGAGCCGATACGATTAAGTTTTAGCTCATTTGATTTTTCATATATTATAAAATTATTGAAGTACCAGAGGAGAATAAAGAATGAATTCTACGAAAAGTGTCATTGAAAAATTAGGCATACATAAATACTCCACCAAATTAATCTTAAATAAGCCAGAAACAGTCCTTGATTTTGATGATTTACACTATGATACGACCATAAAGGATACTCGCTACCAGTTCGTATTTATCTTCACTTTCACACTGGAAGATTTCACACAACAACTGAACACAATCATTGATAAGAATCTGATAGAAGACAATGGCTATCTGTATTTTGCATATCCCAAAAAGAACAATCCGACCTATAAAGAATTTATTGAACGTGATCGATTGTATGAAGATTTATCAGTTGATGAAGATGGTTATGTTCGAAACAGTCAGCTGAAATTTTCCCGCATGGTCAGTCTGAATGAAACCTTTACAATTGTGGGATTGAAATCGTTGCCTAAGAAACCTAAAAAAACAGACAGCACAAAAAATAGCCAATGCGTCGATGACTATATTGAGTATGTCGAACATATCAAAGAATATTTGAGTCGCAATGAAGATTCTCTGGAAGCTTATAATAAATTGACTTTCGGCTATCAAAAAGATTGGGCACGATATGTGTATAGTGCGAAGAAAATTGAAACTCAGGAAAAACGCTTACTTGAAATGCAAACCATTCTAGGGGAAGGATACAAATCCATGGATTTGTATCGAAAAAAGAAAAAGTAAATGGTCTTACAAAAGAAAAATAAGCGTACCTGAATTCCTTCATTCAGATACGCTTATTTATTTTTGATTCTTTTCAATTCATCTTGCTTCCATTCATATTCCGCAAAATCTTCCGCCACAGTAATGGAAGGAAATACGGATAATCCTTGTTTTCGCAGTTCTTCTGCTTGGCTGGGTAAAAATCTGGCGCTGATATGTTGAACGATGAGATGTTTGGCTCCACTTTCTTTCGCAACTTGTGCTGCCTGTGTAATTGTTGAATGGCCATAAGGTTTCGCAAGTTCTTCTGTACCCGCATCAAACGTCGCTTCATGAATGACGATATCAACGTCCCTGCTTAATTCAATTGACGCCTGGCAATAACGCGTATCTCCGAGAATACTTATAGAGAATCCATTTACCGGTCCAGCTGTTACATCCTGACTTAACACAGTTTGACCATTTTCTAAAACTACATCCTGCCCTTTTTTTAGTTTTGCCAACAAAGGCCCTTTCGGCACTCCTAGTTGAATGGCCGTTTCAATCAGTAATTGTGGAGGTAAAGGTTTTTGAATGACTCGATAGCCATAACAAGGAATAACATGTTGCAACAATTTAGCCTCAACAGTAAGTTGCTCATCTTCGAAAATTACACCTTCATCAATCTCAACAAAGTTCACTTTATATTGTAAAACGGTTCGCGATATACGAAGGGTCGTAGTAATCCACTCTTCAATACCAAAAGGTCCATAAATGGTCAAAGATTCTTTCCCGTCCATAAAAGAACGAGAACCCAGTAAGCCAGGCAAACCGAAAATATGGTCACCATGCAAATGGGTAATAAATATTTTTTCAAGCTTTCTGGGCTTTAAGGTCGTGTGCAACATTTGGTGCTGCGTCGCTTCACCACAATCAAACAACCAAAAAGTGCCTCTTTCCTGCAGCAATTTCAATACGAGCGCGCTTGTATTTCGTTGTTTGGAAGGCATGCCTGCACCTGTGCCTAAAAATTGCAATTCCATATCAGGTATTCTCCCTATCTTTGTGATCATCTAAAAAATCTTTACTGAAACTTGTCTTGGATTCATACGTCGGTTTCCTAGCTTGTGTATGTCCTCTTGTAATCATATCTTTGCCGAATTTTGATTGTAGAGATTCTACCAGTTTCAATATAGGCTCTTCTTTTGCATGTTCCTCAAAATTGTATATGGATAATTGTTCAGTGAAGTCTACACGGTCTACAACGTTGCTGACAGTCACACCAAGCAGTCTAATAGCTTGGCCATCCCAATTTTTCGTAAACAATGACCATGCCACTTCAAAAATCTTATCCTTTTCATAAACCAGATTGCGAAACGATTGACTGCGTGATGAATTTCTCCAATCCGCATCCCGAATTTGAATGGACACGGTTGGACCGGCGAGTCGCTTTGCTTCCAATCGGTTTGCCACTCTCGCGCTCAAGTTTTGAAAGACTTTTCGCAGTTCATGTAAATCGGTTTCGTCACTTGGCAATGTCGTGGAGTTTCCTACACTTTTTGTATCATAAACGGAATCTGGGTCGACTAACCGATCATCTTGTCCATTAGCTCGATTTTTCAGTCGAATGCCATTCTTCCCAAGTGCTTCTTTCAATAAACCATCTTCAGCGTTGGCAATATCGCCAATCGTTTTCAAACCGATACTGTTCAATTTTTTCGCAGTGCTTTCGCCTACCCCATGCATTTCCAATACTTGTAGTGGCCATAAAACTTTATCTATATCCCGCTTTCGCAGGACCGTAATCCCCATAGGTTTCTTCAAATTCGACGCCGTTTTTGCTAAAAATTTATTTGGCGCAATGCCAATCGAACAAGGCAAATCCAGCTCCTGTACTAACCTTGTCTGAATGTCCGCTGCAATTTGTAAGGGTGACATAGGGCTATCAATTTCTGTGACATCCATATAACCTTCATCTATCGATACTGGTTCTACTTGTTTTGTATACGTTCTTAATAAATCAAACATCGCTCGAGATGCAATTCGATAACGCTCGAAATTTGGCGGCAACAATATTAGTTCGGGACATTTTCGCTTTGCTTCCCACACACTCATCGTTGTATAGACTCCACGGGCACGCGCCTCATATGAACAAGTTACGAGAATCCCTCTTCGTTCTTTTGGATTTCCGGCAATGGCAATCGCTTTCCCTTTTAAAGTAGGATCATACGATTGCTCAACGGACGCATAAAAACTATTCATATCAATATGAAAAATAATACGAGATTTATTGCGTTTTATGTCCATCATATCCTCATCGCCTCTTCATGTACTGAACATAATCATAACAAAAATCGAGAAATCAGGGTTAACCTGAAATCTCGACTTTATCTATGCATTAAGCTTGTTTTGCGGAAACCTTAACAATTTCAACGAGTAAATCTGACAATTTCTCAAGTTCTTCTACAGGCATGCGTTCGTTTTTCGTGTGAATCTCTTCATATCCAACAGACAAATTCACCGTAGGAATGCCGAAACCTGCAATGATGTTTGCATCACTTCCGCCACCACTTATTCCTAGGTTTGGTGTGCGTCCAATGTTCTTGACTGCTTGAATGGCTACTTGCGTCACATGTTCATCTTCATCAAAACGGAAGCCAGGATACATTAACTGAATATCGATTTCGGCTTTTCCACCCATTGCAGCAGCGGTCTCTTCAAATACCATTTTCATATGAGCAGTTTGAATGTTCAATTTATCTGGCACAATCGAACGTGCTTCAGCTAGAATATTCACTTCATCGCATACGATATTCGTTGCACCGCCACCTTCAAAACGTCCGATATTGGCAGTCGTTTCTTCATCGATACGACCTAATGTCATTTTCGCTATTGATTTGGCAGCAATGTTAATGGCAGAAATCCCTTTTTCTGGTGCCACGCCTGCATGAGCAGTTTTGCCCAAAATCTTCGCTCCAATTTTTGCTTGGTAAGGGGCTGCCGTAACGATTCCCCCGACTTTCCCATCTGAATCGACTGCAAATCCATATTTGGCAGTGATCAGTGAAGAATCTAATTGTTTTGCACCTGCAAGTCCACTTTCTTCACCAGCAGTAATAATGAATTGAATGTCACCGTGCTCAACCGATTCTTCTTTTAAGCGTTTAATCATGTCGAATAACGCCGCAATGCCTGCTTTATCATCTGCACCTAAAATCGTTGTGCCGTCAGAATAAATATAGCCGTCTTCGCGAAGTTCGGGTTTAATCCCTTTTCCGGGAACTACAGTATCCATATGAGTCGTGAAATATATTGTGTCTACATCTGCGAGTGTTCCCTTTAAAGTGGCGATTAAATTTCCAGCGCCATGGCCGCTTCGGGCAGCCGAGTCATCTTCAATTACGTCAAAACCTAGGTCTTCCATTTTGCTTTTTAAGATAGGTGCAATCATTTGCTCGTGTTTTGTTTCTGAATCTATTTGTACGAGTTCCAAAAACTCATCAATTAAACGTTGGTATGTCATATTAAAACTCCTTTATAATGGGATATTGCCATGTTTTTTGGTAGGTCGAGTTTCTTTCTTATTACGCATCATATCTAGAGCCTGAATGAGTTTAATACGCGTTTCGCGTGGATCGATTACATCATCCACCATACCTCGTGCAGCAGCTACATAAGGGTTTGCAAATTTTTCGCGATATTCCTCGATTTTTGTCGCACGCGTTTGTTCAGGATTGTCGCTTTGTGCGATTTCCCGGGAAAAGATTACGTTTGCTGCCCCTTGTGGACCCATTACTGCAATCTCTGCGTTTGGCCAAGAGAACACCAAATCTGCACCGATGGATTTAGAGTTTAGTGCTACATATGCTCCACCATATGCTTTTCTTAAAATGACTGTCATCTTCGGAACAGTTGCTTCAGAATACGCATATAAAATCTTCGCCCCATGACGAATGATTCCACCATGTTCTTGTTTAATTCCCGGGAAAAATCCGGTTACATCTTCAAACGTAATGATTGGAATATTGAATGAGTCACAGAATCGAATAAAACGTGCTGCTTTATCCGAAGAATTGATGTCGAGACCACCAGCCATTACTTTCGGCTGGTTACACACCATACCTACGACTTCCCCTTTAATACGAGCCAGACCAATTACAATATTACGTGCAAATTCTTTCTGTACTTCCATGAATGAATCTTGGTCCACCACTTGTTCGATAACTTTACGAATGTCGTAAGGACGAATTGCATCAAACGGTACAATATCCGTTAATTCAGGTCGATAATCATCCATTTGGTCAGCTTCCAGACGAGGTGGTTTCTCATCGTTATTTTGTGGCAAGAAGCTTAGTAAATCTCTAACCTGCTGAAGTATTTCCTGCTCTGTTTCAGCACGGAAATGAGCATTTCCACTGATGGCATTATGTACTTTTGAACCGCCCAAGTCCTCAGAAGATATTTTTTCTCCTGTAACTGTTTCAATAACTTTTGGACCGGTAATAAACATTTGGCTTGTTTTATCGACCATAAAGACAAAATCCGTGATTGCTGGAGAATAGACTGCTCCACCAGCACATGGTCCCATAATGACCGAGATTTGTGGAATGACGCCTGAATAAATGGCATTACGATAGAAAATGTGGCCATATCCATCTAGAGACACAACGCCTTCTTGAATACGTGCACCACCAGAATCATTTAACCCGATGAACGGTGCACCATTTTTGGCTGCCAAGTCCATGACATTGGCAATTTTCATCGCATGCATTTCTCCAAGTGCTCCGCCAAATACAGTGAAGTCCTGAGAGAATAAATAAATCGCACGACCATTTACTTTCCCGTATCCTGTAACGACTCCATCCCCAGGCCCTTTTTGAGTGTCCATGCCAAAGTCGACCGTACGGTGTTCAACGAATGGATTCAATTCAACGAACGTTCCTGGATCGACCAATAAATCGATGCGTTCACGTGCTGTCAATTTTCCTTTAGCGTGCTGTTTTTCAATTCTATCGTCTCCGCCGCCCAGTTCTATTTCACGCTTGCGATCGTATAAATCATTGATTTTTTCATAAATGTCCATGTATATTACCCCTTTAACCCGCTTTTATCACACAATTCATAAAGTACACCGAAAGAAGACTTTGGATGCAAGAAGGCAACTTGAGCACCACCCGCCCCAATCTTCGGCTGTTCATTTAATATTCGCACGCCTTTTTCACGAAGTTCAATCATGCGTTCGTCGATGCCTTCTACTCCAAAAGCAATGTGGTGAATGCCTTCCCCTTTTTTTTCAATGAAAGAGTGAATGGCGCTTTGTTCAGACATTGGCTCCAGTAACTCAAGTTTGACGTTACCCGCATCAATGAATGCCACACGAACTGATTCAGAAGCTACTTCTTCGATTTTCAAAACTGTTAAACCTAATGTTTCAGTATAATAAGGGATTGTTTCATCTAGATTTTTAACGGCGATGCCGATATGATCGACCTTTTTCAAAATAGCCACACCCTTCTGTTTTCTCCATCCTCTATTGTACCGATTTCTTTTTGAAAACACTACCTCTTGAGAATTTTTTCAGTTTCTACTAAACTTAAGAATAGCTAGTTAAAGGAGTTGTCTCGCATGCGCAATGCTAATTTCCGCAAGTTTGTCATCTATTTAATGATAATCATGATGGCTTTATCAAGTATCTTGTTTGGGTTAAGTTTGTTCTTTTAAAAAAACAGCTTCGAAGGAATCTTATCACTCCTTCGAAGCTGTCTTTTTTTTCATATTAAATCCAACAAAGCTACGTTTGATGCGTAAATACTGTTCCATCTCTTCGATGAATTGATAAAGTGCTGCCATAGCCAGAAAGTTTTCATGATCTTTCGGCAGAGGCATCTTAGCAAAGTCTTCTTTAACCTCATCTAGCTTCGATATAAACTTATGAGCGGTATTTCCGGAATGCACATGATTCGCCAATTCTTCCATAAAGTCAGCGACAATGTAACAATGTGAAATATTGACTGGCAATGCAGTTATTTTCGGTAAGACTCTCTCAATAATTTCGAACTGTTGTTCGCGCATATCGAAATATAGGTAATGCAGATTTTGTCTGCGGTTTAAATGGTTTTCGACATCCTGATAAGCAAGAGCTTTTCCTTTTTCAATCACTTCAGAGGCTTCAACAAGTTCTTTTCCATCCCAATCCGATTCTCCGTTTCGTAAATACGAAGTGATTTCATGAAAAATCTTCGAATACAAGGACTCGAGATCCAAACGATATTTTTTTAAATCCTTCTCGATTGAAGGCATGTATAAGTTAACTAACAATGCCACGCCAAATCCGACAATCATCAATTGGACTTCATTCCACAACAGTGACCATGACATATCTTTAGCGTCAAATAAATGCAGGAGGATAACAACGCTAGAAACAAAGCCATCCTGAAATCTTAAGGATACAAGCGTTGGAATAAATAATATTAAAATAAGACCGAAAACTAGTGGATGATACGCGATTCCTTCAAAAAATACGAAAGCGAACCCCACCCCGATAATGCTGGCAATGATACGTGAATAAACTGCACGTAGTGATTTCCGTTTAGTGGGTTGAATGCACAAAACGGTCAAAATGAAGGCGGAACTATAATAATCCAAATTTAAAAACATGGCAATAAGCATGGCAATACTCGCGCCAACTGCCGTTTTTAATGTCCGATAACCGATTTTGAATCGCCGGAAATTCATGAGTACACCAACTTTCGCAAGAAAAGTGAAAATCAACATTTTTCTTAACATGCATTTAGAGTAACCAAATATTTAATCTTCTAGCTATATATACGTGAAGGGTGAGTCCCACGAGTGTAGAGTCAATAAATAAAGAAGAAAAAAGAGCACCGACTAAGTGCTCTTCCTTTCCTTATAGCTCGTCACAATGTTCTTCAAACAGTGCTTGAATGTGTGTGATGACTGACATTGGGTCATGTCCTTCGATTTCGTGGCGACCGATATCAGCAACAGCTTGTCCATCTTTTAATAGAACAAATGAAGGCGAAGATGGCAAATGATCATCCCCAAACAACATACGAGCTTGAGCAGTTGCTTCTTTATCTTGTCCTGCAAATACTGTTACTAAATGATTTGGTCGTTTGTCGTAATGTACTGCATTCGCTGCTGCAGGGCGAGCAATGCCGCCTGCACAACCACATACAGAGTTAATCATCACTAAAGACGTACCTGGACGGGCGAATGCTTGTTCAACATCTTCTGCAGAAGTCAATTGCTCATAACCACTTGCTTCCATCTCACCACGTGCCTGACGTACTATATCATTCATCAATAAGTTAAAATCCATGTTCATTTGAAAAACTCCTCTCAAACTTCACTATTAATAATAGCAGGTCATTAATAGACACGCAAAATCTAGGTTTTGGACGTGTTTGTAAATAATTGCTCAACTGCCTGTGAAACGGTCAAATCACCTTGTAAAATTTCTTTTTCCAGCGATTTCACTAGCGATTTCGTCTGTGGGGTTCCATAAAATTCATCCATTAGACGATCCAAAATCATCGTATGAAACCACTCTTTTGTCTGTGACTGGCGACGTTCATCAAAAACGCCTGATTTAGTCAACGTTTCTTTAAAAGAACCGATTACTTCCCAAACTTCGCGTATTCCCATTTTTTCAATAGAAGAGACAGGCATTGCTTTTGTCGTCCAGCCTAGACTGGCAGGTTGCAGGAAATGAAGAATTTGCTCATATTCGGCAACGGTCTTTTTCGACATTTTCAAATTGTCTCCATCCGCTTTATGCACAACCAGCAAATCGGCAAGTTCCATAATGCCTTTCTTCATTCCTTGAAGTTCGTCCCCCGCACCTGTTAAAACGAGTAACATAAAGAAATCGACCATGCCGCGTACAATCGTTTCACTTTGCCCGACACCGACCGTTTCAATCAAGATAACATCGTAACCTGCAGCTTCACAAAGCAACATCGTTTCACGCGTTTTTTTGTGAACGCCACCGAGTGTCCCTGCAGAAGGAGAGGGTCGAATGAAAGCATTTTCGTGTCGAACGAGTTCTTCCATTCGAGTTTTATCCCCTAAAATACTGCCACCTGTAAGGCTTGAGCTCGGATCAATGGCGAGTACAGCCACTTTAAATCCAATGTCACACAAATATTTCCCGAACGCTTCGATAAACGTACTTTTCCCCGCACCTGGAACACCCGTGATGCCGATACGAATACTATTTCCCGTATGAGGCAGCAATTCCTGCAGTAACTGTTGACCAGTACGTTTATCGTCCATCACGGTACTTTCAAGCAAAGTGATGGCTTTAGCTAAATGGAGCCTGGAACCTTGACGAATTTCACGCGAAAAATCATCGACAGAAATCTCTTTTTTGTGAGATCGTCGAAATTGCTTTCGAGACGTTTGCCCCATGCCGTCATGAGTAGACTTCAGTCCACCCATCACATGCATTGCACTTTTCTGCTGGTTCTCTTGACCTTCCATTATTCCTTCACTTCCTCATACCCAAGACGTCTATAGATTTCTTCTATCACTTTCGCAGCTGCCACCGGAATGACAGTTCCTGGACCAAAGATTGCAGCAGCTCCATTTTCACGTAAAAACGCATAATCTTGAGCTGGAATTACGCCTCCAACCACAATAAGAATATCTTCGCGATTCATTTTCTTCAGTTCACTTTGAAGTGCAGGCACTAAGGTCATATGTCCAGCTGCAAGTGAACTCACTCCAATTACGTGCACATCGTTTTCGACCGCTTGTTTTGCGGTTTCTTCTGGCGTTTGGAATAACGGACCAATATCCACGTCAAAACCTAAATCGGCAAATGCCGTCGCGATGACTTTGGCACCACGATCATGTCCGTCCTGCCCCATTTTCGCGATAATAATTCGTGGACGGCGACCCTCGTTTTCTTTAAAGTCTTCCGTCATGTCTTTTACTGCCTGGATTTCTTCTTCATTTGAGAAGTTTGAACTGTATACGCCACTCACGGAACGAATCACCGCCTTATGTCGACCTGATACTCGTTCAATCGCATCTGAAATTTCGCCAAGAGTAGCACGAACACGCGCCGCTTGAACTGCACATGCCAGCAAATTGTCTTCCCCAGTTTCAGCCGCTTTTGTAAGAGCAGTCAATGCCAATTGCACGTCATCTTCATTTCGCGTTTGTTTCATTTTTTCAAGACGGTCGATTTGTTTTTGACGCACAACCGTATTGTCAATATTCAAGATATCAATCGGCTCTTCCTCAGCAAGTCGGAATTTGTTAACACCGATGATGACTTCTTTACCCGAGTCAATTTGTGCTTGTTTCTTAGCAGCAGCTTCTTCGATTTTCATTTTCGGTAATCCTGTTTCAATCGCTTTCGCCATTCCGCCAAGTTCTTCGATTTCTTCAATCAATGCCCATGCTTTTTGCATCAATTCGTCCGTCAATTTCTCAACAGCATAAGAACCTCCCCACGGATCGATCACTTTTGTCATCATCGTTTCTTCCTGTAGGAACAACTGTGTATTACGTGCAATTCGCGCTGAGAAATCCGTAGGTAACGCAATTGCTTCATCCAATGCATTGGTATGCAGGGACTGCGTATGCCCCATAGCTGACGCATTTGCTTCAATTAATGTACGTGTCACATTGTTGAATGGATCTTGCTCCGTTAAACTCCATCCTGACGTTTGAGAATGTGTTCGGAGTGCCAAAGATTTCGGATTCTTCGGATCAAACGTTTGCATCATTTGCGCCCATATTCTTCTAGCAGCACGCATTTTCGCTACTTCCATGAAATAATTCATGCCAATTGCCCAGAAAAACGACAATCGGGGTGCAAATGAATCAATGTCGATTCCTGCTTTCAAACCAGTTCTCACATATTCCAAACCATCTGCCAATGTATAAGCAAGTTCGATATCAGCAGTTGCACCGGCTTCTTGCATATGGTAACCAGAAATCGAAATCGAATTGAATTTAGGCATAAACTTTGACGTATATTCAAAAATATCCGCAATGATTTTCATCGACATTTTCGGTGGATAAATGTACGTGTTACGTACCATGTATTCTTTCAAAATGTCATTTTGAATAGTTCCCGTTAATTGCTCATGCGTAACTCCCTGTTCTTCCGCTGTCACGATATAAAAGGCCAAGATCGGCAGTACCGCCCCGTTCATGGTCATTGATACAGACATTTGATCTAAAGGAATGCCATCGAACAAAATTTTCATGTCTTCTATCGAATCAATTGCTACTCCAGCTTTCCCAACGTCGCCTGTTACCCGTTCATGGTCAGAATCGTATCCTCGATGGGTAGCCAAATCAAAGGCTACTGAAAGCCCTTTCTGTCCCATTGCTAAGTTTCGGCGATAAAAGGCATTGCTTTCTTCCGCAGTTGAAAATCCTGCATATTGTCGTACAGTCCATGGACGTGACACATACATCGTGGGATAAGGTCCTCGTGTGTTTGGTGCAATACCTGGAAAATCCGACATATGATCAAGTTTTTCTACATCTTCTTTTGTATATCTAGAAGCCAGTCGAATGCCTTCATTCGTTAAATAGGATTCGTCAGCTTTTTGTGAGTCATGTTGTTGCGTTACAAACTGTTCCAGTTGAACTGCTTTGAAATCAGGCTTCATTAACATGGCCCCCATTCTTTTTAACATCAATCAATTGCTGCATTTTGGCAATGACATCTTGGCCTGCAAAAATAGAACCATTCAGACCTTGCTCGCGCCATTTGTTTTCTTCAGTATGTCTACCCGCAACATCAATTATTGTTTGTTGATCGGCAATATTTAAGAACTGTGGCAGAATTTCGTTCGTTATTTCATCCTTGGCTGCACATACCACATATTCCATCTGGTTAGATTTTACCCAATGCCATGCAGATTGAGCATCAGAGAATACTGGGCTCATGACTGGATTTAATCCTCCCGCTTGCAGGAAACCTTGGACAAAATCAGCTCTCGGTTTAACGTCTTTCAAAACGCCAAATGACACAACGGCAGTTAAAAGTGGAAACTCACCGAAATGTTTTCGAAGTTGTTCGAAAGGAACTGCTAAGCGTCCGTACTCTTCTGCAGTGTCAGTTGTGACAATCGAATCTGACGGATTGGCATAAACATTCGTCCCGATTAATGAAGCTTTGCGTTTTGCGATTGCTTGTATTCTTGATGAGTGGACGTTTTTAGCCAGTGACATCAAATAATCTTCTTGTTCCGCTGGATTCATATCTACCGTTTTCAGGAACAAATCCCATGATTGTCTGACAAGGTCTGCAGTTAATGATTCGACATAAAATGAACCTGCTGAAGGATCAATCATTTTATTAACCATCGTCTCTTCGCGAATGACCAGTTGTACATTGCGTGCAATTCGCTCTGACGTTGGAGATGTGCCTGTCAATGCATCATGAGGTGAAACCGATAGGATGTCTGCGCCGCCTAGTACGGCTGAAAAAGCTGCATTTCCGGCTCGTAATAAATTAACAGTCGGATCTAATTTCGAGTATGATCTCAATGAAGTATTAGCAATAACGTTAATTGCTTCTTCCTTTTGGTTATATGCACTTGAAAACGCTTTCCATAATACGCGGAATGCACGTAATTTAGCTAATTCCATAAAGAAGTTCGTGTCGATTTCAAATTGTGTCGCGACCTTTGTTAATTCAGCTTGCTCTTCTGCTTGTTTCGATAGTGCCAACAATGCATAGGCAAGTTCATGAACGGCAGTACCACCAGCGTAGTGAATAGCGCTAGTTGAAATATTTCTGCTAAGTGACTGAACTGATACGGGACCTTCAATGTATCCATTCAGTCCATCTAACTGCTGCTGAGTCATTCTGTCAAAGACTTGCATGATTTGATCGTCAGAGTCTTTAATTGATAAATGGAATGGATGGCTATTCAACAATTTAGCCAAGTCCTCTATTTCAGTAGCTGACCAAGCCCATGAAGGAACTGTAGCTTTGTAGACAATCATGTCGTTACCTAGATTTAATTGTTCTTTTGCTTTATGTAGAAATTCTGAAGCCGAACCGGCATTTGTCGTTTGGGCAACAAGCCAAGTCGGTTCTTTTTTCGCATGCGAAATGACGGCGGAATGATTCAATGTTTTATGTAAATGTTCAGCCGTATAAAGCGGTTCGAGGTCGATACCTTCAAAAGTAGGTGTAATCAATTGTTCATACGGTTTGCCTTTTAAAGTACGAACAGCTTCTTCTTGCCAATTTTCAAAATTCGCTTTAGGAAAAGTTGCCTGTTTCATTTGTTCGATTGTCATGTGGTCGCTTTCGCTTCCCTCCTTCGAATCTGTTACTCACTCTTAGTCTAACTGAGTTTGGGCCATGATAAAAGCACAAAAAACCCGATGACCGAGAGTTTCGGCATCGGGTAATTTTTTGTCCAGTTTCAAGCGCAAGTTCGCACCTAAGCTTCAGTACCTCATGCGAAAACAGGTTTTCAATTCGGTCCTTCAAGCACCGGTGTCGAACTCGAGTGGCGCTTTACACTTTTCTTTTAATAAACTGACGTGTTTTCTTTCGTCATGTTTTCAAGGATTTCTTTTACGCGAGCTAAGAAGCGTCCGCAAACCAAGCCATCCAATACACGGTGATCAAGAGATAAACATAAATTAACCATGTCGCGAGCTGCAATCATTCCGCCATCCATGATTACTGGACGTTTAACGATTGATTCTACTTGTAGAATTGCTGCTTGTGGGTAATTTATGATGCCCATTGATTGAATTGAACCGAATGAACCGGTGTTATTTACTGTGAATGTACCACCTTGCATTTCGTCAGATTTCAATTTACCAGCACGCACTTTGCCTGCCAATTCATTGATTTCACGACCGATACCTTTGATTGTTTTTTCATCAGCATTTTTAATTACCGGTACGAATAAAGCATCTTCCGTCGCAACTGCAATCGAAATGTTGATGTCTTTTTTCTGTACGATTTTGTCGCCAGCCCACATTGAGTTCATCATTGGGAATTCTTTTAAAGCTTGAGAAACAGCTTTTACGAAGAATGCGAAATACGTCACATTGAATCCTTCTTTTTTCTTGAATTCATTTTTGATGGAATCGCGGTATTGAACTAGGTTTGTTACATCTACTTCAATCATTGTCCACGCATGTGGTGCTTCATGTTTACTGCGCAACATGTTGGCAGCGATGGCTTTACGAATTCCTGTAACCGGAATTTCGATATCACCTACAGCTACTGGTACATTGACAGGAGCCGCAGCCGGTTTAGAAGCTTGAGCTGTGTTTTGAGCAGGTACAGCAGTTTCTGCTTTAGGAGCAGCTTGTTCTGCTTTTGCCGTCGGAATATTACCGCTTTCGATAATCGCAAGCAAGTCTTTACGCGTAATACGACCTTCATTACCCGTTCCGTCCACTAGTGATAAGTCGATATCGTTTTCTTGAGCAAGTTTCAGAACCGCAGGTGAATAACGGGCTTTCGCACCTTTTTCACGAATTGGAGTCGGTGCTGCAGCCTTCTTCGATTCAGCAGCAGGCATTTCTGCAGCTGTTGCTTTTTCTGTAGGAGTTTCTTCAGATGTTGATTCTTCTGAAGATGCACCACCTTCTGTTTCGATTGTACAAACAACTGCGCCGACTTCCAAAGTTTGACCTTCAGTAGCGATCAGTTCTTTAATTACACCTGTAAATGAAGAAGGAATTTCAGCTGTTACTTTATCTGTATTCACTTCAGCAAGTGAATCATACTTATTCACTTTGTCACCCGGTTGAACCAACCATTTTTCGATTGTTCCTTCTGTTACGGATTCACCAAGCTGGGGCATTTTAATTTGTTCGATTGCCAATTGTAACTCCTCCTTTCAGGTTAAAATTCCGCAAGTTCACGCATTGCTTTTTCGACTTTATCTGGATTGATCATAAAGAATTTCTCCATTGTCGGTGCATAAGGCATTGCCGGTACATCAGGACCAGCCAAACGTTTAATTGGTGCATCTAGATCAAACAGGCAGTTTTCAGCAATGATTGCTGCAACTTCACCCATGATGCTACCTTCCATATTATCTTCAGTAACAAGAAGAACTTTTCCTGTTTTTGAAGCAGCTTCAATAATTGCTTCTTTATCCAATGGATAAATCGTGCGCAAATCAAGAATGTGAGCAGAAATACCATCCTGCTCTAAACGCTCAGCAGCTTGAAGTGCAAAGTGGACAGCAAGACCGTAAGTGATAACAGTGATGTCTTCACCTTCACGTTTGACGTCTGCTTTTCCGATTTCGATTGTGTAATCATCTTCAGGCACTTCGCCTTTGATTAAACGGTAAGCGCGTTTGTGCTCGAAGAACATTACTGGATCTTCATCACGGATAGCAGCTTTCAATAACCCTTTAGCATCGTATGGTGTTGAAGGAATAACGATTTTCAAACCTGGTTGGTTAGCAAAAATCGCTTCAACAGATTGTGAATGGTAAAGAGCTCCATGAATTCCCCCACCAAAAGGTGCACGGAAAACGATTGGACAAGACCAGTCATTATTTGAACGGTAACGAATACGGGAAGCTTCAGAAATGATTTGGTTAACAGCTGGCATGATAAAGTCAGCAAATTGCATTTCTGCAATTGGACGCATTCCATACATTGCTGCACCGACTCCAACGCCGGCAATAGCAGATTCTGCTAATGGAGTATCCATTACACGGTGTTCTCCAAATTGATCGTATAAACCTTGAGTAGCTTTGAAAACGCCGCCTTTACGACCTACGTCTTCACCAAGGACGAATACGTTTTCATCACGTTCCATCTCTTCTTTCATTGCGAGTGTAATCGCGTCAATATAAGACATAACTGCCATTATGCGTTCCCCCCGTCTTTTTCAGCATAGACGTATTTTAAAGCATCTTCAGGTGCAGCATAAGGAGCATTTTCTGCATAATCCGTTGCTTCATTTACTTCCTTCATAATACGGTCATTTAGTTCTTTTTCGATTTCTTCAGTCAAAATGTTCAACTCTGTCAAATAGGTTGCGAATTTGCCGATTGGATCAGCAGCTTGCCCTTCAGCAAGGTCTTCCGCTGTACGATATTGACGTTGATCATCATCAGATGAGTGAGCTGTCAAACGATGCGATACTGCTTCGATAAGGCTTGGGCCTTCTCCGTTACGTGCGCGGTCCGCAGCTTCTTTCACTACTTTATAAACTTCTAAAGGATCTGTTCCATCAACAGTGAATCCAGGCATGCCGTAACCAATTGCACGATCAGAAACGTTTTTAGCTGCCACCTGTCTGTCGTAAGGAACTGAAATCGCATATTTATTGTTTTCTACCATTGTGATACACGGTAATTTATGAACTCCTGCAAAGTTCAAGCCTTCGTGGAAGTCCCCTTGGTTAGATGACCCTTCACCAAGTGTTACAAAAGTGACGAAGTCTTTTTGTTGAATTTTACCAGCTAATGCCACACCAACAGCATGTGGAAGTTGTGTAGTAACAGGTGAAGAACCTGTCAAAATACGATTTTTCTTTTGTCCAAAGTGACCAGGCATTTGACGTCCACCTGAGTTTGGATCTTCAGCTTTTGCAAAAGCTGAAAGCATCAAATCACGAGCTGTCATACCAAAGTGTAAAACAACACCCATATCACGGTAGTAAGGAGCGATATAATCTTTCGTGTTATCAAGTGCGAAAGCAGCACCTACTTGTGTTGCTTCCTGACCTTGACAAGAAATAACGAAAGGAATTTTCCCTGCACGGTTCAATAACCACATACGCTCATCCACTCGACGTGCCATAAGCATCGTTTCAAAAATTTTCAGTACGTCATCGTTTGATAACCCTAGTTCTTCATGACGATTTTTCACCATCTGAACATCCCCCTTTTAATCTAATTTTTTTACATGTGAATTGCTTTACCTTCAACAGCCAACGCCGCTTCGCCAATTACTTCTGAAAGTGTAGGATGCGGATGAATTGTACTAGCAACTTCCCACGGTGTTGCATCTAGTACCATTGCCAGACCAGCTTCAGAAATCATATCTGTAACGTGTGGTCCAATCATGTGTACACCTAAAATATCATTCGTTTTCTTATCGGCAATAATTTTCACGAATCCGTCTGATTCACCATAAACAAGCGCTTTACCTATGGCTTTAAATGAGAATTTACCAACTTTCACGTCAAACCCTTGATCTTTAGCTTGCTGTTGTGTAATTCCAACGCTTGCTGCTTCTGGATTTGAGTAGATACAACGTGACACCAAGTTGTAATCAATCGCATGAGTTTTTTGACCAGCAATGTGTTCCACTGCTGTAATACCTTCATGAGAAGCAACATGTGCCAATTGTAATCCTCCGATTACGTCACCAATAGCATAAATATGAGATTCTTTTGTTTGGAATGTGTCTTTAACTTGAATAAATCCTTTTTCAACCACAATATCCGTATTTTCGATTCCGATGCCTTCTACATTTGCTTGACGGCCAACCGAAACCAACATTTTTTCAGCAGTGAAAGTTTTTGTTTCTCCTTTGAATTCGGCAGAAATTGTTACACTTCCTTCAGCTGTTTCCAATGTTTCTGGTAAAACTTTTGCACTTGTCGCAAATGTAATGCCTTTTTTCGCTAATAGCTTCTGCATTTCTTTTGAAATGTCAGCGTCCTCAGTAGGAATAATACGATCCGCATATTCAACTACTGTTACTTCAACACCAAAATCATTCAACATTGAAGCCCATTCAATTCCAATGACACCGCCACCAACAATCAAAATTGATTTTGGCAATTCGGTCATAGCTAATGCTTCGTCCGAACTCATAACGTGTGTTCCATCGATTGTTAAACCAGGCAATGTACGTGGACGTGATCCAGTTGCGATGATCACGTTTTTAGGGATTAGCATTTCATTCTCATCGCCATTGTTCATTTCAACAGAAACTGTTCCACCTGGAGATGGTGAGAAGATTGATGGTCCTAACATTCTGCCAGTGCCTTCATATACATCTATTTTCCCTTTTTTCATTAATCCTTGAACACCTTGATGAAGTTGGGAAACAATGCTTTCTTTACGGGCTTGTACACGTGAGAAATCCAATGAAACTTCTCCAGTATTTACGCCAAAGTCAGCTGCATGATTTTTTGTCGTCGAATATACTTCTGCACTGCGAAGTAGGGCTTTACTTGGAATACAGCCTTTATGTAGACAAGTTCCACCTAAGTTACCTTTTTCAACGATTGCTGTTTTAAGTCCTAATTGAGCCGCGCGGATTGCTGCTACATACCCGCCTGTTCCGCCTCCAAGAATAACGATATCGTAATTATGAGCCATAACTTTCGGCCTCCTTTTATTTGAGGTTCGGATATACTTTTGCTTTTTCTTCCTCATTTAATACACGAATTGCTCCTTCAGATAATGCTTGCAATTCGTTCTCTCCGGGTTGGACTACTACATCAGCGATCCAGTTGATTCGTTTTGAAATGGATTCAACAAAATCTTTCCCATATGCCAATCCACCAGTTAATATGATAGCGTCAATTTTACCTTCAAGCACGGCACTAGCTGAGCCAATTTCACGGGCAACTTGATATGCCATTGCCTCGTAAACAAGTTCAGCTTCTTTGTCCCCTTTTGCAATGCGTTTTTCAACCGCTACTGCGTCATTGGTTCCAAGATAGCTTACTAATCCGCCTTGACCGACTAATTTCTTCATAATTTCGTGACGGTAATATTCACCAGAAAAACAAATATCGATTAAGTCGCCTGCAGGAACTGTTCCCGCTCTTTCCGGACTGAATGGACCTTCACCGTGTAAACCATTGTTTACTTCAATTACCCGCCCATTCTCATGAACACCAATTGTAATACCGCCACCCATATGGGTTACAATCAGTCTCATGTCTTCATAGGCTTTGCCGCACTTTTTAGCATATCGTCGTGCAACAGCTTTTTGATTTAATGCATGGAAAATCGATTTTCGTTCGATTAACGAGAATCCTGAAATGCGTGCAATCGGAGCCAACTCATCGACGACCACTGGATCGACAATGTAAGAAGGAATATTTAAACCTGTTGCAATTTCAAATGCTAAAATCCCACCTAAGTTTGAAGCGTGTTGACCTGAAAAACCTTTTTTTAAATCTACTAACATTGCGTCATTTACCGCATAAGTTCCGCCTTCAATTGGACGAAGGAGTCCGCCTCTGCCACAGACAGCTGACAATTTCGAAATGTTGATTCCTTCTTCATCCATTGCTTCTAAAATGGTTTGCTTACGAAATTCGTATTGATCAATGATAGAAGAAAATTTGCCGATTTCCTCAGAAGAGTGTCGGATCGTTTTTTCCATCAATAAAACATCGTTTTCAAAAACACCAATTTTTGTAGATGTGGAACCCGGGTTGATGACAAGAATGCGATATGAATGTTCTTGCACAATGATTCCTCCCAAAAATGTCTTTAAAGATAAGAACAGATACAAACATAAATGAAAGTATCTGTCCTTTTCTTTTCTTAAATCAAGCTCTGTTAACTTATTATGTCGATTTTTTATAACAACAGAGGGAATTAGCTCCCTTTCCGCGTACGAACTTGCAAGCCCGTTTTTCCGCAAGAAAGAATTTGGTCAAAGCTCTAGTTTGACCTAATTCTTCGCGACGATTCTAGCGCAGAAACAGGAGCACAGGTTTTGTCGCTATTCCCTCGCTATCTTCAAAATCGTTGTCAGAGCAATGTATTATCTTCCGCTTAAAATATGTTTTTCGTTTTTTAGAAAATTGCTGCGTGATTTACCAACACGAGCGATACGTTCTTCAGCTAAACGGTCAGCTGCAACGTATGTAGGAATTCCTTGTGTACGTGAAATTTCCATTACTTTAGCAATGTTGTCATAGACTGTTTCTACTCGTTTCATTGCACGTTCACGGTTGTAGCCATATAATTCATCAGCAACGTTTATTACGCCACCAGCATTGATTACATAATCAGGTGCATATACGATTCCAAGTTCGTGCAATAGATCGCCATGTTTTGTTTCTTTTAATTGGTTATTTGCAGCTCCTGCAACAACTTTTGCTTTCAATTGTGGAATTGTTTCGTCGTTAATGATTGCGCCTAGAGCACATGGAGCAAAGATGTCTACATCTTGAGAGTAGATTTCATCCGTGTTCACTGCAGTAGCACCGAACTCTTCAACTACGCGATCAACAGCTGCTTTATTGATATCCGTAACAATTAATTTCGCGCCTTCTTCATGTAAGTGACGGCATAAGTTGTATGCAACGTTACCAACACCTTGAACAGCGATGCGTTTGCCTTCAAGTGAATCGCTACCGAAAGCTTCCATTGCAGCAGCTTTCATACCACGGTATACGCCGTAGGCAGTTACTGGAGATGGGTTACCTGAAGAACCAAATGCAGGTGAGATACCTGTTACATAGTTTGTTTCTTCATGGATTAAGTCCATATCAGCTACAGTTGTACCAACATCTTCAGCTGTAATGTAACGACCGTTCAAGCCTTGGATGAAACGACCGAACGCGCGGAACATTTCTTCGTTTTTATCTTTTAATGGATCGCCAATAATAACCGTTTTACCACCACCAAGGTTTAAACCGGCAGCAGCATTTTTGTAAGTCATTCCTTTAGCCAGACGAAGTGCATCTTCAATTGCAGCTTCTTCAGAAGCGTAAGTCCACATGCGTGTACCACCCAATGCTGGTCCTAAAGTTGTATCATGAATCGCAATGATTGCTTTTAAGCCTGAAGTTTTATCTTGGCAGAACACCAATTGTTCGTAATCATAAGTCTCCATATATTTAAAAATTTCCATTTTAAATTCCTCCTTTGATTTGGTGGTTCATTAATTCTTAGATGAGCAAATTGCTAATGCTAAAGAGTTTAATTTACTTTCTGCGCTGTCTGAACGAGAAGTTAGGACAATAGGTGCTTTAGCCCCTACAATCACTGCCCCTACTTTTGCATGTGCAAAATAAACAAGTGATTTGTATAAAATATTGCCTGATTCTATATTCGGTACAAGCAAAATATCTGCTTGTCCAGCATGTGGACCTGTCAAACCTTTGTGATGAGCCGCCTCAACTGAAATGGCATTATCCAGCGCAACTGGACCATCAATCACGCAACCTTTTATTTGTCCTCTTGTATTCATCGCAACCAGAGCAGCTGCATCAAGAGTTGGTTGCATCGATGGGTTGACGGTTTCAACTGCAGCCAATGGTGCAACTACAGGAGTTTCGACTCCCACGGCGTGAGCTACCTTAACGGCATTTTGCACAATTTGCGCTTTTTGCTTTAAATCAGGTGCAATGTTCATAGCCGCATCCGTAACAAAAATCAAACGATCAAAACCATTAATTTCAAATGCAGCTACATGAGATAAGACGCTTCCCGTTCGCAATCCAAAGTCTGGGTTCAAAACAGCTTTTAGGATAAGAGCGGTTGGAATATGTCCTTTCATTAATACATTCGCTTCATTTAAATGGACGGCTTTGACTGCTGCAATCGCTGCTTGTTGATCATCCTTTACGTGTTGTGTATAAATTTTCGGATGATTTAACAAGTGAGGATAGTGCATGACTATCATTTCTTTTAATTTGTGTTCGTCATCATATAGACGAAAACTCGCCATGTCATGCTCAATGGCCAAGTTAACCGCTTCAAGCACTTCCAGATTAGCAGCGGATGCAACCGCAACTACATTATCATCTGAAGAAGAAGCTTGTCGTATTAAATCGTTTAGATTCAATGAAATCACCTCAACATTCATAATTTAAGCATAAAAAGTACCTTGAAAACAATAATGAAAACGCTTTATTTGGCAAGATTTCGTACTTTTCGGTATGCAAATGATTGCAAACCATGCAATTATTTGCATACATTGTTATTCTAGCTCATATTTTTCTAATTTATAATAAAGAGTACGAAGAGAAATCCCTAAATGTTTGGCTGTTTTAGATTTATTGCCATTCATCATTTTCAGAGTTGATGATAAAATCTCTTTTTCCATACGCTCCATTTGATCGGCAAGCGGCAAAATCTCTTGTAATGTTTTTTTGGAGTCTGGTTCCTGGTGTTCCAACATCGACAATGGAAGATGTTGGTCATCTAAAATCGATTCAGTTGGTCTCATAAAAATCATGCCCCTGCTGATAATATTTTCAAGTTCCCGCACGTTTCCTGGCCAAGAATAAACGACCAGCCTTTGCATGGCCACTTCGGATATCCGTTCGACGTTGCGACCATATTCCTGATTAAGCTTAACCAACAGACGTTCCGCAATAGCTGGAATGTCTTGTTTGTGATTACGTAACGGCGGAATTTGTATGGGCATCCGGTTCAATCGATAATAGAGATCTTCTCTGAACTTACCTTCTAGCATTGCTTTTTCCATATGGATATTGGTTGCAGCAATTACTCTTACATCTATCGTGATGGATTTCGTACCACCAACTCGAACGATTTCATTCTCTTGCAAGACGCGAAGCAATTTTGCTTGCGTGTTGCTCGAAAGTTCACCAATTTCATCCAAAAAGATACTGCCATGGTTCGCTTCTTCAAATAATCCTCGTTTACCACCGAGTTTTGCCCCAGCAAAAGCATCTTCTTCGTATCCAAACAATTCACTTTCAAGCAAATGCTCCGCGATGGCTGCACAATTGACACGAATGAACTTATTGTACTTCCGATCACTGGAACTATGAATGGCATGTGCAAAAAGTTCTTTCCCTGTTCCTGATTCACCTCGTAAAAGCACGGTAACAGGCGTTTTAGCAGCCAACTTAGCCTGTTCAATTGAAATTCTCATTTCGTGTGAATCACCAATGATGTCGTCAAAAGTGTACTTCGATTCCAGTGTACGAATGATACTTCTGGCGCGGTCAAGTTCTTTCATCAATGAACGGATTTCAGTCATATCATGAATGACACCGACGCTTCCTTTCAATCGATTGTTGACAATGATTGGTGCCACATTCACGATGACTTCACGTTTCAACGGACCAACACGCATATTGACACCACGGATAGGCTTACGCAATTGCAGCACTTTCAAATGCATACTCTCGCCTTCGCTAATATCTGCAGTTGCTGGCTTTCCGATAATATCATCTGTTTCCAGCCCCGTAATTCTCGTATAGGCAGGGTTAATCAAAATACCCTTACCTTCTTCATCCACAACGGAAATGGCATCATCACTTGACTGGATGATAGCTTGAAGCATGGTCTGTATTTCTTTTAAATTGGTTATTTCGCCAGCTAAACTAACGACTTCCGTAATATCCTTGAAAACTGAAAATGCCCCGATACGGACACCTTTTTCATCTATGACGGGAAATCTTGAAGTGACAATTTTCGTACCATTACTCAGTACTAATTCGCGATTCACTTCTGTTCTGCCGGTTTCAAAAGTTCGGGGTAATTCACTGGAAGCAATGACATCATAAATTGGCTTACCAAGAGCTTGGTCAATTAAAATATCAGTCATTCTCTCAGCACTTTTATTGAAGAAGTTGACGTTTCCATTGGCATCTATACCTATCATGCCTTCTTCAATCGAATTAAAAATCAATTGTTGTTTATGTGTTTCTTCACGAATCGTTTGAATAAATTGGTCCTTTTCTCTTATCAAGCGAATCAGTATATTCGCCACTGCCCCAGGTATTAAGACGGTTTGTGAGGGTCTTTCCATTAAAAGTTCATCAAAAACTTCAGGCTGACCAGTCAAATCAAAAATCATATGTAAATCATCAGTCAAAAAAGGCTTCCATTCCGCACTTGCTGGAATGTTATGCTGTTTGGCAATCTGAATGGCAGGTGCTCTTTCATCAATATCAACTACTCTTTTCACATGAAAAAAATCAGCTGATAATAATAATTTCAAAATCGCTGTTCCGCCAACGCCGCCTCCAATGATTAAAACATTTTGCAAGGACATTCAAATCCCTCTTTCGTCGTGTGCAATATATTGCAAAACCTTCCTCTATCATACCTCATTGAGTTTGACCTGACAATTATTCTAAGGTAGTGCAATGGAACGAAAATGATATTCCGTGTTAAACTAGACTAGATTATAATTTAATTGGCTCTGTTAAAAAATGCTATTGTTTATCGTAAATCTGCACCCTTACGGCATGCACGGCAGAATAATTAACAGCTTTCTTTAATTTAGTAATTTAATTTAATGCAGTAGGAGATGAAAACTATTGGCACGAATGTTAGCTTTTCTTGTTTTATTGATTCCTGGATTGATGGCGGCAGGTGGAATTAAACTTATACGTGATACCCTATTCGGAAAATTAATTGGTTCCATCCCATTTTTATGGTTACAATTCCTGATAGGTATTGTTTTATTAGTTATAGGATTTGGATTTTTTGCAGGTTTCTTACTACATAGAGATCGGAAAAATGGTAAAGTACAAGCTAGATTCGCTAAAGAAAAAACGAAGAATTAACTTTAATTGCGATAGCCACTAAAAAAAGGAATCCCGATTTCGACATCAGGATTCCTTTTTCAATTGTTTCATTAATACTTTATCGGGATAATCGGTGATCCACCCCAAAACTACCGGGTGAGGATCAACTAAATATTTTTCATTTCCATCAATACCATAAAATCTTAGTGGCATGTTAGCTTTAAATGCCAAATCCAATTTCCTCTTCGAATAATGCCTTTTGTGCATATGAAGTGCATCTGCTGCAGTTAATCGACCAAGCTCTTCCCAATTTGTTTTTTTCGTCCCGATATAAGCAGTCTGTAACATCGGATTACATTTTTTAATTCGTTCCAAAACATCATAATGAAACGATGAAAAATGAATATTCAAATTTGCATATTTCCGTTTAAACAATAGGGCAATTTGTTCTGGAGCATTCACAAACGTTTCTTTTAATTCTACATTCAATGCCAGTTCATTTTTCGCAGCAAAAGCCAGTACTTCCTCAAAAGTTTGTATTGATTCCCCATTTACTAATCGCCAGAAAGAGGTTCCTAATTTTAATTTTTTCACTTCTTCATAATACATTGACGAAACATCCCTACGAGTCCTGGCTAAGCGCCAAAAGTCCATATCATGGGTTACAATAGGTACTAAATCTTTTGTTAACTGTAAATCGATCTCTAACCCATCCGCTCCCAGTTCAATCGCTTTTGTAAAAGCCGCAGATGAATTTTCAAGTGCATACGCAGATGCACCACGATGTGCGTATATTGGTACTCTCATCATCTATCGTCAACACCTTGTCTGTATGTATAGTTTTCTTTACCCTATCTTCACTAATATATGCATCTTTTTCCATGGAACTGAGGCAAAAAACACAGATGCAGGAAAAACGATACCTGTGTTTTATTATTTACCAGCCATATTTTTTCTAATAGCTTATTCAAATCACCATCTCTTCTTTACATATTATACCAATTTTACTTAGTTGCTCTCCTTTGTATAATGAATTTTCCGTGAATTATTCAATAAAGAAATAACACTATGACATGGATTGCAAGATCAGCGAACTGAGCTATACGGTTTGTAAGAAAAATTCTAGTTGACTTTATATGTCATACTTTTCGATAAAATAAAAAAACCAATGAATAATAAAATTCATCGGTCATTTTAGTAAAAATATTTTGGTTTTGAACCGGATTTTAGTTGAATTGGTTGGCTTACGAATGTCCGCAAACCCAGTCATTTCAATGATTAGCTATTAGCTAGCCATGTTTTCTAAGCGGATTTTATCAGCAATCATTGCTATGAACTCAGAATTTGTCGGTTTGCTCTTCAAGTGATGAACCGTATAACCGAATGTTTTCGAGATGGACTCGTAGTTCCCACGGTTCCAAGCGACTTCAATCGCGTGACGAATTGCCCTCTCTACACGAGAAGACGTTGTGTTAAATTTAATCGCAATCTCAGGGTACAAGACTTTTGTGATTGAACCCAATAATTCGATATCTTCATATACCATGTGAATAGCTTCACGTAAGTACGCGTAACCTTTGATATGAGCAGGTACACCAATTTCTTTAATAACTGCTGTAATCGTTGTATCAATCATTTTTTGATTCACTTTTTGCTGTGGTTGGCTCTGAAGAATGCTCGTACGTGGAGCACTTTCTGTCTTATGGCCCGCTACTTGAAGAATTTGATTGATTAAGCGATCAAATTCAAATGGCTTCAACATAAAGTAGGAAGCACCTAATTCCACGGCTTGTTTCATTACATCTTCTTGACCGAAAGCAGTCAGCATAATCACTTGTACTTTAGCAAAATTTTCGTTTGCTTGCATCATTTCCAGTACAGCCAATCCATCCAAGTGTGGCATGATAATATCTAGCAACAATACATCTGGTAAGTCATTCTCCATCATGGTAAGAATGACTTTTCCATTTGGAGCTGTTGTAATTACTTCAATTTGAGGATGACTTGATAAATAAGATTCCAGTGTCTTTACTAATTCTTTGTTATCATCTGCGATTGCTACTTTAATTTTTTCCATTTTATTTCCCCCTTAAACGTCTCGCGAACATGGATGTTTGTTTTTACGGCACATTCTCCCAATTTCACACTGCAAAGTTAATTCGACATATTGTTAGTAAATCCTTTTAAGATTTGAAAAAGGAGCATATAGTCTGATGATTTAGACACTTTTCGTCTATTGTCAAGTTTTTCTAACAAAATGTCGAATAATCGTTATATACATCATAACAAATACGCAAAAAAATACCACACTTTTTACAGTGTGGTAAAAAATTTTTTCATGGATGTTTTTTCATCATTTCTTGTATTGGGATGGCTGCTCCTTTTACAGGATTGTCCACCACCATATGTGTAATGGCTCCAGCAAATTTTCCATTTTGAATAATCGGAGATCCGCTCATTCCTTGCAAAATGCCGCCAGTTTTTCTAATCAATTCTTTATCAGTGACGATAAACTGGAAAGTTGTTTCTTCCACTTTGATGATTTCGATATCATAAGAATTAACGTCATTTCCATCGATTGCCGTTAATAGCTCAGCATATCCTTTCTTGATATGTTTCGCTGTTAGCGTTGGAATTGCGTCTCCAGTTTGCAAGTCCGATTCAAGCAATTCCCCAAAGACACCATATACGGTATTTTCTTTCACGTCTCCCGCTTGAACATGAACAGATGCCTGTTTGGCGATTTTGTATCCTGGATTACCGGGAGTGCTTTTGTGTATGCGGGCTATATCTGATAAAAAAATTGATCCACCTAAAAATGGTGGTGTTTCAGAAATTTGCTGATCCACTATTTGATGTCCCAATGCACCATATTCTTGGGTTTTTGGGTCAACGTATGTGATGGTACCAATTCCTTCAGTGTGATCGCGAATGAAAGGAAGCATACTTTCTAACTGATCTGTTGATACTAATACAGATTTTCTTTTATTTTCACGAAGAATTTCAATGGATACTTGTGCTTCATTCGCATTTTTACTCATTTTTTTCCAATCGTCAATTGAGCCGATGGAATTTTCATTAAATGAGACTATTTGGTCTCCACTTTTAAACCACCACTTGTCATTAATCAGTACATCATGAACAAATGTAGGTTTTTCTAACTTCAATTGCACACCTATAGACTGTCCAAGCGGGATTAAAGCATTGTCATTTTTCTCAGCCCATGAATGAGCCGGGAAGAGAATCAAAAATCCCAAAAACATGGTAACAATCCTTTTATTCGCAACACATCGCATATTTCACCTCCATTTAACGGGATGTTCTTACTATGTGTCTGAACAGCATTGTTATGAACGGTAAATTTTCGAAAAAAAAAAGCACATGCTGTAGCAGCAGTGCTTCACGATTCTATACATATGATATTTTTTTTCGTTGCTCGGCAATCGACAATAATTCTGTTGCATGGTCTAAAGTCAATGATGTAATTTCTGCACCGGACATCATACGGCTTAACTCCTGGACACGATCTTTGCCAGTAACTTCCGTTAACTTCGTCATGGTCCGTTCGCCCATCACTTGTTTTTCAATCAATAATTGTTGATCGGCCATTGCAGCTACTTGTGGCAAATGTGTAATACACAATACTTGTGAAGAACGAGAAATGTTGGCAATTTTTTCGGCAATCGCCTGAGCAACTCGTCCACTGACACCTGTATCCACTTCATCAAAAATAATGGATGTAATGCCTTGATGTTTTGAAAAAATTCCTTTTAGGGCAAGCATCATTCTAGACAATTCCCCGCCCGAAGCAATTTTGGAAATCGGTTTGGCAGGTTCACCAACATTGGTTGACATATAAAAAGATACATCATCTTTTCCGTTTTTATCAAACATGTTCAGTGTTTTAAAAGTCACTTCAAAAGTAGCCTTTTCCATAAATAATTCACGAAGTTGAATCACAATTGCTTCGCTAAGCTTTTTAGCTGCTTTTTTCCTGATTAACGTTAATTCTTTCGATTCCACTTCCAAGTCTTTTTCTACTTGATCTAGTGCTTTTTGACGTTGTTGAATTCGTTCATCGCGATTCACGAGACCATCCAGTTCATCGCCAATTTTTTGTCGATATAAAAGTATTTCTTCAATTGAGTTCCCATATTTTCTTTTTAATGACTGAATGGCAGCTAATCTTTCTTCAATGACATTTAATCGTTCTTCATCAAATTCCGATTCGTCCATCACATTCTTTAGTTGGTAGGACATTTCCTGTAGAGAATAGAAAGAATTCGATACAAGCTCAGCCTGCTCTTTGTACGTATCGTCAAAAGAAGCAATATCTTCAAGTTCGCTCATGGCATTTCCAATCCAGTCCAAGCCTTTAGACTCGCCGTTTAAGGCTTCATAGGCCGCAGAAATACGTTCGAATGTCTTATGGAAGTTTTGAAATTTCTTACGTTCGAGTTGAAGATCTTCATCTTCATTTTCAATTAACTGCATCGCATCAATTTCATTAATTTGATATTGATACAAATCGATCCTCTGTGCAATTTGTTGTTCATTGTCACTGACAGAAGCCAATTCTTTTTTTAACTTTATGTACGTCTGGTAAAGACCGTTATAACTTTCTTTCGCTCGGTGAAGTTTACTTCCCGCAAATTGATCGAGCAAGGAAATATGGAAACGCTCGTCCATTAATTCCTGACTTTCGTGTTGTCCATGAATATCAATCAACGAGCCACCAATTTCTCTTAAAATGGCTATAGTCACCAATTTGCCATTTACTCGACAGACACTTTTCCCATGATCATTAATATCTCTTCTCAAAATAACAGAATCATCGTCTACTTCGATTCCGACTTCCTGAAGCTTTTGAAATACGGGATGTTGTGGATTTTGTATAAAAAACAAGCCTTCAAGCTCTGCTTTTTTAGCACCGTGGCGTATAAATTCCTGTGAACCTCTTCCACCGGCCAGCAGGTGCACCGCATCAATAATGATGGATTTACCCGCTCCTGTTTCCCCGGTCAGCACCGTCAAACCATCAGTAAAGCTCACCGATACTTCTTCAATAATGGCAAAGTTTTTAATTGATAATTCTTTTAGCACAATGCATCACCTCTTTTAAAGCATTTCGAGTAGTCTTGTCCGAATAATATCCCGCTGATCGGTATCTTTACAAATAATCAAACACGTGTCATCGCCACAAATTGTACCCAGGATTTCTTTCCAATCCAAATGGTCAATCAATGAGCCAATTGCATGTGCATTCCCAGGCAACGTTTTCATTACTAGAAAATGACTTGCTCCATCGATGCTGACGAAAGCATCAGTTAATGCACGATGCAGTTTTTGCATTGGATTAAAACGCTGATCCGCAGGTAGGCTATATTTGTATCGACCATCCTGCAGTGGTACTTTGACTAAATGTAACTCTTTTATGTCCCTGGAAACAGTTGCTTGCGTCACATTGTATCCGGCATTTTTAAGGATTTCCACTAAATCATCCTGTGTTTCAATTTCGTGATTGGCTATTATATCCCGAATTCGTATATGTCGTTGCCCCTTGTTCATCAATGGTCACTCCTAAAATGAATAAATATGCTTAATTATTCATATCGTACCATTTACGGCTCTTGCGTACAAGAAAAACACGACCTACAATGTAGGCCGTGTCATGATAGTTGTGAATGTGCTTCACGCACAATTTCTTTTAACTGTCCCTCTGTAAAGGTTGTTTCATTTTCTTCCGTAGCTATTAAATGGAAAAGGAATTCGATGTTCCCTTCCCCACCCGTAATCGGTGAAAACGAAGCATTTTTTAGAGTAAAACCGGTTTGTTGTGCAAAGTTCGCGATTGTTTCAAGCACATTTATGTGGACTTTTGAATCGCGGACGACACCTTTTTTTCCGACATTTGCTTTTCCTGCTTCAAATTGAGGCTTTACCAGTGCAATAACATCACTGCCAGGTACAAGCAAAGTTTTTAATACAGGCAGAATTAGCTTCAATGATATAAATGAAACGTCGATTGTCGCGAATTCAGGCATCCCTTCTGCAAGGTCGGCAGCCGTTACATATCGGAAATTGGTACGTTCCATAACCGTGACACGTTCATCTTGTCGGATTTTCCATGCAAGCTGATTATAGCCAACATCCAGCGCATAACAGTGGCGCGCTCCGTTTTGCAGGGCACAATCCGTGAAACCGCCAGTTGAAGCTCCAATATCGAGCATCAGTTTGTCTTTAACATTCACTTGAAAGAATTCTAATGCCTTTTCAAGCTTCAAGCCGCCTCTGCTGACATAGCGCAATTCATTACCTTTTACCTGCAAAGGTGAATCAATTGCGATTTTTTCACCTGGCTTTTCCAAACGAAGTTCATTCGTATATACGGTTCCCGCCATAATTGCACGTTTTGCTTTTTCTCTTGTTTCACAAAGTCCACGTTCCACTAGAAGGACATCGACTCTTTCTTTTGGGGTTTTTATCATAATACGTGAGTACCAGCCTTACCGATCTTATTCATTTTATTTTGTATCCGGGTGATTAATTCAGCCGAATTTAAATGTATTTCATTTAACAGTTCATCAACGTTTCCGTGTTCAATAAACTGGTCTGGAATGCCCATTCGACTAACGGAAACGCCCGTATACTCATGGTCTTGCATAAATTCCAATATGCTGCTTCCAAATCCGCCTTGTAAAATCGCTTCTTCCACAGTAAATATTGGAAGATTACGTTCCACTAATTTATGCAGCATACCCTCATCAAGTGGTTTAATGAACCTTGCATTGATAACTTCTGCTTGGATACCTTCAAGTGCCAATCGTTCTGCCGCTTCCATAGCCATCGGGATCGTGGTACCGAATGTTAAAATTGCCGCATCCGATCCTTTTCTTAAAACTTCCCATGAACCAATCGGTATGGAATGTAATTCTGTATCCATCGGAACACCGAGCCCATTCCCTCTCGGGTAGCGCAATGCAATTGGACCATCATTGTAATCGATGGCGGTTTTCACCATATGCTGGCCTTCATTTTCATCTTTAGGCATCATGATTACCATATTTGGCAAATGACGTAGGAATGAAATATCGAATACGCCTTGATGGGTTTCCCCGTCAGCGCCAACAAGTCCTGAACGGTCAATTCCGATGAAGACATTTAAATTTTGACGACAAATATCATGTAAAACTTGGTCATATGCGCGTTGCAGGAAAGTTGAGTAGATGGCTAAAAACGGTTTCATGTCTTGTGTGGCAAGGCCAGCCGCCATAGTGGCTGCATGTTGTTCAGCAATGCCGACGTCATACATACGTTCAGGGAATTCAGAGGCAAAGCCTTCTAATTTTGAACCAACTGGCATCGCAGGTGTTATAGCTACAATCCGCTCATCTTCACGTGCAAGTTTACACACGGTTTCAGCAACCAATCCACTCCATGAAGGTGCTTTTGTCGAAGACTTTACGAATGCACCGGTCTCCATTTTATAAGGACCTGTCCCATGCCAAGTACCAATTTTATCTTCTTCTGCCGGGCGGTACCCTTTGCCTTTTTTCGTGATGACATGAACCAATACTGGTCCCTTCATTTTTTTCGCGTATAACAAATTCTCTTGCAAATCTTCGTAATTATGTCCGTCAATAGGACCTAAATACGTAAATCCAAGTTCTTCGAAAAACACACCTGAAACTAGTAAATATTTTAAACTGTCTTTAACCCGTTCCGCCGTAGCTGCCAGTTTTCCACCGACTGCCGGGATTTTTTTCAACAAATATTCCAGTTCGTCTTTAGCCTTATTATATTTACCGGCTGTGCGAAGTTTTCCTAATACTGTATGGAGTGCGCCAACGTTAGGCGCAATCGACATTTCATTATCATTCAAAATAACAATCATATCGGTCTTTTCATGTCCAATGTGATTCAGTGCTTCTAAAGCCATTCCACCTGTAAGAGCTCCATCCCCGATAATGGGAATGATATGGTTTTTATCTTTTTTAATATCACGTGCAGCTGCCATACCCATCGCAGCAGACAACGAAGTTGAGCTGTGACCAGTTTCCCAAACATCATGTTCACTTTCATTGCGCTTTGGAAAACCGCACAACCCTTTAAATTGACGTAGTGTATCAAATTGATTTGCACGACCAGTCAATATTTTATGGACATACGCTTGATGTCCCACATCCCATATAAATTTATCATCTGGACTATTAAAAATACGGTGAAGAGATACAGTCAGTTCGACCACACCCAAGTTAGGACCAATATGTCCACCAGTGACCGATAATTTTTCAATTAAAAACGAACGAATATCTTCACTTAAAGTCAATAGTTCATCTTGAGATAATTCTTTAATAAAGGATGGACTTGTAATTGTATTTAAATCCACCGACATCACACACCTTTACACAATACTTGCGATTATTATCTTTCATTATATCAATGTCATACGAATGTACAAACTTTTACCTGATAACTATTTGCTACGATTAACGATATAAGCAGCCAATTCATCCAATAGACCAGGTTCACTTGAAATGTGGCGAAGTGATTCGATAGATTGGTTATAGTGCCAATCCCGTTTTATTTTTGCTCCATCCAGTGTTAATAATGCAGGGTACGTATTTTTTTCACTCGCAACATCTTTTCCTGCAGTTTTTCCTAATGACTCTGTGGTTCCCTCAATATCCAAAATATCATCTTGAATTTGAAATGCCAGTCCGATATGGAAACCAAAATCTTGCAACGCCTTTCTAGTACGGGCATCCGCCGAAGCCAAAATCGCACCTGCTACAATGCTAAAGGATAATAAAGCACCAGTTTTATTGATATGTATGGTTTCCAATTCTTCTACAGAAATGATTTTTCTTTCGCTTTCAATATCCAAAACTTGTCCGCCAACCATACCTTCAGCTCCTGCGGCCTCGCTCATCAATTGTATAAGTTCCAGTTTGTCTTCTGCGGGTACTGTTTTCAAACGAGAAAGTACACCAAAACTATATGTTAACAATCCATCTCCAGCTAAAATCGCCAACGCGTCCCCATAAACTTTATGGTTAGTTAATTTCCCACGGCGGTAATCATCATTATCCATGCTCGGTAGGTCATCATGGATTAGAGAATAGGTATGAACCATTTCAATAGCTGCTCCAACTGTAGAGGCTTCTGAATGTTTAACTTTTAAAAAGTCTAAGACAGCCAGCAAAAATAAAGGCCTTACCCTTTTACCTCCTGCAGCCAATGAATAATTCATCGCTTCTTTCAAAATTTCCGGTGCATTGATCGACTGAACTTGCTCGGTCAATTGACGGTCTATTTCTGGAATATTCAGTTCAGTAAAATTTTGCAAACAAGTCATTGTGATGCATCCTCTTTTTCGATGGCTTCAAATGGCACTTTTTCTCCGCTGTCATCCATGATGGAAATCAATTGTTTTTCTGCATTGTGCAATTTCTCGTGGCATACCGTCGACATTTCCATTCCCTTTTTATAAAGTGAAATAGCATCCTCAAGAGGAACATCGCCTTGCTCCAGCTGACGTACTATTTCCTCTAACTGTAGAATTGCTTGGTCAAAAGATACGTTGGTTTTTGTCATGATGATTCTCCTTTAGACTGTTTGTTTATAGAGTCTATAGATGCGATTATGACTCCATCTTGTAATTTGATATGAAGTGGTTGATCTGGATTGATATCTTCAATTGATTTGACAACTTGATCATTTTGATAGGTCAGACTGTAGCCCCGATCCATGATTTTCAGCGGGTTCAATGCTTCCAGTAACTGAATCATATTACTGAAAGAATGACCTTTCGTTTGCACATTTTTTTGAGCTGCCATATGCAAACGTTGTTGAGAAGCCTGTACATTTTTTTGATGTAGCAAAACCATTCTTTGTGGATTTTGCAATGTCAGACGCATGGTTTGCTGTACAAGATGTTGTTGTTTTTGTTGGAAAATCGTACGCCCGTTTCTCTCCATTTGTTCATTCGCTCGGGTCAGTCTTTCAACAAACGGTCGGTATAATCTTTCAGGATAGGCCAGTGGATATGCAGACATCACCCGCGTCAACCTTTTTCGCTCCTGTGATAAAATAGCCGTAACAATCGATACCATTTGCGATTTTCTATTGGATACACGTTCAAGCAAATCCAATTGATTTGGTACGGCAAGCTCTGCTGCTGCAGTTGGCGTTGGTGCGCGAAGATCTGAGACATAGTCAGCGATTGTCGTATCCGTTTCATGTCCGACAGCACTGATAATAGGAATGGTGCTATTCGCAATTTCCCGCGCAACGATTTCTTCGTTGAAAGCCCATAAGTCTTCAATCGACCCGCCCCCGCGTCCAACAATACAAACATCAAGATCCGGATAGCTATGAGCACGTTTTAATGCTTTTACGATACTTGGCGCTGCACCAGCCCCTTGAACCAGAGCTGGAAAAATGATAACTTCTGCCAAAGGATATCGGCGGCTCAAAGTCGTGACGATATCCCGAATGGCTGCACCTGTTGAAGCTGTAATAACACCAATCTTTTGAGGGTATTTTGGAATCTGTTTCTTTCTAGAAGGATGGAAAAGTCCTTCTTTCGCCAGTTTTTCTTTCAGCTGTTCAAAGGCTACAAATAGTTCACCTATACCATCAGGCTGCATCAATTGTGCATACAACTGATATTGGCCTGAGCCTTCATAAACATTCACATCACCTTGCAAAAGAACATTCATTCCGCTCTCCGGTTTAAATTTCAAACTTCTTGCTTGTGCCGCAAACATAACAGCAGGCATTCTTGTTTGATCGTCTTTAATCGTGAAGTAAATGTGTCCGCTTGTATGTATTTTGACATTGGATAGTTCCCCTTTGACATAAACATTGCGCAAATGGGGATCCGCATCAAATTTTCTTTTTATGTATTTGGTCAGTGCTTTCACTGTTAAATATGTCGAAGCAGTCACGTGCATTCAAACTCCTCACGAAGAAGAAATAGAAAAGCTGTCTTTCTATAAGAAAAACAGCTTCTTCCCTTTATTTTACCTGTTTTAACTTCATTTGTCTTGACGTAACTCATTTTCTGCAGATTGTACGGTGTTGGCCATTAACATGGTTATTGTCATGGGTCCCACTCCGCCTGGAACAGGTGTTATGTATGAAGCTTTTTCTTTTACCGCTTCAAAATCCACATCTCCACACAGGCGATTGTTTTCATCACGATTCATACCTACATCGATGACGACCGCTCCGTTTTTGACGTATTCACTCGTAATGAATTTCGTTTTACCAACTGCCACCACGAGAATATCAGCCTGCAAGGTAATTTCTTGTAGGTTCGGCGTCTTAGAATGTGCATATGTCACGGTTGCATCTTTTTGTAAAAGTAATTGGCCCATTGGTTTTCCTACAATATGGCTACGTCCTATGACAACAGCGTGTTTGCCTGCAAGATCAATCCCAGAGTATTCCAGAAGTTTCATGACCCCGTATGGCGTGCATGGAAGGAAAGTCTCCTGTCCGAGCATCATTTTCCCCACACTGATTGGATGGAAACCATCTACATCCTTAGCTGGGGAAATGGCTGCCAACACGGCAGATTCTCCAATGTGCTTCGGTAATGGTAACTGTACTAATATGCCATGAATGGTTGGGTCTTCATTCAGTGATTGAATCGTACGCACGAGTTCACTTTCAGTTAAATCTGACTCAAAAGAAAGTAAACGTGAATTCATGCCAAGTGCTTCACACGTTTTTTGTTTATTGGAAACATAGGTTTTCGAAGCTGCGTTGTCACCGACTAAAATAACCGCTAAGCCTGGAATAATGCCTTGATTTTTTAAGTGAAAGATACGTTCGGATAAATCATTGCGTATCGCTTGTCCAATTTCTTTTCCATTAATTAATGCACTCGACATGACTTTATTCCCCCTGTTGTCAGTTAGAAGTCTCGACCGTATATTTAGATAGAACTCCGTTCACAAACTTGCTTGATTTCTCATCACCAAACGTTTTACATAATTCAATCGCTTCATTCATGACTACTTTTGAAGGTGCATCCTGCATAAATAACAATTCATAAACTGCCAAGCGCAATACCGTGCGTTCGATCTTAGGTAAACGATCTAAAGACCAATTTTCTAACTTTGTTTTAAGTGATTCATCTATTTGCGTTAGTTGTTCAGTCGTTCCACGTACAAGCTTTTCATAGAAAGGATCATTGTCGCCATTTAAAACGTGGCTCATTGCATCTTCTATTGTTAACTCGGTGTTTTCTAACTGAAACAAAGTTTGCAACGCTTTTTCACGGGCTTCTCTACGTTTCATGGGTAGTCTCCTTTTATATGCATTCGAACACATCATAGCATATTTTGCGTGCACAAGACATCCTCAAAGGGAAGTTCGAATGTTCAGAAAAAGTGCTCCATCAAATTTCGGACTGAAGTGAAAATCACTTAATCTCATCCAACGTAATAACCTATCCTTTTTATTATTGTTTATTAACGTTATCTTTGCTCGAAAGCTCAAGAATTTCGGCCATTACTATGCGCGTTTCAATCATTTCCCCCAATAAAAATGAGGCTCATTTCAATCAAGAAATGAGCCTCTTCCTATTTAAATTGCTAATTTTTCTGAGAATTGGCTATTGTAAAGATCTGCATAGAAACCATTTCTCTCCAATAACTCAACATGATTCCCTTGTTCAATCACTTTTCCTTGGTCCATCACCAAAATCAAATCCGCATCCTTAATCGTTGACAGACGATGGGCAATAACAAAGCTAGTACGGTCTTCCATCAAACGGTTCATCGCCTTTTGGATGAAGATTTCCGTCCGTGTGTCCACACTGGAAGTAGCTTCATCCAATATCATGATAGGTGGATCCGCCAGGACCGCTCTTGCGATTGTCAGAAGTTGTTTTTGCCCTTGTGATATATTCGAAGCTTCTTCGTTCAACACGGTATCATAACCATCCGGTAGTGTTCGGATGAAATGATCAGCATGGGCCGTACGGGCAGCCTCGAAGATTTCTTCATCCGTGGAACCACTTTTTCCATACGCGATATTGTCCTTGATCGTTCCATTGAAGAGCCACGTATCCTGAAGAACCATTCCAAAACTCTTGCGGAGATCGTTTCGGGACATGTTCCGTGTATCAAGTCCATCGATTTTAATCTTTCCACCATTGAGTTCATAAAATCTCATCAATAGATTGATCATCGTCGTTTTTCCTGCCCCGGTAGGCCCAACGATTGCAACGGTCTGACCAGGCAACACATCGATGTTCATGTCTTGGATCAACAAATCATCTTCATATCCAAAATCCACACGTTCGAATGTCACAGCGCCATTGGCACGCTTCAGACTATCAATCGTCACTTCTTTCATCTCTTCTGCTTCATCGAGCAGTTCAAATACCCGCTCCGCAGCTGCAACCGTGGACTGAATGATGTTCGCGATGTTGGCAGTTTGTGTGATTGGTTGTGTGAACTGTTTTGAATAAGTGATGAATGCTTGTATGTCACCTATTGAGATGGCACGCTGCGTTACCAAAATTCCGCCCACAACACTGATTAGGACATAACTTAAATTCCCAATGAAGAACATCATCGGCATGATGATACCTGAAATGAATTGAGCTTTGCTTCCCGCTTCATACAATACTTCATTGACCTTATCAAACTGAGCAACGGACTTTTTCTCATGCCCGAACGCTTTAACCACTTGGTGACCAGTATACATTTCTTCGATGTGCCCATTCAGCTGGCCAAGTGTACGCTGCTGATCGGCAAAGTGTTTTTGGGATTTTTTCAGGATCGGTTTTATCACAAATATAGACAGCGGTAAACTGACAATTGATATCAGCGTCAATAATGGACTGATCGAAAGCATCATGATGATAATCCCTAATATTGTCACGATTGAGGTAATGAATTGAGTTAGACTTTGTTGCAACGTGCTCCCTATTGTATCGATATCATTTGTCATACGGCTGAGCGTTTCGCCGTTTGAGCGGCCATCAAAATATTTGAGCGGCAGTTTTTCAAGTTTATGATTGACGTCTTCCCTTAGATCGTAAACCGTTTCCTGTGCAACGCTCGACATAATATATTGTTGCACATAGTTGAAAAGGCTACTTAAAACATAGAGCCCAACCAGGACAAGAAGAATCTGCCCAATTTTATCGAAATTGATGGTTGCACCAGGTATCCCTTGGAATTTCCCGTATGCACCTTCAAATAGTTCCGTGATTGCCGTCCCCATTATTTTTGGTCCAGCGATCATAAATATGGTACTCAAGATTGCTGCAAAGAAAACTGCAACCAATTTGTTTCGGCGCGGTTTCAAATAAGTCAAAAGACGTCTCAGTGTCCCTTTGAAATCTTTTGCTTTTTGCCCGCCCATCATCATCATGTTACTGCCACCAGGACCGTGCCCCGGCCCACCACTTTGAGGTTTTTTTTGATTGGTCATGCGATTTCCTCCTCTGAAAGCTGTGATAGGGCGATTTCACGGTATACATCATTTGTTGCAAGCAACTCTTGGTGAGTACCCAAGCCGACTATTCGTCCTTCGTCCAACACGATGATACGATTCGCGTCGACCACCGTACTGACACGTTGTGCAACCAATAATACCGTCGCATTTTTCGTTTCATCTTTCAAGGCTGCCCGGAGTTTGGCATCTGTCTTGAAATCAAGTGCAGAAAAGCTGTCATCGAATATATAAAGATCCGGTTTTCGAATGAGCGCTCTAGCTATCGACAGCCGTTGCTTTTGCCCGCCGGACAAGTTCGAGCCACCTTGTTCGATTTCTGCAGCATAGCCTTCTTTCATCTTGCCAATAAAATCATCTGCTTGTGCAATAGCAGCCGCGTGCTCCATTTCATCCTGCGAGGCATCCTGTTTTCCGAAGCGAATGTTATCGGCAATCGTTCCCGTGAAAAGTATAGCTTTTTGTGGAACGAAACCGATTTTCGAACGGATTTCATCTTGTGACGCCTTGCGGATATCAACACCATTTACGCGAATGCTTCCACTTAAAATGTCATAAAACCGTGGAATCAAATTGACGAGAGTTGATTTCCCAGATCCTGTTCCGCCAATGATGGCGGTAATTTCACCAGGTTTGGCAGTAAAGCTGATGTCGGATAAGGCAGGTTCTTCCGCTCCTGGATAGCTGAATGTCACATGCTCAAATTCAAGCGTCCCTCTTTCACGATCTGCCTTTTCCGTTCCTTCATCCAAGAAAGACGGTTTCATTTCCAGTACTTCGTTAATCCGTTTCGCTGACACAGCAGCACGTGGAATCATGACGAACATCATGGATGCCATGACAAGAGCAAACATGATTTGCATGACGTATTGGATAAACGCCATCAAGTCACCGATTTGCATTGCTCCATTATCGATCCGAATCCCACCGAACCAAATGATTCCGACGACTGTTAAGTTCATGACAAGCATCATTACAGGCATCATAAACGCCATGACTTTATTTACTTTAATCGAAACATCCGTCAACTCTTTATTTGCTTGCTTCATGCGCACTTTCTCTTCGGTTTCCCGATTGAACGCGCGAATGACGCGAATCCCCGTGAGGTTCTCGCGTAAGACCAGATTCAAGCGATCCAGACGTTCTTGTACCGTTTGAAAAAGGGGTACCCCTTTTTTCAGAATCAGCAGGACGGAACCAATCAATACAGGCATGGTGGCAACAATCACCAATGATAATTTGGCATCTTTCGATACGGCCATGATGACCCCGCCTATTAACATGATCGGTGCACTGACAACCATTCTGAGCATCATGATGACGACTTGCTGGACTTGCGTGATGTCATTCGTTGTTCTCGTGATCAGTGAAGCGGTTCCCACCTCGTCAAATTCCTGCAATGAAAACTTCCCGACATGATTGAAGACTTTTCTGCGAATGTCACGTCCGAGTCCCATAGCCGCTTTGGAAGAATAATAGCTGGCAATGACTGATGCAGTGGCTCCAAGTGATGAAACCAACAGCATGAATCCTCCAATTTTCCATATATAAGGGGTGTCTCCCGTAACAACACCTTTATCAATGATGTCCGCCATCAGTGTTGGTAAAAAGAGGTCAGCCATCGATTGAATGAATACGAGTCCGATAACCGCGAATACAAGCCACTTATAAACGGATAAATATTTCAGTAATTTTATCAATTTGAACACTCCTCTTGTCCCAGTTCTTCCAGATGCTTTGTAATTTGTTGATGAGTACCCAGCAGTTCGTCGAATTGCTTATCAGTCAGGGATTCCGCAACCGATTGAAATATTTGGTGAATGCCATTTTCTTGCATATGAATCTCTTTGATTCGTGCCAATCCATTTTCGCTGAGTGACAACAGAACCTCCCGTCGGTTCCCTTCGACTTGTTGACGGTTCAGCAAACTTTCCCGAACCAACCCATCTACGGCTTGACTCAGAGTACTTTTGGGGAGAAAGGTTTTCTCGCCCACGTTTTTTTGAGTCATTTCCTTATGGATGACGATGGTCATCAATATTGTGTACTGGGGAATGGATAATCCATTTTCCACCGCTGACTTCTGGACGAACCTCATCATGTTCTTTTGAATGTTCGAAAATGAACGTAATAATTGAATGGACCTTGTTAAATTTTGATTTTCATTGTCCAATTGACTCCTCACCATTCCTTCCTAAACGAACTGTTCTAAATCGAACGGTTCCTTTTTGGTCTTTCAAATTTACTCTCATTTGAAGAGATTGTCAATCTATCCAAACGAAAAAAGACCTTACCCAAGTGAATGCACACAGGAAAGGTCTTTGCCTTTGTAGTATTTACTTTTCATTATTCTTTGGCTTTCGTAAACGCTGCGGATAACTGCTGGTCCTCTACTTGTTTATCAACAATTCTATTAAGAGGATGTGGATGATGTCGCGCATTTTTTACGAAACTAAATCGTGCGGTTACCCCAAACTTTATTATCAAAACAAAAAAACACCGTCCGGATAGACCGAACGATGTTGTGAGTTATTCGTTTGTTGTTTCTTTTTGTTGTTCGAATTGAATGCCAGTAATATGGACATTTACTTCTTGTGTTTCAAGTAACGTCATATTTAAAATTGCCTGACGCACTTGACTTTGAACTTCTTTGGCAACTTTAGGAATCGACGCGCCGTATTTCACAGTGCAATAAATTTCAACAAATAGACCTTCATCAGTCAATTCTGTCTTGATTCCTTTACCGTGGACTTTTTTGCCGAGACGTTCGGCAACTCCTGTTGCGAAACTTCCACGGGTACCCGCCACTCCCTCAACATCTGTGGTGGCAATTCCAGCGATTACTTCTAAAACCTCTGGTGCTACTTCAATCTTTCCTAACTCTTCTTTACCAGACGGAATCATTTGCAAATAAGCTGTTGTTGTTTTTTCAGCCATTCCAATCATCCTTTCCTAGGAATTCATGACGTCGTATTTCTCTAAAAACTTCGTATCGAAATCACCAGATTTGAATTCTTCATGGTCCATCAATTTTGCATGGAAAGGAATTGTTGTATGAACACCCTCTACAACAAACTCACTCAGGGCACGCTTCATTTTTGCAACCGCTTCTTCTCGGGTATCTGCATAAGTAATCAGTTTTGCGACCATTGAATCATAGTAAGGAGGAATGCTGTAGCCTGAATACATTGCTGAATCCACGCGTACACCATATCCGCCCGGCGCTAAATACATATCAACTTTACCCGCTGAAGGCATGAAGTTTTTCGAAGGGTTTTCAGCGTTAATGCGACACTCAATTGCCCAACCTTTAATTTTCACGTCATCTTGTGTATAAGCTAATTTTTCACCAGAAGCGACTTTAAGTTGTTGTTGAATCAAATCAATGCCAGTTACCATTTCAGTAACAGGATGTTCAACTTGAATACGCGTATTCATTTCCATAAAGTAAAACTTTTGATTGATGTGATCGAAAATAAATTCAACTGTCCCTGCACTGCGATAATTAACAGCTAGGGCAGCTTTAACAGCCGCGTCACCCATCTGATTACGAATTTCCGGGGATAGCGCTGGGGATGGTGCTTCTTCTACTAGTTTTTGCATACGGCGTTGAATTGAACAATCACGTTCGCCTAAATGAATCGCATTGCCAAAACTATCAGCCAAAACTTGAATTTCAACATGACGGAAAATTTCAATGAACTTCTCAATATAGACGCCAGGGTTTCCAAAAGCAGCAGCAGCTTCTTTTTGTGTAATCTGAATGCCTTTAACAAGTTCTTCTTCCGTACGTGCGACACGAATACCTTTACCGCCACCACCGGCAGTTGCCTTAATAATCACCGGGAATCCTATTTCACGAGCGATTTCCAGACCTTCTTTTTCATCCGCAACAATACCTGTGGACCCAGGCACAACCGGTACGCCTGCTTTTCGCATTGTTTCACGCGCTACATCCTTTGTACCCATTCTGGAGATAGCGTCAGAAGTAGGACCGATGAACGTTATATTACATTGTTCACACAGCTCCGCGAAACTCGCATTCTCTGCCAAAAAGCCATAACCGGGATGAATTCCATCACAACCCGTTAACTTTGCAACACTGATAATATTGCTGAAGTTCAAGTAACTATCTTTCGATTGTTTAGGACCGATACAATAAGCTTCATCTGCCATTTGAACATGCAACGCTTCACGATCAGCTTCCGAATAGACGGCAACTGTTTCGATATCCAACTCTTTACACGCACGAATAATACGAACCGCGATTTCACCACGGTTAGCAATTAATACTTTTTTCATCATCCGTTCCCCCTCAGTTCGCTTTTACTAAGAACAGAGGTTGGCCGTACTCTACGAGTTGTCCATCTTTTACTAAAATTTCTACAATCTCGCCAGACACTTCTGCTTCGATTTCGTTGAATAATTTCATCGCTTCCACAATACATACAATCCCGTCTTCTGTTACTTTATCACCGACTTGAACATATGCCGGTGTATCCGGTGAAGATGACTGATAGAAAGTTCCTACCATTGGTGAAGTAATTTTAAGAAGAGATTCATCATTAACAGCTGATTCTTTCGTCTCTACATTTGCAATTGTTTCTTTTACAGTTTGAGCAACCGGTGTTGGATTCACTTCTACTGCCACTGGAGCTTCAACAGCAGGTGCCGCTGGTTTTGATTGAGGTACAACTGTTTCAGTAGATACTTGTACACCATTCTTTTTCAGTTTAACTTTTGTGCCTTCTGACTCGTAAATAAACTCATCAATGGATGAGTGGTCAATTAATTTAATAATTTCACGAATTTCTTGTACTTTTAACATACCGAACTCCCCTTACCCTATATCGAATTACGTTCCTTTTCTATTTTAGACGTTATTGAGAAAATTTGAAATAGATAACCTAAATTTTTTAGCAGTTGGTCCTAATCCGAAAGGTGAAGAAGCCCGTTTTAGTCCGACACCGACGTTGGAAGACAAGGTTTTCTTTGTGACGATTAACCGCAGGAGCAACGATTCGATTTTAATCCGGCATGGTTTTGCTAAGAAAAATGAAAAAAAGGACCATATCGGCCCTTTTCGTTCATTRTGAAGCTGGTTGGAATGCTACCGTTACTTTTTTTGCATCTTCCCATTGTTTCATTACGATGTGAATAATTTCATTTGCTTGTGTTTTCCCAAGTTCGTCAGCGATTACAGTTACATCTACTTTCCCTGTATCTGTCTGTACATAGGCATCTGAATAACCTAGTGAACGAATGAGCATTTCAAGCATTGCTTCCGTTGATTCGCGTACTGTTAAATCGTTAATAGTTGAGTAAGCTTCATTTTTCTCATCAGCCGACATTTCGTTTGAAGCAATTTGTGTAGTTAATTGTGTTTTTAACTGACTGCGTTCGTTTAGTAATTCCATTCTCATTTCTTCAAATAACGCACTTTGAGCATATACTGGTGTAACTGATTCATCTTCAGTTGTGTCTTCGACCTTCATTTGATCAAGGTCTTCATCTGAGAAAATAGCTAAACCATCAAAGGGCATATTGTTAGGTTCGTTCACGTAATACACCGAAATTACTGCTACCAAACTTAATAGAGTTAGCATCCATACTGTACGTTTTTTGACTTTCATTTAGAAACCCCTTTCTCATCCATCGGGACGACGACAATTCGATGTTCTGGCAGTATTAATACTGCTGCTAAGTATTCTTTTAACATAATTCTGGTTTTTGCTTGATCTGCTCCACTGGCTACTACCAATACTGATTGAATAGTTTTTTGCTCATTGGTTGTTTGATCAAACAAGGCAAAGCTAGGTTTTTCCGTAACTGTTTGTTGAGGCTCGTTCATGCCTGTGTAAAAAAATAATTCGACTTCACCTACCCCAGCCATTTTTTCCAATGCCGTTTTCAATGAGTGTTCCAGCGTTACTGCATCTTGTGACTGACTGGATGTGTTAGGTTGCTTGGTGAAAATGGATTCATTCAGTAAGAAAAACACCATGAATACCAAGAGACTCGCGAGCAGGATCCCGCTTTTCATTCGATTCGTTTTAATGGATGGAATCACGCTCCTCTCTTAAGTGAGACAGGCATTTGATAAACTATATGACAAGCATTCCTCAACTATTCATAGAAAAAAGAAGAGATAAACAATAACATGTACATGGCAAGTCCCAGCTTCGTATATTCTTCTATCTTTTCATTTGAATCAGACTTCTGGAAGATAGCCTGGAGAACTTCACTCAGCAGAATAATGAACATTAATCCCTTTAACCATTCAGCCATCATTAACCCCTCATCATCATGGAGAATTTTACTAATATCACAATGAAAATGGCTGTATAGAAAAACGCAAAGGCAATAAGAAATGACAAGATACTTAAAACGAAAATCGACTTTCCGATATCATCAAGAAAACTGGCCAGATCCTCTGGTCCGAATGGTTCAATAATGGCAGCCACTACTCGATAGCAAAACGCGATACTGATGGTTTTCAAAGTAGGAATCAACACAACCAGTAGGATTGTGATGGCAATGCCACCGCCAGTAATCGAAGTGATTGAAGAAGAAAATCGGGTAAATGTACTAAGACTCTCGGAAAAAAAAGAACCAACAAACGGGATGTTTTGCTGAATGATTTTTTTGATGGGCTCCGTAACAGCACTTGAGATATTCCAAGAAATAAACCCTTGCACCGAAATAAAAAAACTATAAATGACGACTACTGCTGAAACGATACTTAGTAAAGAAGTGCGAATAATATCGGTCAGTTTTGAAAAAGGGGTAGCCGGATGAAAGCGACTAATGAAGTCCAGCAATATGGTGGTCATAAGTAATGGAATAAGGATTCTTTCGGTCAGCACCACTGTAAATTGAATAAATACATAGAGCGCAGGGTTCCAAATTGAAAATGCCATCGTTCCACTATTCATCAACAAGCCCGCTGTCAACACGGGGTAGACACTCATAAAAACCGTCACCATCTGTCGCGCAAATTGCTGCATAATATGCATCGCATCAATGGCAGGCGTCAAAGTATACAGGACAGCAATACAAAACAGGGATAACCTTGTCCATCGTTTGGCTGCAGGAAATAAAATATCGATGATCATCGCAAAAACAATAGCGATCAACAGTACGATAAAATATCGGGTTACACCAAAAAAATAGGCATACAAGGGTTCAAGCATGAACCTTCTCACCTCTTTTACACCTATATTATTCGATCAATAGCCGAGTCAGCGTGTTAAACATTTGCTGAATGAGGGGCAACCAATAGGTGAGAATCAACACATGACAACTTATCGAAATGATGGGAACAAATGTATTCAGATTTAAATTTCGGCACCATTCAATCAAGGCTTCACCTATAAATGTCACGAATACAGAAATCAGCAATACTCTGGCTATTGGGAGCGCTTCCTTAGGTGCAGATTCAAGAACGTTTCTTACGATTGGAAAAAGAGTTTGAAATAAAATATTTGAGAGTAAAATAAAAAAGAAAAAGCTCAAAAGTAGAGGTGTAAATTGCGGTAGGATTTGTTTAAGCAACAACATCAGAAATATGATTACTATCGTTACCAGGATCATTTGCATAACTTACACCGAAATGGTAAGCCATTCGAAAAAAGTAGTGATTTCTTGAAAAAAGAAACGTAGGAAACGTAACATTTCCACGGTCATATACAGATAGCCAAATACAAATAAAAAGAATGAAAATTCTTTTTTCCCCGTCTGTTCAAAGAAAAGGTGTAACAATGCAAGAATCAATCCGATTCCTGCCACTCGAATTACATCCATAAATTCCGACTTGTCCCCTCCTCTGTCTATTCATCGTATGCAAAAAGAGGCTGAGACATGAAAAAAAGTTGCCAATAGCACTAGGTGCAATTGGCAACTTTATTTTTTATTCATTATTTAGGTAAGCAATAAATTTTCAAGGATTTTCATCCTTGAAAATTGATGGTATGTCCAGTTTCAAGCGCCCGCCTACTCCTGCGGTTACTCGTCGCAAAGGAAACCTTCCCTCCACGCCGGCGTCAGGCTAGAGTGACACTTTACACTTTTCTAATTATTGTGCTCTTGAAACGTAAGCTGCTTCAGATGTGTTGATGATCAGTTTATCACCTTGGTTGATGAAGAAAGGAACTTGAACTGATAATCCAGTTTCCAAAATTGCAGGTTTCGTTCCGCCACTAGCTGTATCACCTTTAATACCAGGTTCTGTTTCAGTAACTTCCAAAATAACCGTATTCGGCAATTCTACACCTAACGTTTCCCCTTGGTATTGCATGATATGCACTTCCATGTTTTCACGAAGGAATTTCAATTCGTACTCGATTTGTTTTGAATCAAGTTCAATTTGTTCATACGAGTCAGTATCCATGAAATTATGAGTATCACCATTTGCGTAAAGATATTGCATTTTGCGATTATCAATTTGAGCTTTCTCCACTTTTTCTCCAGCACGGAATGTTTTTTCATTCACTGCACCTGTACGAATGTTGCGTAGTTTAGAACGGACAAACGCTGCACCTTTACCTGGTTTCACGTGTTGGAAATCAAGTACACGCCAAATACCGCCATCTACTTCAATTGTTAAACCTGTTTTAAAATCATTTACAGAAATCATGAGTGTTCCTCCAAAATTATAAGATAAGTAACTCTTTTGTAGAATGTGTTAATTTTTCAAGCCCTGTAGCTGTAACAATCGCATCATCTTCAATACGAACCCCACCGACACCTGGTAAATAAATACCCGGCTCAATTGTGATTACCATACCTTCTTCCAGAACAGTTTCCGAACGGAAAGATAATCCAGGCCCTTCGTGTACTTCTAATCCGATACCATGTCCTAAAGAATGACCGAACGCTTCACCATAACCTTTGGATTTGATATAATCACGAGCGATTGCATCCGCCTCAATTCCAGTCATACCTGGTTTGATTTTTTCCAAAGACAACAGTTGTGAGTCTAGTACAATTTGATAAATTTCTTTTAATTGCTCACTCGGTTCACCGATAGCAACAGTTCTCGTTACGTCTGATACATATCCATTATACAACGCACCGAAGTCCAATGTAACAAAATCACCTTTTTCGATGACCTTATCCGTCGCGACACCATGTGGAAGTGCTGAACGAAGCCCAGATGCCACAATAATATCGAATGAAGATGATGATGCTCCTTGTTTGCGCATAAAGAATTCAAGTTCATTAGAAACTTCCAATTCCGTTTTTCCAGGTGCGATAAATGTAAGGATATGTTCAAAAGCCGCTTCAGCGATATCCGCGGCAGCCTTAATAATAGTAATCTCTTGAGGCGTCTTAATCAAGCGGATTTTCTCAATAAGACCTGATACAGGTACAAGTTCAGTATTAACCGCCTTTTTGTAACTCTCATACATGGCATAGCTCATGTCGTCTTTCTCAAAACCTACTTTTCTCACATTCATTTTTTCTAATTGGACACTTACTTCTTCCAGCATCGTTTTCGTATGTTGGACAATTTCAAAGTTTTTAATCTGTTTTGCCGCTTGTTCCGTGTAACGGAAATCCGTAATAAAAACAGCTTGATCTTTGGAAACGATGGCAACACCAGCAGTCCCCGTAAAATCAGTTATGTACCGGCGATTGTAGCCACTTGTAATTAACAAGGCATCAATCTGGTGTTCCCCTAAAGCTTCACGTAATTTAGACAATTTCTCCATTTAAGATTCCCCTTTTCTTCTATGTAAAAATGTTTCTAGTGCTAAGGTATAACCGAAAGTTCCGAGACCACATATTTGACCAACACATTCAGGAGCCAAGACAGATTTGTGACGAAAACTTTCTCTGCTATGGATATTAGAAATATGAACCTCTATTACCGGAACGGTAATGGAAGCGATGGCATCACGTATCGCATAACTTGTATGAGTATAAGCTCCAGGGTTGAAAATAATGCCGTTAATTCCATCATCTTCTGCATTGTGCAACCAATCAATTAGTTCACCTTCGTGATTTGATTGCTTACATTGAACATGAATATCCGATTGTTTTCCGTGAGTTATAAGCTTTTGCTCTACATCTTCCAACGTTTCATATCCATAAATAGCAGGTTCACGTTTTCCTAAACGATTTAGGTTAGGCCCATTTAAACAAAGAATTTTCATCTTTTCCCCTCCAGTTCCATCGTGCCCCCTTCATTTTATCATAACAAATAGTTGCAGCAACTACTTTCTCTTGTCATCATAAACCTCTTGATCATAGTAATGAATGGTCTCGGCAAGGGCTCGGCAAATTATTAAAATAACCGAAATAATCGGTACCGACTTCCAACTTATATGGGAAAAATCTTGATAAATACTCCATTCCAGCAGAATCCAGATGGCTAATCCGACAACAATTGACGTGGCAATCGGCGGCATTTTGCTGACAATCATGAACAGAGCCATCGCAAGATTGATGATCAAGAAGACGACCAGAAGAGTAAGAAGCCATTTGAATAATGGGTGAGCGTGGGAAATTACTTGCCATCTCTGAGTCCATTTTATTGGGCTCCATGGAATATAATCAAAAACATATAGAAACTTTAATATTATAGTGAAAACCACAGCATGTGCTACTGAAATCGTTAAGAAGTGAGTACCTTTCATTCAAATCACAATCCTTTCTATTTATTCAATTTTGACTAACCTCACTCTCTCTATTCATAGATATAGTGCTTTTTAAAAAAATTAGTACAATTAAAACGTTAATTACTTTTACAAGCGTTGATTCGGCTCTTTCAATGTTAAACAGATTAATCAAAATCGAAAAAACGCACGTTGTATCCCAAGGATACAGCGTGCGTTTTCTTCATCTAATAAATCTACTTGCTAGTGTCATTCTCAAACAGCGTTTTTAACTGTTAAACTTAAAGTCCACATTTCAATTGAGCACCGCAATTTGTACACGTATTACAGCCACCCATTTCTTTTACGGTCCCCTGACGGCAAACAGGACAAGTGTTTCCTACTTCTGAGCCGATTGTGACATTCGTTGAACGAAGATCTTGGATTGTATCGATCAGGACAACTGGACGTTTCCCAATGATGGTTTCTTCATAATGATGTTCATCCATCACATTTTCTTCCGCTTTAAGCGTCAGGACTTGTGCATCACGGCTGCCATCCACATAAACTGTCCCGCCTTTAGCACCACCACGATAAAGTCTTTCATAAACGCCTTGTACTTGCTCAACTGTATATCCGCGTGGTGCATTAACGGTTTTCGAAATCGAGCTGTCAATCCAACGTTGAATTATGCACTGAACATCCGCATGAGCTTCAGGTGCCAATTCCATTGAAGCAACAAACCATTCTGGCAAACTTTGTTCATCTGCTTCAGGGTTTGCGTTCAAGTATTCCTGAACAATGTCCGCTTTTACTTCTATGAATTTCCCTAAACGGCCACTACGATAGTATGTGAAGGAGAAATAAGGTTCCAAGCCTGTCGAAACTCCCACTAATGTTCCGGTTGATCCAGTCGGTGCAACGGTCAACAAGTGAGAGTTGCGAATGCCTGTTTCTTTGATAGACTGACGAACATGCTCAGGCATTTTTTTCATAAATCCGGTATTGATGAAAGCGTCTCTCAGACGGTTAGTTTCTTCATTTGTTTCCCCTTGCAAGAACGGGAAACTTCCACGTTCTGAAGCAAGTTCTGCAGACGTCTCATATGCTGTTACCGCTATCGTTTCGAAGATTTGGTCGACAAGAACGTTTCCTTCCTCTGAACCGTATTCTTTTTCACAATAAATTAGTAAGTCTGCAAGCCCCATTACTCCTAGACCAACACGACGTTCACCCAAAGCTTGTTTTTTATTGTCTTCGAGGAAGTAAGGTGTTGCATCAATAACATTGTCCTGCATGCGAACTCCAACACGTACTGTTTCTCTCAAGCTATCAAAATCGACAGTTTTTGTATCTTTATTCGCAAACTGAGCTAAATTCACAGCTGCCAAGTTACATACAGAATTTGGTGCCAACGGTTGTTCTCCACACGGGTTTGTAGCAACCACTTGTTGTCCGTACGCTTTTGCATTGGTCATTTCGTTTGCATTGTCGATAAAGAAAATGCCAGGCTCTGCAGAATACGTTGCACAAATGTTAATGAGGTTCCACAAATCGTTTGCTTTCATCGTACGGTAAGTTCGGATGGCATGTCCTTGTTTTTCCCATTCACGTACATCCCCGACTTCGTGCCATTTCTCATTGTACGTTACCATTTCCTCAGCTGAATAACTTTCAACAGCGGGGAAGCGTAACTCGTGATCGCCGTCTTCTTCTACAGCTTTCATGAAATCGTCGGTCAATGTCACAGATATATTGGCTCCAGTTAAGAATTCGGAATTGTTAACACTATAGGTGCCTCCATCGTGGAGTTTCGTTTCTGCATCACGGAAAATTGCATCACTGAATCCACCCTGGCCTGGAATTGTCTTGTAATTTACTATCCCTTGGTACATTGCTTCTTCTTGATGTGTCAGAGCTTTAAATTTAAGCTTGTCTTTAGCTAATTGCTTGATGGTTTCATCATTTGTATTTTCAATCAGGAAACGTAGAATTCTAGGATTTTGCATTTTGGAAATGATGAATTCCGCAATGTCAGGATGCCAATCTGCCAACATAATCATTTGAGCGCCTCTGCGACTGCCGCCTTGCTCAACCAAATGTGTTAGTTTTGCGATATCGTCCAACCAGGAAACAGAACCCGATGACTTTCCGTTTACACCTTTAGCGAGTGTATTGCGTGGACGTAAAGTTGATCCGTTTGTTCCAACACCCCCACCTCGACTCATAATTTCCATTACTTGTTTACGGTGATCGGAAATACCTTCACGGGAATCCGGCACAAAGGGCATAACGTAACAATTGAAGTACGTAACGTCTGTTCCTGCACCCGCTCCATAAAGCACACGGCCTGCAGGAATAAATTTCAATTGGACCAATTGCTGATAAAACTTTTCAAACCATTCTTTTTTCTTCTCTTCCGAAGTTTCAACAGAAGCAAGTCCGGTCGCATTGCGTTTAGCAATTTGCTCATAGAAAACTTCCAAAGGTTTTTCGATGACATTAATGGAACGAGTTACAATACCCGACTCCTGCTCAATTGGATCATCAATTGCACTTCTATAATCTTCTTCAATTAAAACACGTACTTTATTTATCGAATGATCGATGGAAACAATATAACCCAAACCGCGGGCAGGGAATTTCGGGTCTTCCTTAACCGTCAATACGACAAAGTCGCCTGCTTTTAATGTTTTCTTTTCAGTATCTTTAAAAGAATAGCGGTCAATCATGACTAACCTGGATACACCTTTGTGAGTTAATGTCATGTCACTCGTGATGGGATGAACTTGAGGGAATGAAACGATGTCATTATTCAACATTTCAATGTTTAACTCCCCTATTTGTTGCTTGGAAACTAGTACCATTTACTACTCCTCCTTAATTAACAGAAAAAACACTACATATAGTGTTACGCGTTGTGTTTAGGGTACTATATATTGACATCTAAATCAAATAAAGCGGATGTATGTTCGAACATACACACACAACGTCTATAGGAAAATACTACTTATTTTTTGAAAAAATTAATTCTTTTTACCTATTATTTACGGTATGTCCATTCATCATTTGCATAACGTCGAGCTTCAAGCTTTTTCACATAATCCAATTGCTCGATTGTTAGCACATATGGTTGAAAATTGACATTAAGACCTTCAGCAAAACCATCTTTAAATGCCTCTTCACATTCCTCGATCGTAGCTGGAGTTTCCCGCAAACGATTTATTGCCACCGCTTTTTGCGGAAGGCCTCTACGAACTCGCTCTTTTACGGCTTCTGATGGATAGTTAAATAAAGAAACTAATTTATCTTCATCCAGGTCTAATAGAATCGCTCCATGTTGAAGAATGACACCTTTTTGTCTTGTTTGTGCACTTCCTGCTACTTTTTTACCTTCCACAACTAATTCATACCATGACGGTGCATCGAAACAGACGCCACTTTTTGGATTTTTCAAATCACTCTTCATTTTATCAGTATCAGGCACCGAGAAATTGGCGTTCAATCCAAGCTTCTGAAAACCAATCAATAACCCTTCACTCAGCACACGGTAAGCTTCCGTAACGGTCGCAGGCATATCTTGATAGTCTTCACTGACGATAATGCTATATGTTAATTCATGTTCATGCAATACGCCACGTCCTCCGGTGGGACGTCTGACAAAACCTAAGTTATGCTCTTTGACAGCTTCCATGTTGATTTCTTTTTCGACATTTTGAAAATAACCAATGGATAATGTTGCAGGTTCCCATCCATAGAATCGGACAATAGGTGGAAGGATCCCATCACTATGCCAGTCCATTAAAGCTTCATCCAGCGCCATATTGAAGGACGGACTGCAAGCGCCAGAATTAATAAAATACCAAATCGGTTTAGACATATAATTTCCTCCTCAAAATGTCACAATGCTATTCATATTAACAAACCGATTGTATTGTGGCTACACTTTCTTTTATAATAAGTACATAGATAGAAAGGGGAAAGTTGTTTTGACATTTGTATACATTAGCTCTGCTGCATTATTTGGTTTGATCATTTACTTTTTAATCTCGTCTTTGCGATTAAAAAAGGCTGTATCAGGTTTAACACAAGAACAATTCATTGAAGGATACCGTAAAGCACAACTTGTGGATGTGCGTGAACCTAAAGAATTTGAAGGTGGACATATCCTTGGAGCACGGAATATTCCTTCATCACAAATGCGTCAGCGTTACAAAGAAATTCGTGCGGACAAGCCCGTATACTTATATTGCCAAAATAGCGCAAGAAGCGCACGTACGGCATTGTTCCTTAAGAAAAAAGGCTATAACCAGATTTACCAACTGCAAGGCGGTTTCCGTCAGTGGACTGGGAAAATCAGAACAAAATAAGTCATTCAAAGTTCTTCCAAATGGAGGGACTTTTTTCATCAAAAAAATATGTATGAAATTTCACAATAACTGAGATCTCAATGAAACCAATTACACTCATTTCCTTGATTTTATTGGATTCGGACAGCACACAACTAAATTGAGAGAGTAATAATATGCTAATAAATAACTTAATCGAAGAATTTAACGAAAAATATCCGGATGTTGATAGGTTCAAACCTGATACTCCTGTTTTTCACACATTTTATACGACCTTTGATAAGAGATTTATAATACTACAAAATTGATATTAAAAAAACAAAAGATACTCTTAACAGGGTGTCTTTTTATGTCAATAGTTCTAAATTGAGGAATTCCATGGTTTTCTTGCAGAACGCATCATCGAAAGACATGTTCTTATATGTATAAACAGTAAATGAAGTGAATCTAAAAGAGAGCTCGATTGATGAGCTCTCTTTCTTCATTCTTATGCTTTTTTATAACGCAATACTGGTGTACGGGCAGCTTTAGTCTCATCCAGACGTTTAATAACTGTTGTATGAGGAGCTTGTTGCACGATTTCAGGTGTTTCTTCGACTTCCTTCGCTATTTGGATCATCGCATCGATGAAAGCATCTAGCGTTTCTTTGGATTCTGTTTCTGTCGGCTCGATCATCATGCCCTCTTCTACATTTAATGGGAAGTAAATTGTTGGCGGATGATATCCAAAGTCAAGCAGTCGTTTAGCCATATCGAGTGTACGTACTCCCAATTTCTTTTGACGACGGCCACTCAATACAAATTCATGTTTACAGTGACGATCATATGGCAAGTCGAAATGAGGCTGCAGACGACGCATCATATAGTTTGCATTTAATACAGCGTATTCCGTTACGGCTTTCAACCCGTCTGGACCCATTGAACGAATATACGTATAGGCACGTACATTGATTCCGAAGTTTCCATAGAACGGCTTCACTCGCCCGATTGATTGAGGACGATCGTAATCGAAGTGGTAGCCTTCTTCTGTTTTTACAAGTACTGGTTTTGGCAAGAATGGAATCAAGTCTTTCTTCACGCCAACTGGACCAGATCCAGGTCCACCACCACCGTGTGGGCCTGTGAATGTTTTATGCAAGTTTAAATGAACACAGTCGAAGCCCATATCGCCTGGACGTGCTTTCGACATAACCGCATTTAAGTTTGCTCCATCATAGTACAACTTCCCACCAACACCGTGGATAATAGAAGCCATTTCTAAAATGTTTTCTTCAAATAACCCTAAAGTATTCGGGTTCGTTAACATTAACGCAGCCGTGTCTTCCCCAACCACTCTTCTTAAATCTTCTAAATCAACCAAGCCGTTTTCGTCAGATTTCACCGTGATTGTATCAAATCCAGCGACTGTTGCCGATGCTGGGTTTGTCCCGTGAGCAGAGTCAGGTACGATTACTTTCGTACGATGTGTGTCCCCGTTTGCTTCATGGAAAGCACGAATCATCATTAGAGCAGTCCACTCTCCATGAGCACCTGCAGCCGGTTGAAGCGTTAAATCATCCATTCCCGTAATTTCAATCAAATGTTCTTGAAGATCATACATTAATTCCATTGCACCTTGAACAGTCTCTTCATCTTGAAGTGGATGAATATTAGCGAATCCAGGGAAACGCGCAACTGATTCATTGATTTTCGGATTGTATTTCATCGTACAAGAGCCTAATGGATAAAATCCTGAATCGACACCGTGATTACGCTTAGAAAGTGCTGTATAGTGACGCATGATATCCAGTTCAGATACCTCAGGAAGTTCCGCCGCTTCTTCTCGAAGCAAACCTTCAGGCAACAACGTTGATAAATCTACTTCTGGAATATCAAGATCAGGTAAGCTATAGCCTACTCGGCCGTCTTTTGTCATTTCAAAAATTAATGGTTGATTATCTTTATGCACGGAAAGACCCCATTTCTTGCACAAGTGCATCGATTTCTTCTTTCGTCCGTTGTTCAGTGACTGCGATTAACGCATGCCCTTCCAATTTTCCATCAACTTTTCCTAAGTCGAATCCACCAATGATGCCTTTGTTAAACAACTCTTTATTTATAGTTGTTACAGATGTTTTAACGTTGACAACGATTTCGTTGAAGTGTGGACCTTGGTACGCTACTTCAAATCCTGCCGCTTCAAATGCTTTTTTCGCATAGTTCGTTTTCAGGATATTTTGAGTGGCAATTTCCTGCACACCTTTTTTACCAAGCGCAGTCATTGCTACTGAAGCAGCAAGTGCATTCAATGCCTGATTCGAACAAATGTTAGAAGTCGCCTTGTCTCGACGAATGTGTTGCTCACGCGCTTGCAATGTTAAAACAAAACCACGTCGTCCCACTTCATCTGTTGTTTCTCCTACTAGACGCCCTGGAACTTTACGCATTAATTTATTCGTAACCGCAAAGTATCCACAGTGAGGTCCGCCGAAGGACTCAGAGATACCGAATGGCTGCGCATCCCCTACGACAATATCTGCACCAAGTTTACCTGGTGAAGTCAAAATCCCAAGTGCCAATGGGTTTGAAGAAACCACCATCAAAGCCTTCGCTCCATGTGTAACTGCTTCAACTTTGCGCAAGTCTTCCACTTGACCAAAGAAGTTAGGATATTGAACAAGAACAGCAGCAGTATTGTCATCGATCATTTCGCTTAATGCATCAATATCAGTTACGCCGTCTTTAGTTGGAATCTGAACAACTTCAATCGATTGACCCAATGCATACATGCGAACCACGTCTTGAGATTCTGGATTGACTGCACCGGAAACGAGAAGTTTTTTGCGTTTTGTATGACCAGCTGCAAGCATACCTGCTTCTGCAAGTGCTGTACCGCCGTCATACATCGAAGAGTTCGCCAAATCCATTCCAGTCAACTCACAAATCATTGTTTGGAATTCAAAAATAGCTTGAAGCTCACCTTGTGAAATTTCTGGCTGATATGGAGTGTAAGCTGTATAGAATTCAGAACGAGAAATAACATGATCTACAATAATCGGCTTGTAATGGTCATATACACCAGCACCTAAAAAGGATGCATATGCTTTATTGTCCGCATTTTTCGCAGCCATTTGAGACAACTCTTTTAATAAAGAAGACTCTGATTTGGCTGCTTTAATTTGATATTCTCCTTGGAAACGAACTTTTTCAGGAATATCCGAGAATAGCTCATCTATAGAAGAAACACCAATTGTATCCAACATTTCTTTTTGATCTTGTTCCGTCATAGGCAAATAACGATGTTTCATTGGGTCATGACCTCTTTCCGACAGTTATTTTTGGCGTTTATAAAACGGAGTTGCCACGGTAACAGCTTTCAAGCGCTTCCCACGAATCTCCACTTCAACTTCAGTTCCAAGCTCCGTGAATTCGCTGACAATCAAGCCCAAGCCAATATTTTTCTTCAGCGTAGGGGATTGTGTACCTGTTGTAACTTCTCCAATAGCTTGATCATCTTTAAAAATGGTATAGCCATGTCTAGGAATGCCTTTATCAATCATTTCCAATCCTACTAATTTGCGTGGGATACCCGCTTCTTTTTGTGCAACAAGCGCTTTTTGACCGATAAAGTCATCTTCTTTTTTCAATTTCACTGCAAACCCAATTCCCGCTTCCAGTGGTGAAATATCACTTGAAAGCTCCTGGCCATACAGTGCCAAGCATGCTTCAAACCGAAGAGTATCCCGAGCACCTAGACCACAAGGTAATACTCCGTCTTCTTTTCCTTCTTCCAAAATCAAGTCCCATAGTGCGACTATGGAAGCCGGTTCTCCGTATATTTCAAACCCATCTTCACCTGTATAACCTGTTCGCGACACTAAAGCATCATATTCGCCAAGTTTTACATTTGTTTTGAATTTAAAGAAGCCGATTTCGCTTAAGTCTTCTTTTGTCAGTCTTTGCAGAACTTTTTCTGCAAGTGGTCCTTGCAAAGCAAGTTGACCATATGAATCTGAAACATTATGTGCAACGGTGTCACCAATCATGAATTTTTTCATCCACTCAAAATCTTTTTCGATATTAGAAGCATTGACGACAAGTAAATAGTCATTCTGTGCAATTTTATATACTAATAAATCATCGACAGTCCCTCCATCTTCATAGCACATTGCATTATACTGCGCTTGGCCATCTTGAAGTTTGGAAACGTCATTAGTCAGCAATTTTTGAAGATATACAAGGCTATCTTCACCGCGAACGATGATTTCACCCATATGTGAGACATCGAATAATCCTGCTTTTGTGCGTACCGCTTCATGTTCTTCTTTTATACTGGAAAATTGAACAGGAAGTTCCCATCCACCAAAATCAATAGTTTTGCCACCGTACGCTTTATACGAATCAAATAATGGCGTGCGTTTTAAATTTTCCGACATTTCATTTTCCTCCTCTTCACTAAGCAATCTTTCTTATAAGATCTGGTCTCCCGATTTCAAAATGAATAATCTTGTACCCACAAAAAAGGACAGAGAATCCCCTTTATATGAGAATTCTCTGTCCTGGCACCTGAAAGTTTACCTGAAATCGGCTTTCCTCTTTGGTAGCTATGAAGTGTAATAGCATTCTCCAGAGATGCGTCCTATACGAGTCTTTTTTACCTGAGAGATTCGTAGCTTCTACTTGCTCCTTCGGTGACGCGACTGGCGCGTTCTCTCCCCGTATATTCATCCGCCCAAAACATGCGTTTTGGTATATTAAGAAATCAATGAACAAAAGCGAGTACCGCTTCGTGTATATCCTAACATTGATTCAAAGTAAGCGCAATCTATTTTCTTATTACACTCTAAAGGCGAACGATTTATGATTATTATCAAAAATCGTTCGCCTTTAAGCGATTTACTTGAAATGCTGCATATTCAGTTATCTGTCTTAACGAGCGTCCTTCGGTTCTTACGGTAATATGGGCGGTGGCTTTATAATAACGCTTTCGCATGGTATATAACGCTTCCAACTCTTCCTTAGTAGATGATTGTACAATGGGTCTGTTAACATCACGATGAATTCGTTTCCATATATCAGCAAACGTTGCATCCAAAAACAATACTAAACCGGTTTGACGCATGACTTTACTATTGCTTGGGTTAACAGCAACACCTCCCCCAGTCGATACGATACACCACTCATCTCTGAAGGTTTTCAGAAATTCATGTTCTTGTTGACGAAAAAAAGGCTCGCCGTATCTTTCAAAAATTTCAGGGATGGTCATCCCCATTTTTTTCACAATCTCCTGATCCATGTCGTAATAAGGAATTTTTAGCGAAAAGCTTAATCGTCGGCCGATAGCGCTTTTTCCTGATCCCATGAAACCAATTAAATAAATTTTTTTCATATCCCTACCCCGCTCACTTCACTACAAATCATCACTAAACGACTATTATCGCTAATTTTCCATTTTAATAATAGTAGCAGAAATATAATGACTTTCCAACATTTCATAGATATTCATCTGTGATATGTAAGAAGTAACAAAGTAAAGAAGGATGCCGGACACAACAAATAATAAAACGATGGATACGGGCAGTAAAAATCCAGATTCATTGCGAGGATATAAACACTTCATATGCACGTTCCTCTTTTCGTCCGTTTAAAAACTCAACTTGGGCGATTACTTGATCACCATCAACTCGAAACTTACACCTTTTAACTCCCGTTAACAAAGGCTCATGTCCCAAACGATTCTTCTGTTTGCGAATGAGTGATGGGTAACATTCAATATCATACTCCACCCCATCTTTTTTCAGACGAATTCCTGTCTGATTGACTTGTTCTTCTATCACATTGACCGAAAAGAGGATTTTTTCCATTTCCAATGAAAACATTTCCCATTCAAGTGATACTGATTGAAAGAAATGCTTTTCCACTTGTGTAAACCATACAGAATAAAACAAAATGAGTTGCGAAAACAACAACAGAACTGCAAGTTGAATGATTGCATCGACTAATGTGTATCCCCTATCTGTTAAAAGGTTTCGCACGACTCTTTGCTCTCTTCAAAAAAAACATACCGTACACACATTGTTGGATCTGTCCATTGCCAGGAAAAAGACACATTGTCGAGAAATATCTCACCTGACATTTGCCCATTTTTAATTAAAGTTGCTGCTTGGTTTTTCGCAATTGCCACATGCAATGCCACTTTCTTTTCGGCAAGATTAAACATCATTTGATTTGTCATAGGCAACAATGTCCCAAATAACAAAAAAAGAATACTGACCGTGAGAATCGTTTCGACGAATGAAAATCCTTGGTGATTATTCAAGACTCATCCGTCCTTTCCCTATAAAGACCCGGACAATCTTAATGCCCCCGGGCGTCACAAATGCAATCGTTCCAAATTTTTCAATTGTACCATTCGGTAAATAGGCAAGCTCGGTTAATGTACTACTGGAAGATAAACTGTAACCTGCAGGTAAATTTCTCTCGAAAAGAGGTTCGTATAGTGATTTTCTTCCAATGTAACGATTACCTCCTGCGTTAAAAATCAGTTTAACGTACCTTTTTTCTTCCACAGCAGTCATTTGAGTGTGCATGGCATCGAGTTTCAATTGGTTATAGAACAAATCAAATGTGTGTCTTTCAACATACTGATTGTTCGCATACAACACACTCGTACTGATGACCAGCACAATCGTCAAAACGAGTAATAACTCCAGCAACGAGTAGCCTTTATTATCCAGCGACATCTTCCGTCACCGATACAAGTCCGGTAGTTGCATCTATTTGTATCTGATCACCATTTGGACAAGTTGTTTCACCGTCATTTAAATAATCGTTATCTGTTAAATCCGAAAGTGTAGGAACATCTTTCATATCGATCCGATATGCTTCGACTTGCCCTTGAACCATTTTGATATAAGCCTCGCACCCTTTTTCATCAATCGTTGCCGAATGCTTCGTCACATTGGGAATTGCGATTAATATCAGAACGGAAATTATCAGTAATACGACCATCATTTCAATTAAAGTGAACCCTTTTTGGCACTTTATCTTTTTCATACTTGCTTCCTCCTATTAAATAAAATCTATCATTCCATAAACAGGCAACAAAATGGATAAATACGCAGCCAAAATACAAATTGCTAATACGCCAAATAACACAGGTTGGACAAAAGACAAAGATTTCGTCAAGGACGCTTCAGTCTGTTCATTCAGCAAATCACTATAAATCAATAGCTCCCTGTCTAAATGTCCGCTTACCTCTCCATGCGAAATGTATGTAGGAAAATCATCCATAAAACAATCTGCTATCTGAACTGCTTGTTTCAAAGAATCTCCCAATAGAATGGATGTGTATATATTTGCAGATATAACTTGCAAATAAGGTTGGTAATTTTGTTTTTTCAAAACATCCAAAGCATGTTGCAAAGATAATCCACTGGCTAATAATGTCCCAAGTTCCTGTGAAAAACTTTTCGTCCAAAATAATTTCATCCAATTGGATAAGATGGGTGTTTTTAATAAGATGGATAATTGACGTGCATAAGAATACCGTTGAATTCCCCACCGAAACAAAAACACCATGATAAAGACCAACAGACAGACAGTGACTAACACATCTGGCAAATGCAGCAATAAGCTTGTCCAACTCATCGTGTTCGAAGATGCAGTATTCTGTCTGGAATTTGCAAGCAACTGCATGTTTGGTAAAAAATAAGTACGAAATGCCAAAAACAACCCTGCCAGCATACAAAATAAAAATACAGGATACATGACCACTTTTTTAAGGCTCGCTTTTGCCCGATCCAGCATAGCAATGTGCGTATGAAGACAAAGTAGCGCTTTCTGTAATTTTCCATGGGATTCCGCCATTTGGATAGATAATAAATTACTCTTGGGAATTCCTAATGTCATCAATAACGTGGTGACTCCATCTCCATTTTTCAAGTTGGCCGCAAGTTTGTTGTGTGCTTCTTCACTTGCTTTTACATGGTGAGGCAACAGCATCACCAAAGAATCGTAAAATGTGTATCCTTCAGACAAGAGCGTAGAGAGTCTGTTTAAAAACTGGGCTTGTTTTTTCCTGGGTATTTGACAATCTCGTACTTCAATACGTGACGGGAGAAACTTTAATGACACCCAGTTTCACTCCTCGCTCGTACTGATTGGAAAGCGTATACTTTTGTGGCATGTTAAAAGATCCACCTATTTTTATCGTATGGATTGCTTCTTCAAGAGTTTGACCATACAGAATTTCATACAAAGAAGAGCGGTTCGGCGTTACCCGATCACCTTCCCTATCATATGAAGTGATTACTAGTTGTTGGCTTGTAATTCCAAGAATAGATTGTTGTAAGTCATCAATCGGAATCCCCAAATCCATTAATCGATATAGACATCCAATCGGATTCTTGGCATGTACAGTCGTAATAACTAGATGTCCTGTTAAAGATGCTTGAACAGCTGCTTGGGCTGTTTCTGAATCACGAATTTCTCCAATCATTATGACATCTGGCGAATGGCGTAATATCGCTTTCAAACCTGCAGCATAGGAAATTCCAGAACGTTCGTTCACTTGTATTTGAAGCAAGTGGGATTGACTGTTTTCCACCGGGTCTTCCAGGGAAATGACATGCCGATTCAATTGATGCGTACTATAACTTGTAAGTGAGTACATGGTTGTCGTTTTCCCACAGCCAGTTGGTCCGGTGATGCATATCAAACCTTGACGGGACATCATTAAGTCATGCAGTAATTTAGCTGCATCCTGATAAAGAGCAAGTTCTTGTAATGGTTTAGAATCATCATGCAATTGAATTCTAATTACAAGACTTTCTTTATTTTGAACAGATGGTAAAGTCGAAACGCGGAAAGAACATTCTTGTGTATTGAAGATTTGTTGGAATGAACCACTTTGAGGTTTTCGTTTTTCACTGATGTCAAGAGAGGATAAAAACTTGAAGTAAGAAATCATACGATCCCCGATGTCCAGGTGAAGCTTACCTGCTGGGACCAATTTTATGTGTAAGCGAAAATAAATTGTATACCCTCCTGATGTAGGAATTAAATGAATATCAGAAGCCCGTGCTAATACTGCTCGATTAATCAACTCTTCACTTTTTTGTTCAATAATATTCTGTAATTCATTCATGTATAAGACCATTCACCCAAAACAGGTTAGGACCGCTCATACCCTGTTCTCGACATTATAAAGTCATAAGCATAAAAAATATATATTTTTCAGCAAAATAAAAATTCCCCACCTTTTAAGGCAGGAAATTTTTATTTTGCTACTAATAATGCGTGGAATAATTTACTTTTGCGTCAAAAGGAACCCCAATGTTCCGGTTGATGCCCTACCACTAATTACTTGCCATCTGTCAAAATCGGTCTTCTTAATAACTCTGGATTTTCTATCATCAATTCAACCACTTTTGATAATGGCAAGTCATCGATATTCAGATTCAAGTCTTTAAATGATTGACTGCGGGTAGCTAGAATTTCATCAAGACCTTCCATTATCATCGACAAAAGAAAAGATACTTTTTCAACAGTTGGCATTTGAGGGAATTATATGTCTTTCTTCGAATCTAATCTGGTTAGAGATTAAATGATGGATAAGTATAGAATGTAAAATCAACCCTTAATATTCCTCCAATTCCCTTTTCATTTGTTATACAATTTGTAAAACGTTTTCAACTAACATAAGAAACATCTTTAAAAACTTTTTAATATCGATTATATTTGGACATACTTAACTGATCAGAAAATTTTTTGGTCTTTTTTCAAGTAAGAATTCACAACTTCCACTGTTCTGTCACATTCTAAAGACATTCAAGAGTTTACATCTGGGAACCGAATCATCTATAATGAGGTAGAGATTATTGTATAGTTGTAAAAGGAGGGGACTACTCATGAACAATATGTATAAAGTGATGGGTTTCTGGACAGGAATTTTCGCAGTTATGTTTTATTTAGGTGATATGTATTCGGCATCATTATTATTTCTAGCGAACACAGGTTTATTTATTCTTTTAGGTTTCTTAAACCTTTCAGAGCGTATGTACATTTACATCTTCGGAGCATATTTAACGGTGTTTTTTGCTGGCTTCACTTACTATACGACATTTATTCACGTACCTGGTGCTGGACACTGATCAAGATTATAAAAAGACAGTCATTTCATATGACTGTCTTTTTTGTTTGGGATTTTTGGTCTCCACAAAAACCGGTTATTTAACTATGGACACACGCTCTTTGTCAAAATCCATTAAGAAACGGATTATTGCCCATTTCTTCTGCAGGAGTCGTAGGATTACCATGTCCAGGATAGTAGATTGTTTCTTCTGGTAAAGTAAGCAGCTTATTGTGAATAGAATTAATCAACTCTTTATGGTTACCATAAGGAAGATCCGTTCTCCCTATGCTGCCTTGGAACAATGTATCGCCAACAATTGCGAAACCGTCTTCTTCAAACCAATAGGAAATGCTTCCAGGTGAATGACCAGGAGTATGGAACATCTTACATGAAAACGGTCCGATTTCCAACTTACCATCTGCATCAATCAATACATCTGCTGGTCTTCCTTCCACTAAAGGCAATTCGCGAAAGCGTGCTGAACCATTTTTAGTCGAATCAGAAAGCCAATTTTTTTCTGCCTGATGTATATAGACCTGAACATTGAACGTATCACGTACTACATCGACAGCTCCAATATGATCGAAATGAGCATGCGTTAAAATAATTGCTAAAGGCTTTACCTGTAATCTCCGCAATTCTTTAATTAAAGCATCTCCTTGTTCACCTGGATCAAAGATCAAACATTGTTTTTCTTTATTGGTTACCACATAGCAATTGGTCTGTAATGGACCCAGTGGGAACGTACGTATATTTAACATGTCAATCACCTCAAGATTATTGTAGCAGAAACTCTGTCGGCATTCTCGCAGTTCATATATCCGACACTTTTTAATCCTCGACAAATCATATATAAAAACTTATAATAAGGTAGAAAACTTGTACTCGGCATTCATTTTCTGATGTCAAAAGGAGTGTCTATAATGAACTTATTAATGGTTATTTTTGGCCTGGTTGCTATCTTTGGTGCAATTGGTTCTTACCAAGCATTTAAAGAGAAAAACCTTTTAGGATTAGTCTTCAACGTAGGAACTTTTGCAATTTTTGGATGGTTCACAGTGATGACGATTTTAGAACACGGATTTCCACCAGCATTACACTAATACCATAAAAAAGCTGACGTTCACACGAACGTCAGCTTTTTTTATATTATGTCTCCGATAAACTAAATGGTTACTTATCGTAGGCGCAAAGTACTCTCTCAATTTTTATTCAATCATCACAGTTTTCTTTAACTGATCTTAAAAATATTTAGTTCCAATTAAATTATCGATTAATAGTGGCACGTGGGCACCCTATTTATTATTCCTGCAATGTAATCCAAGGCAATGTTTCACCACTTTTAACCTTTAGCAAATTTTCTAATTGAACTCCTGTTAAACAATATTGGCCAGATGGATTGCACGAAAAGGATTCATAAGGTCCTTTCAATATTGTTTTCATAGGCTCAGTAATAGACAATTGGACAAGATCAAAGTCTGATGGAATATCATCCATTAAACCTGATTGAGACGCTTCATATGTCAACATAGTTCCATCACTAAGCCATTCTATTTCTGGAACAAACCATTGCGAGTAATTACTGATGGCCGGCAACTCGAACGTTGTAGATTTCCCATCCCGATACCGTATCAGTGTGTACAAAAACTTTTGCTGATCATCTGAAATACTTACTCGCACTTCAACATCATTTGTAGCCGACACGTGAATAATATTGGTAGCGTCCGACTCAGCTTCCTTCATCGTCACGGTATTCACTTCACGTAATGTTCCACCACTTAATGAATCGTTTTCTGGCCAATTAATAGTGTATATAGAGGATTCTTTTCCCCATTTACCAAATGGATCATTTGTTTCAAAGCGTTTCATTTCTTTTGTTCCGCTTGAATAGACAAAAGAATCAAACGTCCAGTCTTCATAAAATGCACTGAAAAAAATTTCATCAGCTTGAGTTGGATGCCAGTCCCAATACAATTCGGATGATTCGATCGTTAACTTGTCCAATTCCTGACCTGCCAACGAATAAAAATGTATAGACGCGCTCAATGAATTACTGGACGTTACAATAGCAATTTTAGACAAGTTCGGATGAATCCTCGCTTCAATGATAGGTTCTGAAATAGTAAAGATAATTTTGTTAGCCCCGGTTTCAATATGATAGGAATTAATTTGATAGTCTGATTGTTGTCTTGTTATATAGAGAATCTCTTCGTCAGAAAGCCAGCCAATCACGCAATCAAAATTTCCGTTCAGCTCTGATAAAGGTAAAATAGTATCTTCTTTATTTGGTTGTTCTTGTTCAGGGGAAATTGATTTTTCCGGTAAGAACGGTTCTGAGACATTCTGCTGGCAACTTGTTAAAAGAAGCAAAAGAAATATACTGTAGTATCGAATGCTTCGTCTCATAACCATTCCCCCTTTCCTATATACAAGTAGTACGTATTGAATCGATATGTGTTTCAATAAATAAAAAAAAACGTCAAAAAGTGATTCTACACTTTTTGACGTTTTTAACAGAATACATTATTTACGTTCAGCAGTCTCATCAATTAGCAGGTTGCCTGTTTTTTCATCGTAAAAACGAAGCAAATCCCCATTGATGATTTGATCTGAGTATCCAAGTTCTTCTGCCGCCCGTTCAATGTAAGGTGCACAAGCTTTAGCTTCTGTTTCTAAACCAGTTTCCTTGTCGTAACATACATTTCCTGCATAAACCACTTTATCAGTAACAAAGCGACCATCACGGAATACAACAAATTCTTCATGGTCTTTAGAAAAGATATCTGCACCCATTTGCATATCTTTACTTGTGTCTACACCCAATAAATGTAGAATAGTTGGACGAATGTCGATTTGACCAGCAACTTCTTCAACAACTTTACCCTGGTTCGATCCAGGAATATGAATGAACATTGGTACACGTTGTAATTGAGCAGTTTCAAAAGGTGTAATTTCTTTTCCTAAATATTGTGCCATCGCTTCATTATGGTTTTCAGAAATACCATAGTGGTCACCGTACATGACAATGATTGAATCCTCGTATAACCCTTTAGCTTTCAAGTCTTCAAATAAAGATTTCACTGATTCATCCATGTACCGTACTGTCTGGAAGTAACGATTCAATGTTCCTGAATTTGAATTGTATTCAGGAATAAATTGATCTTTCTCTTCCAAATGGAAAGGATAATGATTCGTCAATGTAATCAATCGTGAGTAGAAAGGTTGTTCCATTTCAGCCATATGATTAACTGATTGTTCGAAGAAAGGTATATCTTTCATTCCCCAGTTAACTGAATCGCCTTCAGCAATATCGTAACTTTCCACATCATAGAATTTTTCAACATTCAAGGCATTATACATAATGTCACGATTCCAGAAACTCTTGTTATTCGCATGCATGACATTTGTGAAATAACCTTTTTCATTTAATGATTCGGCCATTGAATTGTAAGTGTTCCCACTATTCGTAAAGAACACTGCGCCTCCACCTAATGGGTAAAGGCTATTCTCTACCACGAATTCAGAATCGGAAGTTTTTCCTAATCCTGTTTGATGGTAGAAATTCGGGAAGTAATACGTATCTTTGTCTTTCGTTAATTCATTCAAGAAAGGTGTAATAACTTCACCGTTCATTTCTTCATTCACTACAAAATTTTGAAGTGATTCAAGTGAAACAACAATTAAGTTTTTGCCTTCAGCAGTACCAAATACTTCGTAATTAGGTTCTGCTTGATTTGATCGTACATAGTTATTGACTTCTACTAGTTCGCTGCCATCAGCTAATGCTCGCTGTGCATGAGATTTCGATTGAATGTAAACATCGTATATATGATAATTATACATTCCGATATTCTTCACTAATAATTCACGGTCAAAACTTCTAGTTAACAATTGTGGACGCTCAGTTTCTGCTAATCCTAAGTTCAGGAATAAAACTGCTGCTGCCAACACAAAATATGCTCTACGGATAGCTGGTCTTACAACTTTAAATTCTGTCACTTTCGGCAACCATTTAATTGCCGCAAATAATAACGCAACATCAACAAAGTAGAATACATCCGTGAAGTAAATACTTTCGGCTGCAGATGCACCTAAGTCTCCGAAATTGCTCGTTTGGAACAATACCGGAAGTGTGATGAAATCGCTAAAGAAACGGTAAAATGCGACGTTGGCGTATAAAATCACCGCTAATATTGTACTCGTAATTAATAAATATCGATTTCTGGCTTTAACGGATTTAAAGAATAATGAGATACCATACACAAAAAGCAAAAAGCTTAATGGATTTATAAACAAAATTACTTCTTGCATGACATTTTCAATTTTCATATCAAAACTCGTATGGTATACCACATAGGTTTTAATCCAAGTCATTAAAATGGCTAGAGCCAAAATCGAATGTTTAGGTATTTTTATGTTCTTCATTCCTAACATCCTCCTTATCACTTTCAAACTTTGAATTTTTCAGCAAAAAGTCATCGTGCAATCCCATTTATAAGAATGGCAACGACTGACCTCCACATGAATTATTTAATTTCCCGTAACAAACGGTAAGAGCGACTTTATTGCAGAAAGTCTATTTTATTCAACAAAAGAAAGAAACATTAGTATATCTTAATCCTTTTTTTACAACCATGCAACTTTCTGTTAATAATTCAAGAGTAAAATAGTCAGATGTCTATGCTCCTTCACCTGGTTACCCCTTATAAGACGGATGAAACATATAAAAGTTTCGTTTTTGTTAAAAAAAAGTAAATTTTTTTCAAGCCACCCCTATATTTTACCAAAAACAAAAACAACCTGACTACTTTCGTCAGATTGTCTTTACATGGTCTTTACATGTTATTTTATGTTTTTGTCATTTAAACGTGACCGTTCTTGCCGAATTAATAGAATAGCCATCTGAAAATCCTGCGTTTCCATTATATGCGAGTTATACAATTCGCGAATTTCATCTTCCATTAACAATAAATCAGCCTGTCGGTCTGTTGTGTAGATAAAAGTTCCATAGCGTTTTAAATATTGAAGAACATCATAAATTGATTTCATACTTTCACTCCGTTTTCATACATACAATCCGTTTTGTTTCGGTCAAGATACATTGTACTGGTAAATCAAATTGTTCGATAGGAACTTGTTCAACAATCTGTCTGTCAAAAGCCATCGCGATTGTTGATCCTGTGTATGTACTTAAATAACGATCATAGTAACCTCCACCAAAGCCAATACGATATCCTTTTGGATCAAATACGACTCCCGGAACAATGTGTACATCAATTTGAGGCGTATCCAGTTTAGTTGTAAGGGCTGGAATCGGTTCTTTTAGTTTCATATACACTACCTCAAGTTGATTAAAGGAGGTTATTTCAAAATAAGTCATTTCCCTTGTGGCGGGATGACACTTCGGAACGGCCACTCTTTTCCCTTGTTGCCAAAACTTTTCAATTAATTTCCATGTATCTACTTCAGGAAATGCAGATAATGTGATACCGATTACTTGTGCTGTTTTGACCGTTTCTTCCATTAATACTTTTCTATGTATCATGCATGAATGGTTTTCATGTTCCTCTGGTAATAAATTATTTAAATCGTTTAAGATAGCTTTTCGAATTGTCGTCTTTTCCAATAATATTCCCTCCATGAAAAAAACCAAAACCTGAGCAGGTTTTGGTTAAATGGTTTTATTTTGTTTCACGGTGTAAAGTCATTTTCTTTTCACGTGAGCAATATTTTTTCATTTCAAGACGTTCCGGGTTGTTACGCTTGTTTTTCTTAGAAATATAGTTGCGCTCGCCGCAATCTGTGCAAGCTAGTGTGATGTTAACGCGCATCATTATCCCTCCCACTCTAATCAGGAATCTTTTAAATCTTATGAGCAATGATTTATACGACTAACCTATTATATCATACCTCATTGAAAAATCTACTACCAACTGTGAAATATTTCTCGACATAGAAAGAGAAAGACAAAACGTGTCTTTCTCCGTCCATTTACTTATTCAGTTCGTAATGACGACCTTTGACCAAATAAAATAATTGTTCCGCTATATTGGTTGCATGATCGGCTGATCGCTCCAAATAACGGCATACAAATGACAGTTGCGTAACTTGACTTAACATTTGCGGATTATCAGCGCCAACTTTTAAAAGTTGTTGAATGGTTTGGCCATACAAATTATCCACTTGATCATCAAGCTCAGCAATCTTACGTGCATCTTCAATATTTTCTTCGATAAATGCTTTCATTACTTCCGTTAGCATTGTAATGGTTTTAGACCGCATTTCTTCGATATTCTTGATAGGTGAAACAAAATCGGCTTTACCAATACGGATATTTTCTTTTGCAATATTGACAGCATAATCTCCAACTCGTTCCATATCATGGGCAGCTTTCAATAATACAATCAATCTACGCAGATCCGTAGCAACCGGTTGCTGTTTTGCCAACAATAAAATGACACGGTCATTAATTTCTTCTTCCAAGCGATTAATATGCTTGTCATTTTCAATGATTGATAGGGCTACATCGACATCGTGGCTTAATAATGCATCAATTGATTTATTTAACGTAGAAATGGCTAAATTGCTAAGCATTAAAAATTGCTCCTGAACACCTCTTAGCTCGTGTTCGAATTTTTCTCTTACTACCATTCAAATTCCTCCTTCTTGATCATCCAAAGCGTCCTGAAATGTAATCTTCTGTACGTTTGTCAGAAGGTGTAGAAAAAATTGTGTCAGTCTTATCAAACTCGATGACTTCTCCATTTAGGAAGAAGGCAGTTTGATCTGAAATCCGTGCAGCTTGTTGCATATTGTGCGTGACAATGATGATGGAATAATTTTTTTTCAATTCCTGTACAAGTTCTTCCACTTTAAGCGTAGATATCGGATCAAGAGCAGAAGTTGGCTCATCCATTAAAATCACATCTGGTTCAATTGCAAGAGCACGTGCAATACAAATACGCTGTTGTTGTCCACCCGAAAGACCGTATGCATTTTCGTTCAATCGGTCTTTCACTTCATCCCAGATAGCCGCTCCGCGAAGACTTTGCTCGACGATTTCATCCAGGGTTTTTTTGTTTTTAATACCATGTATACGAGGACCATAGGCAATATTGTCATAAATTGATTTTGGGAATGGATTTGGTTTTTGAAAAACCATCCCCACTTTTGTTCGCAACTCTTCAACCCCGTAATCGGCATCGAAAATATTTCGATCCCTGTAAATGATTTCACCAGAAGTCTTTACTGAAGGTACTAATTCAACCATACGGTTCAATGTCTTGATATATGTCGATTTCCCACAACCTGAAGGTCCGATAATTGCAGTCACTTCATTTTCTTTGATTGCTAAATCGATGTTCTTCAATGCGTGGTGCTCGCCATACCATAAATTTAATTGGCGCGTATCATATACAATGTTTCTATCTATCGTTTCTGGTTTAGTGCTTGTTGAATTTGTTGTTTTTTGTTTGTTTACATTCAGTTGAACCATTTTGAAACCCTCCCGTGCCGAATCGGCTTAATAACGTTTTTGGAATTTATTTCGAATGAACACAGCAATTGAATTCATCAGTAACAAGAAAATCATTAAGACGATTATTCCTGCTGAAGCTACATGTTGAAATGCTTCCTGTGGACGTTTTGCCCAGTCAAAGATCTGCATTGGCATTGCAGTAAATTGACTAAGTAAATTTTCTGGCAAGAATTGAATAATAACTGGTATACCAATTACTACAAGTGGAGCTGTTTCGCCAATTGCTCTGGATAAAGCTAAAATTCCACCGGTTAATATACCCGGAATCGCTGAAGGCAAGACAACTTTGACAATGGTTTGCCACTTGGTTGCGCCCATTCCATAAGAAGCTTCTCGTAAATGATTCGGCACTGAACGAATGGATTCCTGTGAAGCTACGATAATAACAGGCAGAATGAGCAAACTCATCGTAAATCCGGCAGCCAGAATACTATTACCTAAAGCTAATGCTCGTACAAAAATCGTTAAACCGAGTAAACCAAACACAACAGATGGTACGCCAGCTAAATTCGCGATATTCATGCGAATGAATTGTGTGATCTTGTTTTTCTTAGCATACTCTTCTAGGTAAATTGCTGAACCCACACCTAAAATCAAGGATACTGGTGCAACAACGGCCATCATCCAAAGTGATCCAACCAATGCCGCTTTAATCCCTGCTTTTTCAGGGAACCGCGAACCAAAGTTTGTAAAGAATTCAGGAGTTAAATACCCCACACCTTGACTCACAATACGATAAAAGAGTACTGCCAGCGATAACAAAGCAAATAATGTGGCCATGAAAAATATGGTTTTAAATATTTTATTAACAATCATCCTGCCACTCATTCGTTTAACCACGGATGTATGATCGATATATTTCATCTTAATATTCCTCCCTAAAGCGTTTTGAAATCGCATGAGCTAACCAGTTCATGAGAAGCGTGAAGAGGAATAAAGTAAATCCGACTGCGTAAATCGAATAATAGATGGTCGTTCCATATCCAGCATCACCGGTTGAAACTTGTACAATATAAGCAGTCATTGTTTGAATCGAGTCTGTCATATCCAAATCGAATCTTGGTGTTGACCCTCCTGCCAAAGAAACAATCATAGTTTCTCCGATAGCACGTGACACAGCAAGAACGATGGAAGCCATAATACCTGATAAGGCTGCAGGTAATACTACTTTGATAGCCACTTCAAGTTTTGTTGCTCCCAGGGCTAACGCCCCTTCACGAATAGAGTTCGGTACTGAAGACATGGCGTCTTCTGAAAGAGATGCAATCATGGGCAAAATCATAATTCCCACTACAATACCAGGACTTATTGCATTAAAAATCTTCAGTTCAGGTATAAATTGTTGCAGAAAAGGTGTGACGAAAGTTAAGGCAAAAAAACCATAAACAATGGTAGGAACTCCTGCCAATACTTCAAGAACTGGTTTGATTACCCGACGCATATTGTCACTTGCATATTCACTTAAATATACAGCTGATGCTAAGCCGAATGGCACCGCAACCACGACAGCAATCAGTGTGACTTTAAGAGTCCCCGCAATTAACGGCAAAATTCCAAAGAGTGGTTCGTTATTTGAGAAAGGCAACCATTCTTTCCCGAGAATAAAATCAAGGAAAGGAACGCGCTGAAAGAACTCAAACGTTTCGAAAAGCAAAGTGAATACAATACCAAACGTGGTTAATACTGAAATTGAGGCAATTATGAAAAGAATAACTGGAATTGATTTTTCTATCCATTTTTTTCCTTTCTTACCTTTTTGCTTTGCAATCATCTGCTGGACAGATAATTTGGAAGCTTGTTCATTTGAAGCCATTTGAAATCCCCCTATACGTAAGAAAAGTGAAAATGCGAAACCCTGGCATTCGGATTAACCGGAAGAACAGGCTCAATAGTTGGCTGTCGCTTACGTGCGATTTGGCGTTCTCACGTTGACTTATCAACTGTCTCTTCAGCTTTCTTATCAATTAACATGAGAAGAGAGTAGCACCAGTGCTACTCCTTCTTAACCGCTTATTGCAAAACTTACTTTTTACTTCTATTAATGCTTTATTTTAGTGCTTCTAAAGCTTTAAGATCTTCTTTATAAGTTTCTTCAGGAGATCTTACATAACCGACAGCTTCAGCCATATCCCCAGCATTTTCAACCGTATACTTCATGAAATCATATACTGCTTCATTGTCTTTTACTGAAGAGTTTTTAACATAAACAAACAATGGACGTGAAAGTGGTTTATATTCACCAGACTCGATTGTTTCGTTAGTTGGTTCAACTCCATCAATAGTTACAACGTTCATTGTATCTTTGTTAGCAAGGTAGTAAGCATAGCCAAAGAATCCAATTGCATTTTTGTCTCCTTTTACACCTTGTACTAAGACATTGTCATCTTCAGAAAGTGTTGCTGATTTTACGATATCTGCATCTTCAAGAATGACTTCATTGAAGTAGTCAAATGTACCAGAATCAGTTCCTGGTGAGTAGAAAACAACTTCTTCATCTGGCCATTCAGGATTAATATCAGACCATTTTTTTGTTGTTCCATCTTCTACCCATAATTTTTTAAGATCTTCTACTGTTAAATCTTTAGCCCAATCGTTTTCTTTATTTACAACGATTGATAAACCGTCATACGCAACTTCTAATTCAGTAAAATCAATACCGGCTTCTCCAAGCTTAGCCGACTCTTCTTCTTTAATTGGACGTGAAGCGTTTGAGAAATCTGTTTCTCCGGCAATGAATTTTTCAAAACCGCCACCTGTTCCAGATACACCAGCAGTTACTTTAACGTCTGGTTGAACAAGTCGATACTCTTCAACTAATGCTTCCGTAATCGGAGCAACTGTAGATGAACCATCACCAGAAACTGAGCCAGACAGTTGTTCTGTCGCTTCTCCGTTTCCTTCTTTATCCTCATTACCACATGCACCAAGTAAAAGTGCCGAGCCAATCATTGTTGACATCATAAAGAATTTCAAGTTTTTCATCTGTCTAGTTCCCCCTAAGGTTGGTTGTTGTTTTCCCTTACAAACAATACTTTAAACGTTCTATGTTGAGGACATATAAACTGAATGTAAAGAAATTGTAAACAAAAAAAGACCATGATATTGAAGTTATCATGGTCTTTTTTTTATATATTATTCAACTGAATTTTCGGTATCTTCATCTATTTTAGTATCTGTAAATGCTGGTTTAATAGTTTTCAGTGTTGATGATTCGTTTTCTTCAGTTTTGCCATTTTCCTTTTGTATCGCAAAATAAGCATCGACGACTTCACGGGCAAGAATTGTTCCCGTACTTTCATACACGCCATTATGATATGGCGCCCATGGAATCATGACGGCATAAGCGATTTCAGGATTATCAAATGGTGCAAAACCGATGTGTGTGGAGTTGATTGTATTGTCTCCCCAGTAATCTTCTTTCGGCCCGTAATAAACTACTTGGGCAGTTCCGGTTTTCCCGGCAGCCTGGTATGGCGCATCCCCAAAATATGATCTCGCAGAGCCTTGATTGCCGTAGTAAACAAGGTTCATCCCTTTTTTGATATGTTCTATTTCACTTTGCGTATTGTGAATACGATTCATTACGGTCGGACCTATTTCTGTGACAAGTGGACCCATCGTAATGCCGTCAGAAGAAGGTTTTCTGATTTCTTTCACAACATGTGGTTGAATACGACTTCCGCCGTTGGCAATCGTGGATACATATTGCGCCATTTGTAACGGAGTATATGTGTCAAATTGACCGATCGTTAAATCCAGCAGTTTCCCTGCCTTCAATTCTTTCCCTTTAAATCCGGTAGCTTCGCCAGGTAAGTCAATCCCTGTTGGAACACCTAAACCGAATTGTGCATAGGAATTACGTAGCGTACCAAATGCAGCCTCATCAATATTGATGGATTGGTCAGGTCGGTAAATGGCATTGGCTAAACGGAAACCAATTTTAAACATATAAACGTTCGAAGACCTTTCAAGTGCCTGTAGGTCACTCATGAGAATTCTTGAAGATCGATTAAAAATCGAACTTTTCGGCTTTGTACCTTTAATTCTAATCGGTTCATCCACCAATTTTTCGTTCATTTCAAGAACATCTTGGTCGTAACCAGTGAGAATTGTTGCCGGTTTAATGACTGAGCCTATTTCATAGGAAGTGGTGAACGTTCCATATGCATAATCATTGACTACCTGTTTACCGTTCTTATCTTTCCCAAGTTGTTTTCCTACCATTGATATTACTTCACCTGTATTTGGATCCATTACAACAACAAAGGCACGGTCCAATAAGTTTGAACCATTTTTCTTTTTCAATTCCAAAAGTTTCGTTTCTACTAAACTTTCAACTTTCGCTTGAAACTCGCTATCGATTGTTAACACTAGATCTTTTCCAGGTTGACCTTCAAAGACTGTTTCCGTTTCGGTTACTGTACCTTTTCCGTCAGTAATATTTTTCACTACGGTTTTCTGACCTTGTAGGATATCTTCATACTGCTGTTCAATATAACTGCGACCAACCCGGTCATTTCTCGTGTAATCACGTGAGATATAATAGTCCAGTTGGGACCTTGGAATCCCTTCTTTCGGGGATGTGGTACGACCTAAAATAGCAAGTGGTGATTTAGGAACTCGAACCCAATCAGTCGTGGTATTGACTCCTACCATTTCTGTCAATCGCTCAGAAACACGTGCAAATTCTTCAGGTGTCACATTTTCACTTTTAATGATTTGTGGTGATAATGCATACCCCGATGCCATTTCGCGATATATTGCCAGAACTTCAAGTTGCTGCTCAGTTATAGTGGCAAGTTCTTCTTCTGTAATCCGCTCTCTAACCAATTTGTCGATTTGAAGCTGCATATCCGCTGACGAAAGTGTTTCGTCCGCCAATAATTTGTTTTCTTCTTTCTTGGATACTTTTTCATAAGCTTCTTCTTTATGTAGTTGAATCCAATAATCCTGTTTATCCCGCAATGTCACACTGTCTGGCTCTTTCTCGATTAACTTTGCCAACTGTTCAGCAATTGTTAACATTTCTTCTTGTTTGGTCGTTTGCAATTTTGTATACGTAATTGCATTTTTAGGTTCATTATCTACTAAAATACGCCCTGCACTATCATATATTCTTCCTCTGGGAACACTTGTATTAACAGGTACCTCTTCCGTTCTTTCCAGTTCACGGACGAAATCTTCTCCTTTGACAATCTGTAAATATCCGAGGCGTAAAATGAGGATAGAGAATAACAAAAAGATGGAGAAAAAGAGGATATTCATTCGAAATGCGACATTTGCGAGGTGTTTTGCCTTTGCACTTGCCGCTCTCTTTTTTGATGTTTTGCGCACTGCCGCAGTCCTCCTTCTAGCTTTCTAACTGTAATGTAGTATATCATTTTGCGCAAAAAAACACACACTCATTTAACGAAATGAGTGTGTGTTATGTTTCATTTATCGATAATTTGTCTAGCTTCAAGCGCCAGCTCGCACCTCCGCTTCAGTAACTCATTCGAAAACAGGTTTTCGATTCGTTACTTCCACCGTCGGGGTCGAGCTAGAGTGGCGCTTTACGCTTTTCTTATTGTCTGGCTTCAAGCGCCAGCTCGCACCTCCGCTTCAGTAACTCATTCGAAAACAGGTTTTCGATTCGTTACTTCCATCGTCGGGGTCGAGCTAGAGTGGCGCTTTACACTTTTCTTATTATTTAGCAGATTCGTATCGTTTTGATACTTCATCCCAGTTTACTACATTCCAGAAAGCGCCAATGTAGTCAGGACGACGGTTTTGATAGTTTAGGTAATACGCGTGTTCCCAAACATCTAAACCAAGAATAGGTGTAGAACCTTCCATAATCGGAGAGTCTTGGTTTGGTGAAGAAGTTAATTCTAATTCACCGTTTTTAACTGATAACCAAGCCCAGCCAGAACCGAAGCGAGTTGTTGCTGCTTTAGCAAACTCTTCTTTGAATGCATCAAAGCCACCGAATTTCGCATCAATTGCTTCAGCTAATGCGCCTGATGGGTTTCCACCACCGTTAGGAGATAATAATTCCCAGAACAATGAATGGTTGGCATGACCGCCACCGTTGTTACGAACTGCAGTACGAGCTGATTCAGGAACTGCATCAAGGTTTGCAATCAATTCTTCAACTGATTTGCTAAGAAGGTCATCGTGACCAGCAAGAGCGTTGTTAAGATTTGTTACATATGTGTTATGGTGTTTCGTGTGGTGAATATTCATTGTTTCTTTGTCAATATGTGGTTCTAGTGCGTCATACGCGTAAGGGAGTTGTGGTAATTCGTAAGCCATGTGTCATTTCCTCCTAAAGGATCTCTAATTAGTTTTTACATTTAATAGCGTATCAAAATAAGTTCTCTCGTTCAAATATTATCAATGCAATTTTGTGAATTCAGACTTTCGACTGAATATCAGACAACCCAAAAGAAAATGACAATCATGACGATCTGCACGATACCCTTTGTAATAACCGAAGTCAGGAACCCAATTACTGATCCAAACCCAGTTTTAATTGCTTGTTTGATGGATGTGCGAGCAAAGAGGAGCTCGGCAATAATCGCTCCTAAAAATGGCCCTAGAATAATTCCTGCAAACGGCAAAACAATAGGTCCTATTAATAACCCAATTGTACTCCCCCATATACCAGCTTTACTCCCACCATATTTTTTCACGCCGAATGCATTAGCCATCATATCGGCTCCAAAAAGTAAAATGACAAATAATACTTCAATTAACCAGAACCACCAAGGGAGGTCAGCGAACGAGAAAAACACCCCATATAATAAAAATCCACCTACAATAAAAATTACAGATGGAATAATTGGGTAGACGAGTCCAATGAATCCAATAGCAAAACTAATAATGATAAGTCCCCAGCCAACAATTTCCATGATTTCCCTCCAATAAAAAAATTCCCTCTTAATCGTGCCTTACATTTTGCAAGATGTAAAGCACCAGAGGAGATGTCATTTTATGCTCTTTTACCTAATACGGCCTCCGCAATGTTGACAGCGTGATCGCCGATTCGTTCCAGATTACTAACAATATCCACAAAGACCATCCCCGCTTGAGGTGAACATATGCCTTCATTTAGACGTAAAATATGCTTTTTACGGAATTTACGTTCCATTTTATCAATTAAATCTTCCTGCTCCGCTACTTCACGTGCCAATCCAAGGCTGTTTGTGTCCAATGCTTCCAATGCTTTTTCAACAGTCCCTATCGTTAATGTGAACATTTCTGTCAAATCTTTAATCGCATCGTCCGTTAACTTAAGACGGTTAACTTCCTGGTAGTCTATCAACTCAATAATGTTATCAAAATGATCACCAACCCGTTCGATATCACGAACGGTTTCCATTAACATAATATGTCGAGTAGAGTCTGCTTTGGAAATAGATTCAGCTGAAATTTTCACTAAATAATCCGTGATTTTGTTATCCAGATTATTAATAGCGTCTTCTAGCTGGTAACCCGTTTCTGCATGTTTTTTATTATGTGTTTTCAAATAGTCAAAGGACTCCTGCAATCCTTGAACACTGAAGCGACCCATACGCAAAATTTCTTCTTTTGCTTGTCCGATAGCAATGGAAGGAGCTGTCTCGATAAAGTGAGGATCTAAATGCTTCGGTTTATATTCTATTGTTACTTCTTCGCCCGGAATTAATTTCGTTACAAGGTATGCCCATGCACCGATGAATGGAAATTGAATAATGGTGTTGGCTACATTGAACGTACCATGTGCAAAAGCAATTTGCATTTTTTCTCCTATATTTAAAACGCCAGACAACCATTCAACATACATAGTGAAAGGTTCTAAAATCATCATAAATATAATTGTACCTACCACGTTAAATAAAACGTGTGTAGCTGCTGCGCGTCGAGCTGCAATCGAAGCACCAATTGATGCGAATACAGCTGTAATGGTTGTTCCGATATTATCTCCGAAGAGAACCGGTAGTGACGCATCCAGATTTAAAACCCCTTCTGAATACAAACCTTGAAGAATTCCGACTGTTGCACTTGAACTTTGAACGATTAATGTAAATACCGTTCCGACAATTACGCCTAGAATGGAATGTTCTCTCATATTGACGGTTAAATCGATAAATGCTGGCAATTCACTAAGAGGTTTCATTGCCCCGCTCATTAATTCCATTCCTAAAAACAAACCACCGAAACCGAAAATAACTTCTCCCAAATTTTGAATCTGGCTTTTCTTGAAAAAGAAAATCAGGAAAGCACCAATTGCCATAACGGGCAAAGCGTATTCTCCCACATCAAACCCTATAATGAAAGCAGTGACTGTTGTACCTATATTGGCTCCCATGATGACACCGATTGCTTGTTTTAACGTCATAAATCCAGCACTGACAAGACCTACGGTTATGACAGTCGTACCTGAACTGGATTGAATTAAAACTGTAACCGCAATCCCGACTAAAACACCCATGAATGGGTTCGTCGTAAATCGATCTAATATGTCACGTAAGCGATCACCTGCTGCTTTTTGCAGGCCGTCACCCATGTATTTGATAGAGAACAAGAAGATCCCTAGACCTCCAATGAATTGAAACATCATTTCTTGCCAATTAAGTTCCACTATTCAACTTCAACCCCTGTATGTACAATTATCAACAGTCCCCATTATGAAGAATTGTGCAAATGATTGTAAAGAACTTCATTAAATATTTACAAGAACTTAACATTTAGAGCTTTGTACGTAATTTGTACAAATAATTCTTAAAATCTATCTTTGGAAAGTAGTATGATAGCTTATAAGGAGTGATTTTCTTGTCAATCATGCAACTATTCTTAGCTTCCATAACCAACCCGAAAAAAATTGCCGCTTTCCGGCTTCTGCCCATCGGCAAAGTCCTTTTATATGTGTTTTTATTTGTCACCATTCTGTCTATCCTTTCGTTCATACAATTTACGTCTGGATGGGAAGATGACTCTTCTTCTATAGATGGTTTGCTAGATTATGTAGAAGACATGGAATGGATTCTGTATCCCTTTGCCTTTATTACTCAATTTATCATGTCCACTCTATTATTGTTTGTCCGGATCAGTATAATGGCTTTCGTCGGAATGATGATCTTGAAAGTTTGGAAACGCCGAGGAGATTACCGGCATGTTTGGCGCACCACAGCATTTGCCTATACTGCACCAACTGTGCTGTCAATTGCTTTCTTATTTACAAACCTTTCAGACGGATGGATTACCATTAGCACTTCAATCGTATGTGTAATCTATTTAGTGCTCGCCCTAAAATATTATCCCAAAAAATAAGTATATTCCTTCTTTGTTCAGCATAAGTTGTTGTACAAAGGGGGGTTTTTTTATGCGCATTATTGGACTAGCAATCTCAATATTATTGCTTTCTTATATTATTAAGGTAGATTTACTCGATGGCACAATCTCATTGGCTGCTTTTACAAAGACTGRACCTGATTGCGTTCAACAAGAAGAATATGATGTGTTTCCGGTTCAAGCTCTCGAAGGTGATACCGTATTGTCATTGTTTGGCGTGTACCCTTCAGAAGTATGGGTGAGCTTCCCTGAACGGTTGGAAGCTTTCTATAAAGAAAATCCACATTTGCGTAATCAAGCATTGCAAGCAGGCGAAATAATAAATGTTCCAATTTACAAAGACACGCCATTATCTTGCTCATAATTTTCCAAGTAATGTTTCTTCCTTGTCATATCCTTTTCATGACTGCTAAAATAAAGAATAGTGAAGGCTTTGAGCCCGAAAAGGAGAGAATTTTCATGAGTGAAATTATTCACCGTTCCAAAACTCGACCGGTTCGTGTCGGCGAAATTACAATTGGTGGCAGTAATGAACTATTCATACAAAGTATGACCACAACAAAAACACATGATGTTGAAGCAACAGTTGCAGAAATTCTGCGTCTGGAAGAAGCGGGATGTCAAATTGTTCGCGTTGCATGTCCGGACGACCGTGCTGCTGATGCAATTGCTGAAATTAAAAAACGTATTCATATTCCACTTGTTGTAGATATTCATTTTGATTATAAATTAGCATTGAAAGCCATTGAAAATGGTGCGGATAAAATCCGTATCAATCCGGGTAACATTGGTCGACGTGAAAAAGTGGAAGCTGTTGTTAATGCAGCTAAAGCAAAAGGCATTCCAATCCGTATTGGTGTAAATGCTGGATCGCTTGAACGCAAAATCATCGAGAAGTATGGCTATCCTACTGCCGATGGTATGGTTGAAAGTGCACTGCATCATATCAAAATACTAGAAGACTTGGATTTCCATGATATTATCGTATCTTTAAAAGCTTCTGATGTAAGTTTGGCAATTGAAGCTTATGTGAAAGCTTCACAAGCATTCGACTACCCGCTCCACCTTGGGATTACGGAATCAGGTACATTAGTCAACGGATCAATCAAGAGTGCTGCCGGACTTGGTGCACTATTAAGCCACGGAATCGGTAACACATTGCGAGTGTCTTTGAGTGCAGATCCAGTCGAAGAAATAAAAGTTGCACGTGAGTTATTAAAAGTGTTTGGACTTTCATCAAATGCAGCAACATTGATTTCATGCCCAACTTGCGGTCGAATTGAAATCGACTTGATTTCCATTGCGAATGAAGTGGAAGAATACATTTCCACTATTAAAGCACCGATTAAAGTCGCTGTTCTTGGTTGTGCGGTAAATGGACCAGGGGAAGCCCGTGAAGCCGATATCGGCATTGCAGGTGCTCGTGGCGAAGGATTGTTGTTCATGAAAGGAAAAACAGTCCGCAAAGTGCCAGAAGCAACTATGGTAGAAGAATTGAAAGTGGAAATCGATAAGATTGCACAAGAATACTTCGACAAGCAGGAAAAAGAAAAATTAAACGCGTAAAGGAGTTTTAGCATATGTCTAACTACCGATTTGGCATCGATATAGATGGTACTGTCACATGCCCGACTTCTTTACTGCCCCATATCAATAAAGCTTTTGAATGTAACTTGGTACTGGATGATATTAAAGAATACGATTTAACGAAAGCTTTTCCTGTTACAACGGAAGATTTTTATAAATGGTTCAAGCAAGCAGAACCTGAAATTTATGCCTCATCCCCTATTCAAGTGGATGCACACGCAATATTAACTGAATGGAAGAAACAGCATGAGTTGTATTTCATATCGGCACGTGGTCACAATGTTCGTGACGTCACATTACAATGGTTTATCGAACAGAATCTTGAATATGATCACATTGAATTGATTGGGACACATGATAAGATTCAAACGGCAAGAAATTTTGAAATTGATGTGTTTTTTGAAGATAAACATGACAATGCAGTCGGCATCGCCGAAGAGTTGAACATTCCAGTGTTATTGTTCAATACGCCGTATAATCAGCAGCCTGTTCCAAATGGCGTGATTCGCGTGAATAACTGGCTTGAAGCAGACAGTTGGATCCAACATACATTTCTTAAACAAAAAGCGTGAGGCCTATGCCTCACGCTTTTTATATATAGTTTACTGACACTCCGGACATTTGCCGTAGATTTCGAACTTATGATTTTCAATCTGATAAGCCGGCAATGTTTCCTGTAGCAGATCCATTGGGCATATATGGATTTCCTTGATTTTGCTACAAGTCATGCAAATGAAATGATGATGGTGATGATCCGTTTCGCACTGCATTCTGAAATGGCGTTCACCTGATAGCTCGGTTTCTTCTAAAATTCCTAACTCCACAAAAGTACTTAAATTTCGATAGATTGTGTCATAGCTCATGCCAGGATAATCTTTCTTCATCACGTCCAACAAGTCACGGGCAGTCAAATATCGTTCATTGTCTTTAAACAAATTCAATATTTGTTCTCGCTTATCTGTTTTTTTATAACCATTTTCTTTTAATAGGTCCCATGCCTTCGTAATATTCATACGAGACGACCCCTTTCATTTTTCGTTACGACACCCAACCATATCTTTTTACCGATTAATACAAGCAGTAATATGGCGATGGATGTCACAACGATTGTTCCACCTGGTGCGATATTTAAATAAAATGCAATCACAAGACCAATAATCACTGCAGCTTCGCCAAACAAAACGGCATACAGGATAGCTTGTTTAAAACCTTTAGCAAGACGCATGCTTGCTGCAACAGGTAAGGTCATCAAAGATGATACAAGGAGAATTCCCACAATCCGCATACTCGCAGCAATGACGAGCGCTGTAACGACCATAAACAATAAGTGAACCCATTTCGCTGGAAGACCTGAAGCTTTTGCATATTCCTCGTCGAATGATAATAAAAATAATTCCTTATAAAACATCAACAAAAATACGACGACAATCACAGCAATGATCAGAACTATCCATAAATCTTGTCGACTAACCGCCGATACAGAGCCAAACAAATAACCGAATAAATCGGAACTAAATCCATTTGCCAATGAAATAAAAATGGCACTGAAACCGATACCGGCAGACATGATGATTGGAATTGCAAGTTCCTCATAGTGTTTATATAAACGACGTAATCTTTCAATCAATACAGAGCCTGTAACAGCTGCAACAATACCTAAATATAATGGGTTCAAAAGAGCGAAAAAGGCGGTGGTTTGAGATAAATACAAACTTCCTGCAATTCCTGCTAACGTTACGTGACTGAGAGCATCCGCAATAAGCGATAATCTTCTAACGACAATGAAAACACCAAGGAGTGGTGCAATCAACCCAATAATGATTCCTGAAGCAAAAGCATTTTGTAAAAATTCATAGTTAAATAGTGCTGATATCATCGAGTTCCCTCACTTTTCACATGGTGAATTTTACGAACTGAGTGACCATACCAGGCTTGACGGTCTTCGTCGCTTAATTGGTTGAAATCATTTTCTAATCCGTGGAAATGAATCGTCTGATTCAAACATGCCACGTGACTGATATTGCTTGAAACAGTATCGACATCATGAGTCACGAGAATGAGAGTTATTTGTTGTTCACGATTCAATTCCGCAAGCATATTATAAAATGATTGCACATGCTGATGATCTATCCCGACGGTTGGTTCGTCCAGTATCAGACATTTCGGTTCGGCAACTAGTGCACGCGCAATAAACACTCGTTGTTGCTGACCACCAGATAACTCCCCTATGGATTGGTTCATAAACTCCACCATCCCTACAGAATGTAGAGCATTTCCCACTCGTTGCTTTACGTCTTTTGGGTATTTTTTAAAGAGTCCCGATTTTTTTACGAGACCACTCGCAACCACTTCAAATACAGTAGCTGGAAAGCCTGTATTGAAAGCATTTGATTTTTGAGAGACATAGCCAATCCATTCTCTATTTTTAAAATCCTGGCTCTTCTGTCCAAATAACTCAACGGTCCCGGAGGTGGGCTTCAGCAATCCTAATATTATTTTTAACAATGTCGACTTCCCTGATCCGTTAGGTCCCAGTACTGCGAGGAAGTCCCCTTGCTTTACTTGTAGAGAAATGTTCTTCAATACAACAGTTTGATCATATTGAAATGACACATTTTGTATGTTGATATCTAATGGCGTTTTCATCTAGATCGCCTCTTTCTAATTCATAATCATTACGATTTACAATGCATTAGTATATCGAAGAAATGACAAGAAGTAAACTCTATTATCTTGAAAGGATGAAGTAATGGATATTTGGGAACTTGTTCAAGCAATAAAAGATAAACCGGATGATGAAATTGCAAAAATGACCAGTATTCTTCCCGTTACCCTGACCGTAGAAGAAGTGAAATTAGTTCGCCCTATCTTTGACAAAGCCTCACTTCAATGGTTATTGTTTGGGCCACCAGCACATGTTCATAAACAACTTCAAGGGATATTAGGCAAAACACGCACTAAAAAGCTTTTCACCCATTTTGGACTATAATCAATCGACAAAAAAGAGACTCTAGCAAATATATGCTTGAGTCTCTTTTGATTTAAGAACGTAAATTCTCAATGCTTTCTGGCATGAACGTCTGTTTTTTGAACATGTCAATTTCATATAGATAAGGTGCTTTTTTGTTTTTCGCATCTGATCCAACGAAAGGTGTTTCTAGAATTTTAGGAACTCCAGTAAGCTGGGGATGATGCACGATATAATTAAGTGCATCAAAACCAATTTCACCAAATCCTATATTTTCATGACGGTCTTTACCTGCACCACGGACATTTTTACTGTCATTAATATGAAGAACTTTCAAACGATCCAGTCCGATCAACTGATCAAACTGATTTAAGACACCATCAAAGTCTTCAACAATATCGTAACCTGCATCATGCGTATGGCAAGTATCAAAACAAACCGACATTCGTTCGTTATGTGTCACGCCATTTATGATTTGTGCAAGCTCTTCAAAAGATCGACCACATTCCGTACCTTTTCCTGCCATCGTTTCTAAAGCGATTTGCACAGGGAAATCTTGTGAAAGCACTTCATTTAGGCCTTCAATAATCTTTGCAATGCCGACATCTGCTCCTGCCCCAACATGTGCTCCAGGATGCAAGACGATTTGTTTGGCACCCAATGCGGCAGTTCGCTCAATTTCTTTTTGTAAAAACTCGACGCCGAGTGCAAACGTTTCTGGTTTCAACGAGTTCCCGATATTGATGATATATGGCGCATGAACCACAATGTTCGACATACCATTCGCCAACATATGTGCTTGTCCCGCTTCAATATTCAATTCTTCTATCGGTTTACGACGCGTATTTTGTGGTGCACCAGTATAAATCATAAAAGTGTCTGCCCCATAAGACGCAGCCTCTTCACTGGCTGAGACCAGCATGTTTTTTCCACTCATGGAAACATGTGAACCTAATAGCATAAAGAACACCCCTTACTTTTTGCGGTTTTTGATGCGGCGTTCTCTCTTCTTGATTTTGTCCATTTCCCATTTCATATTACGTTTGTATCCTGGTTTAACCTTTTTCGGTTTACGGACCATTGATTTTGCTTTCGCATCAATTTCATCTTCAGTTGTTTTTTTACGGTTTTTGCGTGTGTGGCGTTCTTTTAAAGGTGACCACTCACCATCAACTACATCCACATGAACAAAAGGAATTCCCATTTTTTCAATGCGGATAATCGCGTCTTCATCTGTCGGTTCATATAATGTAATAGCTGTGCCTTCCAAACCTGCACGAGCTGTACGTCCGACACGGTGAATGAAGAATTCCAAGTCTTCTGGCAGCTCATAGTTGATGACATGGCTGACACCTTGAATATCGATACCACGGGCAGCAAGATCTGTTGCAACGATGTATTGATACTCAAGTTCACGGACTTGTTTCATCATGCGTGTACGTTCACGTGGCGCTAAATCACCATGAATCCGTCCTACACGATAACCCGCTTCAGCTAAATAATTGGCTACGTCATCAGCATTTTTTYGAGTGTTGGCAAAAATAATAGCCAAGTAAGGATTAATCCCATTCAACACTTCAACTAAACGTTTCTTTTTCGATTTGCTTCGAACAGGAACCAGATTGAAGACAATTCCTTCTGCTACTGGTCGTTTTTCACCAATGTTGATGTGTACTGGAGACTCCATATATTTCTTCAAGAATGGTTGCAAGCGTTCAGGAATCGTCGCTGAGAATACGAACATTTCAAGTGAATCTGGCATTTTTCCTGCAAATGCATCGATATCTTCGATAAAGCCCATGTCAAAAGCGAGGTCTGCTTCATCTACTACTAATATCGGTGCTGTATGAACAAGCAAAGCATTCTCTTTGACTAAGTCACGAATACGACCTGGTGTCCCAACCACAATATGTGGTTGTGATTTTAACTTGTCAATCGAACGTTGTTTATCAGTTCCACCGATAAACAATTTTGATTGAATGTCTGTACCTTCAGTCAGTTTGCTTAGTTCTTCGAAAATCTGGGAAGCAAGTTCACGTGTTGGGGAAGTTATGATAGCTTGTAATTCTGTTTTGTCAGTGAGGATTCGCTCAACAATCGGAATTAAAAAACTATGCGTTTTCCCTGTACCCGTATGTGCTTGGCCAATCGCACTTTTTCCTTTAAGAATTAGAGGTATCATTTCTTTTTGAATAGGGGTTGGTTCTGTAAAGCCTAATTTACTAATGGCATTTTGTAAAAAAGGTTGAAAATCATAATCTGTATATTTGGACATTTTTGCCCCTCCTTACGTTCTTCCATTGTATCATGTTTTGATTATTTTGAAGACCATCAGCTTATCATAGTTGTAGTGTGCCCTCTGCGTCAATTAACTATTTATTTAGAAAGGAGGATTTTATGCGTTATCAATCTTTTTATCCATTCGCACAATCACAAATGCCGAATGTTTCACCGAGGCACTCGATGCCGCAAAGCTTTTCTGGTGGAAGTCCAACCCAAATGCCTTATGGTGGTCTAGGGAATGCCTTTGGTAATGATAATCCACCCCAAATGCCTTTTGGTGGTTTAGGGAATGCATTTGGTAATGATAATCCACCCCAAGCGCCTTTTGGTGGTTTAGGAAATGCCTTTGGTAATAGTAATGCTAATCCATCCCAAACGCCTTTTGGTGGTTTAAGGAATGCCTTAGGAAATGGTGGATTACCACAAGGAACCAACCGTGTTGAGCAGTTCATGGAAACCGCTGACCGTTTCTTGAACACCGCTCAGAAACTGACACCTATGGTCCAACAAGTTGCACCTATGGTCCAGAACATACCGGCATTATGGAGAATGTACAGAGGTTTTCAAAATATGCCTGACGCCACGGCCACTGCCAGCGCTGTCCGTAATGTTGCATCCGTTGCTCCCCGCGTTGGTGGAATTTCACAACCACGTATTTTCCAGCCACCCTTTTGATTTTTGAATTCACCGCTCCTCTCAGTTATAATAAAAATTAACAACTTCTGAGAGGAGTGCTACATATGCAAGTACTCAAAATTTCCCCACGTGGTTATTGTTATGGCGTCGTGGATGCAATGGTAATCGCTCGTAATGCAGCGATGGATACATCCCTTCCACGCCCGATTTATATATTAGGTATGATTGTTCACAACAAACACGTTACCGATGCCTTTGAAAATGACGGGATCATTACGCTGGATGGAGAGAATCGTAAAGAAATTCTGGAAAAAGTCGATGGCGGCACAGTCATCTTCACTGCCCACGGAGTTTCACCTGAAGTCCGTGAATTAGCCAGACAAAAAGGATTGGTGTCAATTGATGCCACTTGTCCTGACGTGACGGTTACTCACGATTTGATTCGTGAAAAGACAGCTGAAGGATATCAAGTCATTTACATCGGCAAAAAAGGACATCCAGAACCTGAAGGAGCAGTAGGTGTTGCACCAGATGCTGTTCATCTTGTACAGACGGTCGAAGATGTTGAACAACTGAACATTCAGGCAGAAAAATTGATTGTGACAAACCAAACGACGATGAGCCAATGGGATGTTGCTGCCTTAATGGAAAAATTATCACTTAAATATCCTCATATCGAAGTGCACAAAGAGATATGCCTGGCTACTCAAGTTCGACAAGAAGCCGTCGCCGATCAAGCCGGTGCTGCCCAATTGTTAATTGTTGTCGGAGATCCGATGAGTAATAATTCAAATCGACTTACCCAGGTATCCGAAGAAATTGCCAACACCCCTTCTTACAGGATATCCGACTTATCTGAGCTTAAACTTGAATGGTTAGAAGGAATTGAGCGCATTGCCGTTACAGCGGGTGCTTCTACACCGACACCTATCGTAAAAGAAGTTGTCCAATTTTTGGAGAAGTATGACCCACTAGATCCACAAACTCATCGTTTGGATCGTACGGTTACAATTGATAAGATTTTACCTAAAATCAAAACTCCTAAGCCGGTTGACCGGATTGAACCCTATACACTTACTTAATAAAAAAGCTATCCAGCAATGGATAGCTTTTTTCATAGGATTCGGAAGGGCTCAGTGGAAATTTCCGATGCAATAAATGTACAGTCGAATTTTTTCTCTTTACACATGCCATTCATTTTTTCGGAAACACCTTTTTTCATAATGGATTCAACATGATGTCCTGGATCAATTACATTTAAGCCGAGTGCTTGTGCATCCTGTGCAACATGGAAATATAAATCCCCCGTTACAAGGACATCAGCTCCTGCCCGTTTTGCTTTTTGGATGTACTTATTGCCGTCCCCACCCAAAACAGCCACTTTACGGATGTTTGCCGAAGAATCGCCTACAACACGCACAAAAGGAACAGACAGTCGATTTTTGACTTGTTGAGCAAACTCATCAAGAGTCATTTCTCGTTCAAGCTCTCCAATGCGCCCAATTCCTTGCTGCTGTGTTTTTGAATCAAGTGTCCATATATCAAAAGCCACTTCTTCATATGGATGATTTGTATACATGGCTCTTAGGATTTTTGATTTTTGGGAAGCAGGGAAAATTACTTCCACTTTATCCTCTTCTACTTCTTCCAGGTGATTCTTAGTGCCGATAAAGGGATTTGATCCATCTATAGGCTGGAATCTCCCCTTTCCGGTGGATGAAAAACTACAGCTATCGTAATTGCCGATTTGCCCTGCTCCAGCAGATGCGAGCGATTTACGTAAATCTTCTGAAGATGAGGTCGGTACAAACACGGCTAACTTCATCATCGGTTCCGCATATGTTTCTTCCAGAATGTTGATTTGTTTTAATCCGAGTGCTTCGGCCAACAAATCATTCACCCCACCCGGTGCCACATCCAGATTGGTATGGGCAGCATAAACAGCGATGTCATGTTTGATGCAAAGTGCAAACATTTCACCTGATGGCGAATCGGTACGGAGATTTTTTAATGGACGGAAAATAGGTGGATGATGTGCGAGAATCATCTGGCATTTTTGGTCGATTGCTTCCTGTACAACTTCAAGTGTAACATCGAGTGTAACCAATACATTTTTAATAGGTAGATTCAATTTACCGATCTGTAAACCGATGGGGTCATCTTCTAATGCAAAGAATTTAGGCGACCAGGACTCAAATAATTGAATGATTTCGTGTCCATTCGCAGTTTTCATGCACTGAGAGCCTCCTTTACAATCTTCAATTTTTCTTCGATTTCTTCTTTTTTCATCTGTACATCTTTTGATAATTCAGCTACGCGAATCGCTTCTAATATGCGTGCCCATTCAGCTGATTCTTTCTCCCATTTTTTACGGAAGGCATCATTACGATCCTCCATTAAAAACGGACCAAGGAGCAACTGTGCTGCTGTTAAAGACATCTTTCCTCTTTCCAACACCAGAATTTCGTAAATCTTGTCGTCTTCCTGCAAAATTTCTTCTGCAACCAGCTTCCATTCATTTAATATTGCCCATTCTCGAATTGCTTTCGCATGAATATTCGGTTGCAAAATGAGTCTGTCTACTGTTATCAGTCTGTCGATATCTTGGTCTAATATGGAGGCAATCAATGGTCCACCCATTCCAGCTATTGTCACTGTATCAACAGAATCTTCTTTTTCTATTGCTTGCAGTCCGTTTGCAAACCGAACCGTAATTTGTTCCTGCAATTGTTCAGCACGAACCTGATTACGTGCCGATTCATACGGTCCTTTTGCCACTTCCCCTGCTATTGCTTTTTCTGCAATCTGCTGATGAACAAGATAACATGGTAAATAAGCATGGTCACTTCCGATATCTGCCACAATTGAACCTTTTTCAACAAATGAAGCGACACGTGTTAATCGCTCTGAGAGACGTTGTGCGTTCAACGAAATCCTCTCCTTTCTTCTATAAACAAGATTGTACCATAGACATGAAAAAACGGGTTCCCGAATGTAATGGGAAGACCGTTGAAAATGATTTTTTCGTCTATTCGCGGTTTCAGAGGTCCTTTTCGCGGTATTTTGAATTTCACACTTTCTATTCGTGCACTTATGTATTCTATTCACGAAGCATGACAAATCTAGTGCATGAAAAAACCCTTATCCATTTCGGATAAGGGTTTCAGCTTATTTTAGACTTAAAATGTAATCAGCCATTTGTGCTGCTTGATCTTCAGGTAGTAAACCAGCAGGCATGCCGGATCCTTTACCATTTACGATAGTTTTAGTAATTTCTTCTTTAGATAAAGAAGTACCAGCTAAAGCAGGACCTACTGAACCTTTAAGATCTCCTCCGTGACAAGAAATACATTTTCCTTTCGCCACTTCTGGATCGAACTCTGCAGTTTCAGCTTTTCCGCCTTCTGCGCCACCTTCATGTTCAGCAGCGATTTCTTCTTTTTTATCAACACCTTGAATTGATAAGAAGAAAATAAGACCGATACCAAATGCCATAATTAAAATGAAAGGAACTATTGGATTTTTTTGCATCATGTAACCTCCTTTTTCGTTCGTTCTTTTTCTAAAATAGAATCAGTCAACAGTGTTATTGTACTGCATTCCATCAAAAACGAAAAGTCTTATCTCGGAAGTTTTCACGGATTGTGATAAATTCGACAATTTAGCGAAATTTAACAGCCGATTAAACGAGCAATTACCATTCTTTGCACTTCTGAAGTACCTTCGCCAATTTCGCATAATTTAGCGTCGCGCATATAACGCTCAACTTCATATTCTTTCATATAGCCATACCCACCATGAATTTGAACGGCTTGGTCCGCAATTTGCATAGCAATTTCTGAAGCATATAATTTACACATTGATGCTTCTTTTGAGAATGGACGACCTTGATCTTTAAGCCACGCAGCTTTATAGACCATCGTACGAGCCAATTCGATTTTCATGGCCATATCCGCCAATTTGAATTGAGTGATTTGGAAATCGGACAATGGTTTGCCGAATTGTTTGCGTTCTTTAGAATAACGAAGCGCACGGTCGAATGCTGCCTGAGCAATCCCTACCGCCATTGCGCCAATACCGATACGACCGCCATCGAGTGTCACTAAAAACTGGCGGAATCCTTCGCCGCGTTTGCCTAATAGATTTTCTTTCGGTACTCTCACATTCTCTAAAACTAGTTCTGTAGTATTGGAAGCATTCAAGCCCATTTTTTCGTAGTTATCAATCACTGTGAATCCTTCAGCATCAGTTGGCACAATAATCGCACTGATTTCCTTCTTACCATCTACTTCTCCGGTAATCGCTGTGATTGCCAAATGTTTCGCATAACTTGCGTTCGTAATGTATACTTTGCTGCCATTAATGACGAAATCGTCACCATCTTCAACTGCACGTGTTTGTGTACCTCCTGCATCTGAGCCTGCATTCGGTTCAGTTAACCCGAAAGCTCCAAAAGATTCACCTGTGCAGATCGGCGTTAAATATTTATGTTTTTGTTCTTCTGTTCCAAACAAATTAAGCGGAGCCCCACCTAAAGAAATATGCGCTGAATACGTAATACCGGTAGATGCACATGCTCTGCTAAGTTCTTCAGTAACAATAGCAAAACTGATTGTATCTGCACCAGCCCCACCATATTCTTCTGAAAACGGTAAACCCATCATCCCCATGTCGGCTAACTGTTTAAAAATTTCTTTTGGAAAAGCTTTCGTCCGATCACGTTCTATCGCACCTGGTGATACAACTTTATCCGCAAACTCTTTCATTGTCTTGCGAATCATCTGATGTTCTTGCGATAAATCAAAATTCACTACATTCAACCCCTTTTAATTTTAAAACGCTTTCATTTTTCATTATATATGAAATATTCTAACATTCACAACTATTATTCTTCTATTAAAAAAGAGAACAAAAAAAGATGCTCACCGGTGTGAGCATCTTTGAACAATCTATTCTAAAAAGTCTTTCAGTCGTTTACTTCTTGAAGGGTGGCGCAATTTGCGTAAAGCTTTTGCTTCGATTTGACGAATACGTTCACGCGTAACACCAAATACTTTCCCTACCTCTTCTAAAGTGCGTGTACGTCCATCATCAAGACCAAAACGCAAACGCAATACATTTTCTTCTCGGTCAGTTAAAGTATCTAAAACGTCCTCTAACTGCTCTTTTAACAACTCATAAGCTGCATGGTCAGATGGAGATTGTGCATCCGAGTCTTCAATGAAGTCTCCTAAGTGCGAATCATCCTCTTCCCCGATAGGTGTTTCAAGTGAAACCGGCTCTTGAGCAATCTTTAAAATTTCACGCACTTTTTCAGCTGGCAATTCCATTTCTTCCCCTATTTCTTCTGGAGAAGGCTCGCGACCTAGGTCTTGAAGCAACTGTCGCTGAACGCGGATTAATTTGTTGATGGTCTCAACCATATGGACAGGGATACGAATCGTACGAGCTTGGTCAGCAATAGCACGTGTAATCGCTTGTCGAATCCACCAAGTTGCGTACGTACTGAATTTGAATCCTTTACGGAAATCAAATTTTTCCACCGCTTTGATTAGACCCATATTACCTTCCTGAATTAAATCCAGGAACAGCATGCCACGGCCAACGTAACGCTTGGCAATACTTACAACCAGTCGTAAGTTCGCTTCTGCTAAACGTTTTTTCGCTTCTTCATCGCCTGCTTCAATACGTTTAGCCAAGGCAATTTCTTCATCTGCAGAAAGTAAGTCAACACGACCGATTTCTTTTAAGTACATTCGCACTGGGTCATTGATTTTAACACCAGGTGGTACACTTAAATCGTTTAAATCGAATGTTTCCTCTTCTTGCCCTTTTTTCATTAATTTTTCTAAGTCTTCTTCATCGCCGTCTTTACGACCAAGCTCCACACCTTGTGCTTCTAGCTGTTCAATAAATTCTTCGATTTGATCTGATTCTAATTCAAATACGGATAATTTTTCAGCTATGTCAGCAAAAGTCAGCTCCCCCGATTTTTTACCCAGTTCGAGTAGAGATTTTTTTGCTTCTTCTAATGTGACCTCAGTTTCTACCTCTTTTGAACGCTCAGACTTGTCCGCCATAAGTCTTCCTCCTTTAAAAACCAATCAATTTACATCGTTGATAACGATTTTTTCAAATCGATCATTTGTTTTGCTAGCTCTAAAGCACGTGTCATATCCTGAAGTTTTTCTGCTTCTTTGGACTCGTGCATTTTCGTTTGAATTTGAAGCTCGATTCGATGTTTATTTATTTGTCGTAAGCAGTCGGAGACTTCTTCACTTGCATGTTCCGGGTCTCGTTCTGTTAACGTTGCTTCCATGACCAGCTTTCGTAGTTCTGTGTCTTCTAGAATTTCTAGAAAACGATGTGTATCAGCTTGAGGATATGTGTCGTAGAAACCTATGAGACGAACAAATATCGCTTCATAAGGATCGTGGATGAATACGTGTAGGCCATGATCTTGGTGTAAACGATCGACAATATCAACTTGATGTAACATATGAGCGAGCAACAATTTTTCAGCCCGATCAATTGCCTGTATACGCTTACGACTTACCGGAGCGTTTTGGGCAACAGGAGGAGCCTGTTGTCTCGAGTTCTGTTTAATATCTTTCCCTTCAATCTTTCGAAATTGCTGATAAATCGCATCTTCCGAAATATTGGTTTCTTTGGCTAATTGCCGAATATATAAATCGCGTTCAACTGGTGAAGAATTTCCGACAAAGTGTTCGAGAACTTCTTGCACGTATTGTAACGTGTCATTTTCAAATTGAAAGTTTTTATTACGTCTTGCAACCATCATCATAAAAGCCAAATAAGCATGGGGTCGTTCAATTATTTGTTTTTCGAATGCCTCTGCTCCATTTTTTTGAACAAAGTCATCCGGGTCCATTTGATCTGGCAGGATGGCTATTTCCGTTTTCACTTTATCCTGCATTAATAGCTGTGCAGCACGTTTTGCAGCTTCTAGCCCTGCAGCGTCCCCATCGTAACAAAGTGTCACAGAATCAGTTAGACGTTTCAGTTTATTAACATGTTCCTTTGTAAGCGAAGTACCCATAGTAGCAACAGTATTCATGATACCCGCTTTTGCCGCTGCTATTACATCCATAAAACCTTCCATGACAATCACTTTATGCTTTTTACGGATTATAGGGCGCGCAACATCCAAATTATACAAAACTTTGCTTTTTTGAAATATCGGGGACTCAGGACTGTTCATGTACTTCGCATCCTGCGACTCCGTAGTTAACACACGTCCAGAAAATGCTATGACATGTCCCGCTTCATCACGAACCGGAAACATGATTCGTTCTCTAAATCGATCGAAGTATTCATTTTTATTTTCTTTTTGAATGAGCAGACCACTTTGTGCCATTTCGGCCGGATTGAATCCTTTACGTTCAAGCAACGTGGTTAAGGCATCCCAATTAGGTAGTGACCACCCAATTCTATATTGTTCAATAAGCTCTCTTGAAAATCCTCTTTCTTCTAAATAATGAAGGGCCTTTTCTCCTTCTTCCGTATTTAGAAGCAAGTGATGGTAGTAATTCATAGCAAACGTGTGCGCTTCTTTCATTCGTGTTTCTTCTTTGGATACCGTTTTGGCTTCGCCATTCTGAGGTTCAATGTCCAGGTCGATACCTATACGTGATCCTAATTTGCTAACTGCTTCCTGAAAAGAAAGATTGTCGATATCCATTACGAAGGTAATGGCATTTCCTCCGGCACCACATCCAAAACAATGAAAGATTTGTTTATCTTGTGAAACTGAGAATGAAGGTGTTTGTTCTCCATGAAAAGGACAAAGACCAAACCAGTTGCGTCCACGTTTTGTTAATTGAACGTATTCGCTAATAACATCAACAACATCATTACTCGTGCGAATCTGTTCAATTGTTTCTTCCGGAATTCGTTGCACGTTGTCATCACCATCTTTATAGGCTATATATTGAATTCGAGATAATCGATGAAAATCCTGCAAGTTTCGACAAAATAATAAAAAAAATACATATTACCCCCTTTGTAGAAGTAATAATGTTTTTTTTATAGCGATTTTCAAAAATCAAAATTATTGAAATCTTGACAAAACTTACGAAATGACAACCCTTATTAAATATTTTTACCACAATTTTTTATTATAAAACGTTTTTCTTGAAAAATCTACAAAATAATTATTATTTCAAAAGAAAAAACCTTCCCTCATAGGGATGGTTTTCACCTTACTGGATTTTGTTTAAGATGACATTTGCTGTTTCTTCGACTGCACGATTCGTCACATCAATCACATGACATCCAATTCGGGAAACTACTTTTTCAAAATGGACGATTTCTTGTTTAATGCGTTCCAATTTTGCATAGCTTGCATCATCATTAAGTCCTAAAGCAATCAATCGTTCTTTCCGGATTGAATTTAACTTCTCTGGAGAAATGACAAGTCCGAAACATTTTTCCGGGTCAACTTTGAATAACTCTTCCGGAGGCTCTACTTCAGGCACTAATGGAACATTTGCGACTTTATATCGTTTGTGTGCTAAATACTGAGATAAAGGGGTCTTGGAAGTGCGGGAAACGCCGACGAGGACGATGTCAGCCAATAGTAAACCACGTGGATCCCGTCCATCATCGTATTTTACAGCAAACTCAATTGCTTCAATTTTTTTGAAATAATCGTCATCCAATTTCCGCACTAACCCTGGTTCTTCAAAAGGAATTTCATTCAATTCAAGTTCAAGTGTATCCATCAGTGGACCCATTAAATCGATGGATCTTACACTTTGTTTTGCACATTCCATTTGCAAAGTTGAGCGCATCTTTTTTCGGACAAGCGTATATAAAATAATCGCTTGCTGCAGTTTTGCAAGATTTACAATTTCTTTCACATGATCGAGTGTTTCGATATGAGGGAATCGTTTTAAGGACGTATCCTGTAAACCAGGTCTAAACTGACTTACCGCTGCTTTCGCAACTAATTCTCCTGTTTCGCCCACTGAATCCGAAACAATAAATATTTGCAGTTTTTTCATGGTTTCCGTCACCTCACAAATCGTGATTTTCCGCTAATGACAGAAAAGCACGTGTAATGTTTGTTTTGGTCAAACGACCAATCACTTCGTAACCATCCGGATGTTGTTTTACGATTGGCAAAGCATCTATTTGTTTGTCAATCAACTTCTTCGCGGCATGGATAAGTGAGTCGTGTTTATAACAAAATGTTATATTTGGCATCCGAGTCATTATGATATGTACGGGAATTTTATTTAAGTCCTGTTGACCTAAACTCGTGCGAAGTAAATCTTTTCTTGATAAAACGCCTGTTAAATATGAATTTTTATCTACAACAAATAGCGTGCCGACATCTTCCAAAAACATTTGACAGATGGCATCATATACGGTCATATCTTCTGCTACAACAATCGGGATTGACTGAAAGTCCCGAACCTTCATATTCATCATGCTGTCAGAAACAGCTTGACCAGTTTTTTTGCCCGAATAAAAATATCCTACACGAGGTCGTGCATCAAGAAACCCCGACATGGTTAATATAGCTAAATCCGGTCGAAGTGTAGATCTTGTTAAATGCAGACGCTCTGCAATTTGTTCTCCTGTAATCGGACCATTTTCTTTTACAATTTGCAAAATGTCCTCTTGACGTTTGTTGAGTTCGATCGGACTCACCGCCTCAAAAAGTGTTATACTCAATGTTCAATATTATATACTAATTAAGTGGGCTTATCTAGTACCCTGTTTAAGTGGCACTTTAGATTTTAATATGCTATAATATAGTCAATTATATAGACGAAGATAGGAAAATAAGTATTGTTCATCCTTTAGCGAGCAGAGACGGTGCAAGTCTGCAACGAACAAGAAAAGGCGTCCTGGAGTCATGCTAATGAAAGTGGATTGCTTTTAGCAATTAACTGGGGTGGAACCGCGGGTATTATGCACTCGTCCCCGGACATTTATTGTCCGGGGACGAGTGCTATTTTTATTTTTGGAGGGATTGTTATGACAATCACAATGGAAAATGTAGTTAGTTTAGCGAAACACAGAGGTTTTGTCTTCCCTGGCTCAGATATTTATGGAGGCTTAGCCAACACTTGGGATTACGGTCCACTTGGAATTGAACTTAAGAATAATATCAAAAAAGCTTGGTGGCGCAAATTTGTTCAAGAATCTCCTTATAATGTTGGTCTTGACGCAGCTATCTTGATGAATCCTAAAGTTTGGTCAGCATCAGGTCATATCGGAAATTTCAATGACCCTATGATTGACTGCAAAAAATGTAAAGCACGCCATCGTGCAGACAAACTGATTGAAGATGCTCTTGAAGCAAAAGGAATCGAAATGATTGTTGACGGACTTCCATTCGAAAAAATGGAAGAATTAATCAGCGAACACGCCATTATTTGTCCAGATTGTGGAGCTCAAGAATTCACAAACATCCGTCAGTTCAATTTAATGTTCAAAACTTCTCAAGGTGTGACGGAGACTTCTTCTAACGATATTTACTTACGTCCAGAAACGGCACAAGGGATTTTTGTAAACTTTAAAAATGTGCAACGTTCAATGCGAAAAAAAATGCCATTCGGGATTGCTCAGATCGGTAAGAGTTTCCGTAATGAAATCACGCCAGGTAACTTCACATTCCGTACGCGTGAATTTGAGCAAATGGAACTTGAATTCTTCTGTAAGCCAGGTGAAGATTTGGAATGGTTTACTTTCTGGCGCGACTATTGTAAAAACTGGTTACTGAACTTAGGTTTGAACGAAGAAAACATGCGTTTACGTGATCACGATAAAGAAGAACTATCACATTATGCATCTGCTACAACAGATGTGGAATACAAATTCCCATTCGGCTGGGGCGAGCTTTGGGGTATTGCAGACCGCACAGACTTCGACTTAAAACGCCATATGGAGCACTCTGGTGAAGATTTCAACTATATCGATCCGATAACGAATGAACGTTATGTACCATACTGTATCGAACCATCATTAGGTGCAGACCGTGTCACACTTGCATTCTTATGTGATGCATATGCTGAAGAAGCTCTTGAAGGCGATGATAAACGTACCGTGTTACGTTTCCACCCTGCATTAGCTCCGGTAAAAGCGGCTATCTTACCATTATCGAAAAAATTAGCTGAAGGCGCTGGTGAAGTGTTTGCTAATTTAAGCAAATCATTTATGGTCGATTATGATGAGTCTCAATCAATCGGGAAACGTTACCGTCGACAAGACGAAATTGGAACACCTTTCTGTATCACGTATGACTTTGATTCAGTTGAAGACGGTCAAGTAACAGTACGTCACCGTGATTCAATGGAACAAGTACGTATGCCTATCGTAGAAGTTAAAGCATATATTGAAAAACACTTGGAATTTTAATTTAAACAGGATTGAAGCTTTTGGGCTCAGTTGCTCTATAGAATAATTTAAGGGAGGGAGATGTGAATTTTATCACAACTCCCTCCCTATTTTTATCAATATGAGACTACTTGTTATGGGCTAGTTCATTTATTTCGTTTGCACAATCTTTGATCGTATCAATGACGACTCTTGGCTCTGATAATTGCGGGAAATGTCCACTTTTTTCAGCAACAATGTGTTTACTATTCTTTGACAATGTCAGTAATTCCAATTGATTATCTTGTCGCTGTATTCGTACTTCCTCTGGCATCATTCGATTTTTCTTCCCACCTGTAACAACAAATACAGGTATTTCGGGAAAAGCATCTATTTGATGAATTTGACTCACAGTTCGTTTTACAAAATGTACTTCATCGAATTGTTTGTGTGAAGATAAGGAATCCAACATTTTGAGCACCTTATTAATTGTTTTTACTGCCTTACCTTCCAATTCTTCAAGTTTGATATCTTTTGGATGGCTGGATTCCAAAAAGACAATTCCAGCTACTTCGTTAGGATAGAGTCGCGCATATAAATTTGCATATAAGCCCCCTAGAGAATGTCCAACAAGTAAGTAAGGAGGTTCAAATCCCAAGATTTTTAGTATTTCATGTAGAGCATTAACAATTGTCATCCCATCTTGATTTTCGTTTGGCTTATCGCTACCAGTAACACCAAATCGATTATAAGAAAATACTGATGAGAATTGCGAAATTTCCGGGAGTATTTTCATCCAACCTTCAATGGGACCCGACCCACCGTTAATCAAAACGACATTGGGTTTGCCTTTTCCGCTAATATTATATTGCAGCTTTCCTTTAGATGTTTCCACGTAATATTTCTCTATTTTCAATGCGCATCACCTCATTTTGTACGAGGTCACATGAAGTAAAACCGGTAATTGAATAGAGAAACTTCTGAACCTCATATTAATTTTTTTGTAAAACCCGTACTTTTACCAATATATCCATTTCTTATATAAAAAGCATGTGCTGGTATTCGCTCTTCTCTATTTCCACTGTTTAAAGTTATGGAACCTGCGCCTTGCACAATAGCCCATTCTTCGCAAGCTTTCAATAGCATTGAGCCGACCCCTTGTTTACGTTGTTTTGAACTTATAACGAATGCCTGTATTCGTGCAAATACTCCAGTAATTTCAAAAGATAGAGCCTTACATAACCCTGCAAAACCAATTAATTGATTATTTTTTACAACCACTAATGTTTCATATTCAGTATGACTTAATAATAACTCAAATCGTTTCGTAAGTTCTTCAAGTGATGTAGGATAACCTAATTCCGCCATCAATTCGAGTAAATCTTCATAATCAGATGATTGTACTTTTCTAATTTCAATTGTCATTGATTAACCATCCTGTTTACTTTATATTATTTATCAGTTTCAATTGATTTTTAAATGTCCCATAAAGAAAAATGCTTTACTCCATCTTGAAGTAAAGCACCAGTTCAATTGATTAAGACTACCGGGTGGTTTGGTACAGTGATTTAATTTCTTTTATTTGCTCAATGTGCCGCTGTTCATGTAAATAAATTAATTCGATCCATTGATAAAGAGGTAAATCACCTAAGTATGGATGTTTTACTGATTTGTCAGCCAAGATCGATGTATCTTCTACAGTATTTAAGATGTTATTTAATAAATTTCTTGACTTGTTTAATTGGTCAATAATTTGATGAGTCTCGGCAGATTCAATTTGTGGCTTAACGAGTTCTGGTGCTTCCAACTTATTTGATCTGTCTAATAAATAATCGATTTTTTTGGGTTCTGCACTGATGTTGGATTTTTTGAGTCCATAAGCAATTGCCTTAGCAAAAGTTTCTTCTGTCAAAGCTAAGTGGTTGCATATTTGCGCAATACTCCAGCTCTTTATTCCAGAACTATAATTGAATTCTTCATCACTTAATAAATTCATTTCATTTAGCAGATTATTTCTCGTTATTAACAGATTTTTATTTTCAAATTTACTCAAAACATCCCAACCTTTCAAGTCAATTTATCTACCACGTAACATACTATTCGCCATGGTTTAAAATATTCATGAATAGTAATCGCACGGAATAATGGCATACAAAAAGTTAAACGAATAGAAGAGTCAATCATTAAATCTCCCCATCAATATGGTATTATAGAAATTTCCATCAGAAAGAAGTTTGTCTTTTCTTAACATGCCTTCCACTTCAAAACCATATTTTTTATATAGTTCCATAGCTTGATCATTGGTTTCGAGAACCTTCAAGGTTATTTTCTTAATATCATTAGAATCTGCCCATTGAATGGATTGTTGTAACAGGTTTTTTCCGATTCCATAGCCCCAAAACTCTTGTAATACACAGACACCAAATTCTACTTTATGAGAACTTCTTTTCAATTTGTTTCCTTCACATCTTGAAAAACCAACAATTCTCCCATTAACTTCTGCCACTAAAAATAGGTTGCTGATACTTTCCGTATCATCTTTAATTACTTGTTTAAAGCCTGTTTCGTCTATGTATGCCTCGCCTTTTTCCCTATCTAAATTTTCCGTTTCTCCATCTATTTGCAATCTAACTTCAGATAAATTTTTCGCATCGGTTTCTATTGCAGATCTTATAGAATAACGTAAATTATTGATAAAACATCCCATAGGATTAATTTTCATTCCATAGCCTCCTGGTCTTAATCACCTGCGATCTTGACCTTATCATCTTTTCATTACTAAAAATGACGGTCAACTCATCTATTTCCTTCAGATAATCCTCTGGAATAAGTGTTCTAATTGATGTTAATTTTCTTTAAATTCCTTAATTTGATCTTTATTAAAAGTTGCTACCGATTCCGATCCATAATAGTGTTTTATTTCACTAAGTATCCCCCATTTGTCCTGTGAGATTAAATTGATACGCTTTCTAGGAATAAAAAAAGCTCTTCTAGTAAAAACGCAATCCCAGACTGTAGACAAACAAAAAAATGAGTGAATATAACTGTATACTATTGAAAAAGAGCCTATGCAAGAAAATGTTGATTTTCATTGCGGCGGACGCGTTTCGCGGTCACAGGAGCAGTTGTTTTCCGCCGCCTCCACTCTAATCAAAAGAAATTGCTTCTGTAAGCGTGTCTCTGCAAAATATTTAAGTTGGAAGGTGGTTGGCTATTTCTGAAGACTCCTGCGGAAAAACGAAACAAGCTAGACCCCACAGGCTCAGCTTTTCGACCGCGGAAAGCGAAAGAAATAGCCGACCACAATCTTTTTCGATAGAGTGCAAAAAATAAGAACTCAATTTTTATACTTTTATATTAATTATTATTCTTTTGTCAACAAGCGAGATTCTTCTAGTAAAAACGCAAACCTTTTGCAATCTTAACTTATGTACACTTTAGATAAATTTTTGGCATTCATCAATTATCAGCAATTTCGATAATTTTTCTAATAACAGACTGAACTTCAACAGCGTTTTTGATTACAAATAAATGCTCCGCTTCGCCTTCTATCGGTGCTATCACATCACCTTTATTAGTCTCATTCTGTTGCCTAGTTCGCACTTCCTCAAACGTTGAAGCAATTCTTAATATTTTTGTACTTCGTTTACTTTTCGCAACCCGCTCTTTAAGAACATGTTCTGGCACATCAAAATTCACAAGAATGCTTGTAAATCCTTCATTATGATAATGTTCAAGCAGCTTCAAACGGCCTTTACGATTGCGATTTGAGTTACAAAGAATGAGGTGGCAATTAGTCTCATTAACTGCATAATTCACAATAGTTTGTGTAAGAGAGTACTTGATCGTATTATGTCCTTGTTTCGGTAATAACGTTTGGTAGTATGTATGGAGGAATTCAGCATGATTATCTTGATCAATCACAACTGAGTTAGGCATCTCTGTTTCTAAAGCTTTCGCAAATGTAGTCTTACCGCTATGAGTGATACCAACTGTCATAATAACTAACCTCTTCAATAATCCAGCTCCATTCTAAAATTCAGATTTTGTTTTGGGACCATTTAATGCAGTAATAATACTGGCATGCCAATCAGTAAATATTTTTTCATATCCACCAGCAATAACCCCTCATATTATACCAGCAATATCCATTTTACCAAAAAGGTTAGAGAATATTCCGTGAGCACACGTATTTCGCATAAAAAAAACCGTCTTACTGCCCTTCTTCAGGGGCAATAGACGGATTTTCTTTTTTGGGGAAATATTGCGGCGAACGATCGAGTTGATCAATGAATGACCTGGACTTGAGTCGAATGCCTGTTTGTTCCTCGTATATGGTTCTCACGATTTTCTTGATAAACGTTTTCGTTTCTTTTTTTAATGTCAACTTCCCAACTTGCTCAATCGGCACCGTGTAAAACGTCCGAATGAGCTTGACTTGAGCAGGAGTCAAACGAATTATATAGCGATCAATATCAAAACACCGATGACATAAAAAACCGATCTGTTGAAACGAAAAAGCAAATTCTCCATCTGTTGCTCCGCAATTAGCACATTGATGCAGTGTGGGGTAAATCCCGGTGACCGGCAACATTTTCCACTCCACGAACAAAGCAATCGCTTCAGGGTCATATTCTTCCGAGATGGCATGCAGTGCTTGTTGAAGTAAATTGAAAATAGCTGGTTGAGCGGTGCGTTCTTCCACTGCACGATCGATTAATTCCACCACAAAACTTGCATAGGCAGTCGCTTCAATATCTTCCCGGATATGACGATAAGACTCCATTTGCTCCCCTTGCTGCATGGTCCCCATTCCTCGTCCTTGCTGGACCAGGAAGGACCCATGAGTGAAGGGTTGAGTGATGGCAGCGAGTCTGCTGGCTGGCTTTTTCGCACCTCTTGCCATTGCAGTTACCTTACCGCCTTCTCGTGAATAGATGGTGACTATTTTATTGGATTCCCCGTAATCTTGCGTTTTTAAGACAATGCCTTCAATTCGATTCAGCAACTGCCCCCACGCCCCTTATTAATATTCGTCGTCGCGGAAACCGAAATCTCGTAAATGAACTTGTTTGTTACGCCAGTCTTTTTGGACTTTTACCCAAAGCTCAAGAAATACTTTGCTTCCAAGTAACATTTCGATATCTTTACGTGCTCGCATCCCAACTTCTTTAAGAAGAGCACCTTTCTTACCAATAACAATACCTTTTTGTGAGTCGCGCTCTACCATAATCGTCGCTGTCACACGGATTTTTTCACTGTCTTCGTCTCGTTTGATTTTCTCAATAACAACAGCAATTGAATGAGGAATCTCTTCATGAGTTAAGTGAAGAACTTTTTCACGAATCAACTCAGAAATGATGAAACGTTCTGGGTGATCAGTTACTTGATCTGCTGGGTAATATTGAGGTCCTTCAGGTAAGTGTTGAGTCAGGACTTTCAACAATCCTTCGATATTGATGCCTTCAAGTGCAGAAATCGGCAATACATCCGCAAACTCAAATTCATTTCTGAAAGATTCAGTTACGCTTAAAAGCTTATCAGGATGGATTAAATCGATTTTATTCATCACCAGGAAGACTGGTGTTTCATTCCCTTTGAGCATATCTAAAATGTAACGGTCTTGTTTACCGATACGGTCAGTAGAATCAACCATCAACAAAATCGCATCTACTTCACGTAACGTGTTTTTCGCGACTTTCAGCATAAAGTCCCCTAGTTTATGTCTAGGCTCATTGATTCCCGGAGTATCAATGAAAATAAGTTGTTCCGTGTCCGTTGTTAAAACACCTTGAACTTTATTTCTTGTTGTTTGAGGTTTGTCACTCATAATCGCTATTTTTTGACCGATAACACGGTTTAAGAATGTCGATTTCCCAGCGTTTGGACGGCCAATGATTGAAATGAATCCAGACTTGTACCCTTTATTTGTTTCCAGCATAAGCTAAATCCTCCGGAGTAAATGCACCTGGCAACAACCCAGCAACTGTTGTCTCCTGTACATCTCCTTTTAAGTTAATAAGATAGACAGGCATGTTTGGCTCACAGAACTCTGCAATGACTTGACGACATGCTCCACATGGCGATACAGGACCGTCCGTATCAGCTACGACAGCAAGTGAAGCAAAGTCACGAACGCCTTCAGAAACAGCTTTAAACATCGCTGTGCGCTCTGCACAGTTTGTCATGCTATATGATGCATTTTCAATATTACAGCCGTGGTATACTTTGCCTTCTTTCGTAAGCAGAGCAGCACCCACTTTAAATTTTGAATATGGTACGTACGCATTTTCGCGTGCGATTTTGGATTCTTCCATTAGTTGTAATTTATCCATTAGTCAAACACCTCAATTAATAATTTCCATCCACTTAGGTAAAAAGATGAGTATTCCGATTATAGCACTTGCACAGGCAAATACAAGAACTGCAGCAGCGCTCATATCTTTCGCCAGCTTAGCTAAAACATGAATTTCTGGTGAAGCGAGATCAACGACTCTTTCTAAAGCAGAATTGACCAATTCCAGACTCAACATCCCGGAAATACATAAAATCAAGATAATCCACTCAACTGTTGATAAATGGCTGAACATTCCCGCCAAAATCACGGCAATTGTTGCAAGCAAATGGAAGCGAAAATTCCGTTCACTTTTACTTGCAAAAATGATTCCTTCGAATGCAAACTTGAATGAATTCAAGAAACTATTGCTTTTCATCCTGTTCACGTCGCAATCCAAAAGACTGTAAGATCGTCTCTTGCTTTTGAGTCATTTCTTTTTCGTCTTCGGCTTCCATATGATCATAGCCGAGTAAATGAAGGAAACCGTGTATTGCTAAAAAGCCCAATTCTCTTTCTTCACTATGGCCGTAATCAACTGCCTGTTCCTTTGCGCGTTCGACTGAAATGATGATATCCCCTAGCATACGTGGCACACCCTCTACGTCAATCGCCATTTCACCTTCTCCCAGTTCTTCCATTGCAAATGAAATGACGTCTGTCGGTACATTCTTACCTCTATATTCATGGTTGATTTGCTGAATATCCTCATTGTTCACGAATGTCACAGATAACTCGCTGCCAGCTTCAATACCTTCAGCCTGAGCTGCATGATGTAACATTTTTTCAATAAGCTCCAAGTTCTCCGTTGATAATGATTCTGTTTGGTCAATTAAATCTAGCGTTAAGTGCATATTTAAGCTCCTTTATTGTGGGTATTCAATTCGAGAATGGAATATACCATTCAAAGTTTCACAAAGAACGCGTTCGACGGTTTTAAGTTCTTTAAGTGTTAAATCACATTCATCGAATTGCCCATCATGTAATCGGTCTTTGATAATGGAATGTACAATTTCCTGTATTTTTTCTGCTGTAGGATGCTTCATTGAACGGACAGCAGCCTCCACACTATCTGCAATAGAAATAATAGCTGTCTCTTTTTTCTGAGGTTTAGGCCCTGCATAACGATAATCTTCTTCGTTTACGGGCTGCCCTTCCTCTTTTGCTTTGAAATAAAAATATTTTAATAAACTTGTACCATGATGTTGTTCAGCAATATCAATAATTTCTTTTGGCATTTTGTGCTTTTGCAATAATTTTGCTCCATCACTACCATGGGATAAAATGATGTCCCTACTGGTTTCTGGAGGAAGTGCATCATGAGGGTTTGCATGACTCATTTGATTTTCTATAAAAAATCCTGGTCGTTTTGTTTTACCGATATCATGATAGTAACAGCCTACTCGTGCTAATAATCCATCTGCACCAATTGATTCACAGGCCGCATCAGCCAGATTTGCGACCATTACACTATGATGATATGTTCCTGGTGTTTCAGTTAAGATCTTTTTCAGCAATGGATGATTCGGATTTGAGAGTTCGATCAGTTTCATTGTGGAAATTAATCCGAAAGCTGATTCAAAGAACGGTAATAAGCCAATGGTCAAAGCGCCGGACAAAAGACCAGAGGTGAGAGCAGCAATTCCGTAAAACAGCAATTCACTGACCCCATAGTCTGATTGAGTCATTAGTAAATAAAATGCCATAAAAATGAAATTGACAACAGCTACATTTAAACTCGTCTGAAGTAAGTGTGACCGTTTTTCAGCACCTTGAATCACGTATAACCCTGCAAATCCACCGAATAAAATATATAGGGCAATTTCCATCTGAAGTACAGTAGAATACCCTTCCTGGAACACTAGACCTGCGACTGCTGCCGTCAAAAAGGTCATTAATACGGCAAAGCGTTCATTTATTAATGAACGTACTAGCATTGGAGCTAATGCAGTGGGGAATAAAAAGGCAATTGTCACGTCAAAATTGTCTGATACCAAACTGATTAATTTCATCCCGATGACAGACAAAATAAAAATCAGCATTCCAACAAGAAGTGCCCGTTGCCGTTCTTCTTTATTCGTACGCCATTTTGTCATTTGCATATGTACAAGCCACATACAAAGTGAAATAAAGAGAATCAGCCCCAAAATCGGTTCCAATGACGATTGATTCGTTAACATTCCCAGAAGTTCAAGTTGTCGATACACTTCTCGATCGATGATTTGACCTTCCTGAACAATTACTTGCCCTTGAAGAATTCGGGTCGGCTCAATACTCGCTCGCGCCTGCTCGATTCGGGCCTGAGTCAGTTCCTCATTTAACGTTTCATTTACAGTGATGCTGTAGCGTCCAATTAACACAGCTGTGGGCAGAACACTTTCTGGTATCTGCAAATTTTCCCGAATGCTTCGTTCGATTTCATTTTTGGCATTGGCTACTTGCTCAGTGCGAATCGGCTTACTCATAATATCGCGTACTGAAGCAGTTAGAGAATCTCTTAAAGTTATTAAGGACTCATTCTCCAATAACAGTAAGGAAACCAGGGCATCATCGGTAAAGCGAATTCCTTCCCCATCAGTTTCTAGCACATTAAGGTTTTTCTTCAAGTTATTTACTTGTTGTTCTATTGGCGTAGCCGATTTAACTGATTCTGCTTTTTCTTCCAGAACATAATCAATTACGGACGTAACAATTGCTGCACGATTTTCGCCAATTTCTTCGGAGAATTGATAAACACTTGTTACCTCTGAAGCTGCTCTTTGACGTTCTTCTTCAGTCTTCACAGGATCTTCAACTGTTTTTATGGAGCGAATTGTATCTTTCGATAGGTGAAATTCTTTTATATCATATTTCTCTGGTCTAACTCCGTTTATGAGAATTAAAAAAAGGAGTAAACCTGTTATCACTATCGTTAAAACGGTAAATGTTCGGTAGCCCACTAGTGACTGCATTTTATTAATCCAGCTATTCACTGCATCACCCCATCTTCTACCTTCTATCATATCAAGAATTTTCTATCATTACACCGACAATTGTAAAAGATTTATGAAATGCGTAAAGCAACAACACTACACATTCATAGACTCGTAGACTAGTTGATTGAATAGAAATGAAAAAATGAATTTGCGCACAACTCATTTTTCAAATCAGATTAAAAACCTGACCCCTAATGAAATGTCAGGTTTTTTTGTATGTATGTGTTTCTGGTAAGGACTGAGTGTCCGTGTCCAAGCGAATGGRCAGAAAGTGTTTTCGAATGGACGGTAACTATTGCTGAATGGACAAAAATTGTGATAAATGGTCAGTAATGGGGTTAGTCYAAAAAGTGTACACGCCTGAAAGAGAATCTTTATACTAAAAGAAACTGGGCGGAGGCGCTGAAATTGAATGGGAAACATTATTCGCATGAGTACAAAGAACAAATAGCTAAAATCATTGTTGAAGACCGACGCAGAGCAACGGAGGTTGCTCGTGAATTAGAAATTCCAAGATCCACACTTTATAAA
>NZ_JBFUHX010000004.1:0-212701 GCF_056402175.1 Paenisporosarcina sp. P4_B8 | reverse complement strand
TCATCATTCCGCTCGACTTGCATGTATTAGGCACGCCGCCAGCGTTCGTCCTGAGCCAGGATCAAACTCTCCATAATAGGTGAGTCGATTAGCTCGACTTTGTTGCTGGCGTCAAATTAATGACGTTTTAAAATGAACAATTAAGTTCAAGTTTTGCTTCCCACACCGAAGTGTGTTCCGCTTTATTGTTGACGTTTTGCTGTTCAGTTTTCAAGGTTCATTTCGTTGGTCACTTTCGCGACAGCAACTTTTATATCTTAGCAAATCCAGATTGTTATGTCAACAAAAAGTTTTGCTTTTTTATTCATTTCGTTGCAATCAAATTAGCAACTCTATTAATATACCTTCATTCGAAATCAAAGTCAATAACTATTTTGAAATATTTTTCTTCGCTTCCGAAGGACAAGTATTAATATACACCCTCTTGATTTACAAATCAAGAGGTTTTTTACGAAAAAGTTTAAATATCTTCTTAAAGTCCACTACAAACAGCACTATACCTGCAATTACGATGATTCCTCCGATGATCTGAGTCGTGATTAAATATTCATCAAAGATATAAAACGCTAAAATTGCCGCACCCACAGGCTCAAATAAAATTGCGATTGATATAACATTTGTTGAAACATATTTTATAGACCAATTAAATAATGTATGTCCCAATAGATTCGGTACGATTGCTAATAAGATAAACCATAACCAATCATCAGCTGGATAAGGTCCAAATGATTCTCCTTTAATTAATACATAGAAAAATAGCGTAATCGTACTAATTCCATACACCACAAATGTATATGTAACGAGAGACAGTCTTTGACGTACATCCTGGCCGAATAAAAGATAGGCAGTAACAAGTGCACAAGCGATGAGCGCCAATACATCTCCATATAGTGCACTCCCACTGATTCGGAAGTCTCCCCAACTTATTAAAATCGAGCCTCCTAATGCAATGGCTCCAGATACGATGGTTTTTAATGATAAGCGTTCTTTAAAAAAGAAGTATGTACCCGCGAAAGCAAAAATAGGTTGTAACGTCACTAGAACCGTTGAACTGGCCACCGATGTGTAATTTAGTGATTCAAACCATAAGATAAAGTGAAAAGCCAAAAAGATTCCGGCAACTAACGAAAATGTCCAATCTCTCTTTGTTAATTGTTTAATTTCTGACGTGTATTTCCAAAAGAAAATAGGTGCCATGATCAATACTGAAAATAACATACGATAAAATGCTATGACCCCTGCATCCGCATTTGCAAGTTTAACAAATATTGCCGACAAGGCAACTGCGAGAACGCCAACAGCAATTGGAATTAAAGGGTGAATTGTTGGTTTTTTCATTAAGGTCACTTCTCTCTGTACCCTCAATTGATAATACTATTCGATTAAAGGTACTATATAGATAATCCTTCATATTGTTTCATGTCTTATCCAGCATAGCAAGTTTGTTTTTATCTTATTAAATAGGAGGATGCTTATGGGCTCAATAATTGTTGACGGATTTATACATACTGAAATATTGATGAAATTAGGATTAGCTGCATTATTAAGTTTAATTATTGGTCTTGAGAGGGAACTTAAAAAGAAACCAGTTGGTTTGAAGACAAGTTTGGTTATTGCGACTTTCAGCTGTCTTCTTACATACATCTCTATTGAGTCAGCTTATATGGCAGAAGCTAGAGACGGTGTGAATATAACCATGGACCCTTTAAGGCTGGCAGCACAAATCGTTAGTGGAATTGGTTTTCTAGGAGCGGGTGTAATACTGCGAAAAGGTAACGACAGTATTACCGGATTAACAACAGCTGCAATGATTTGGGGTGCTGGTGCTATCGGTATTGCTGTCGGAGCAGGTTTTTATGTGGAGGCTACGATTTGCGTACTGATTGTTTTGGTTGGGATTGAGGTTCTGCCTCCTCTTCTTTCTAAAATTGGTCCTAAGCGTCTTCGAATGAAGGAAGTATATATGAAGGTTCTCCTTTCTGAATCGGGTTCGATCGAACATTTGGTTTCTTTTCTTAAATCAGAAGAGATGGTCATTGAAAGTCTTCGTATCAAAGATATCCCACTTTCCGATCAACGCCTGAAGCATGAAATTGAATTACGCTTTTCCACTTTACCAAAGCATAATTCGTTAACCATTTATGACAGTGTTCATTCTCTTTCATACATTGATCGTGTCGAACTAGAAATTTTATCTTAATAGGAGGATTATATGAACGAATTTTTCGGATTACTTAAAGAAGGAAATAAGCCTTCATTGTTAGCGGCTATCGTCAATACAGTAATCGCAATACTAAAAGGTGTTGCATTCTTCTTCACAGGAAATGTAGCTATGTTTGCAGAAATGATGCACTCCATTGGGGATGCTGCAAACCAATTCTTTGTTTTCATCGGTTCTGCCCTTTCCAAGAAAGCTCCTACTCCCCGTTTTCCAAATGGTTTCGGAAGAGTCGTCAATTTAGTTTGTCTAGGAGCAGTTCTAATTGTTGGGATATTGTCTTATGAGACCGTTATAGAAGGATGGCATCATATACAACATCCTGCGAAATCAGGTGGTTTATTCATTACTCTCGGTGTATTAGCTATTGCAATCATATTAGAAACTTTCGTACTTTATAAAGCGGCAAAAGAAGTACTACACGAAGCTGGTATGCCTAAAGCAACAGGATTGGCACCTTTAACACTCGCATTTAGTCATTTAAATCGAGCGAAACCCGCAACAAAATTAGTCTTTATGGAAGATTTAGTGGCAACAAGCGGTGGGGTTCTGGCATTTGTCGCAGTGTTAATCGCTCATTTCACAGGCTTTTTACAAGCAGAAGGTATCGCTTCCATCATGATTGGGTTAATGATGTTCTATGTTGTTGGTCGCGTTTTCCTGGAAAATGCACGTGGAGCAATCGGGGAAACGGACGAACAAATGTTGAACCATATTGCGCATCTCGTATTTGAACATAAAGACGTTAAAGATATTCAAAAGCTTGCAGTAATTAAAGAAGGAGAGTTTTTACATGTTGAACTAGTTGCTGAAGTGGACCCTTCAATCTCTTTTGCAGAGGCTGACGACATTCGAGATCATCTTGTAGATTTAATTCTTCATCAACAAGGTGTTCAAGATGTAACTATTTCATTCGATGAAGACGATGGGGTCACGCACTGGAAGCATGTCAGTAATCGACCGGAAATTTTACCTCCACAATGATTTATATGAAGAAAGCCCCGTTCAATGTTGCTCATTGAACGGGGCTTTCCTATTGTAAACGACTATCTAGAGTTTTAAGCAATTCCACGCCCTGCACGACAAGTTTATTGCTGATCGGTGCATCTTTATCGGTCGGTTTTTGGAATTGATTCATTACTCCACCACCAACTCCAAAAAGGGCATCTTTTTCGTCATCAATACCATACTGATAACAATGTCTTAATAAGAAAGGAACGCCACATTCCAATTTAGCCGATGCCTGTTCAAAATCTCCACTTTTCACAGTTACCGGAATTCGTAAGACATCGTAATATGGTGTCTTTTGAAAAACATAATCAAAATAGGCATGATCGTAATCCCAACCTCCACCTACCGTAAATCCATGACTTGTTAAAAACTCTTCTAGGTGACCTTTTTCAAAACGTCTTCCTTCTATTGAAGAATTAAGTTCTATCAAATAAAAAACCTCCCGTCTTCTATTAGAATGGACAGGAGGAGTATGGTTTTATTCGTAACTGGAAAAGAAAACATCAATCACGAGTACAGTTTACTTCATTTATTAAAGTGATGCTTTTAAAATGGCGCGTACATCGTCTGCTTCTAATGGTACGAAGTTTCCGAATGGACCGTAAACCATAGCTTTTTCAACCATCGATTCAATTTTAGAATCGTCGATGTTATAGTCGGCAAGTGTCTCGGGTGCTCCTAGTGATGTCCAAAAAGCACGTAAGTTATCGATTCCTTCATTTGCTATTTCATCAACCGTCTTGCCTTCAGGCTCTACTCCAAATACATAAACCGCCAATCTGGCAAAACGTTCTGGATCAACTTTGATATTATGACGCATCCAATGTGGGAAAAGAATTGCTAGTCCACCTGCATGGGGAATATCATATATTGCTGATACTGCATGCTCAATATCGTGAGTTGCCCAGTCTCCTTGGTACCCCATTTGCAACATGCCGTTTAAAGCAATTGTTCCGGAGAAAAGAATGGTTTCACGATGTTCATACGAGTGTAAGTTGTTCAGTAGTTTTGGTGCAGTTTCCATAATGGCACGCAATACGCCTTCACACATTTCATCTTGAACCGGTGTACTCGTAGCGTTATTGAAATATTGCTCAAAAATATGAGACATCATATCCACAATTCCATAAACCGTTTGATCTTGCGGAACTGAGAAAGTGTATGTAGGATCTAGTATCGAGAATTTAGGGTATACCAATGGGCTGCCCCATCCGTATTTTTCCTGTGTCTCTTCATTAGTAATAACCGAACCCGCATTCATTTCAGAACCAGTTGCAGCCAATGTCAATACAGTACCAAAAGGCAATGCCGTTTCAGGTACTGCTTTACGACTGACGAAGTCCCAAGCATCTCCATCATATTTTGCACCAGCAGCAATTAGCTTCGTACAATCAATGACAGAGCCGCCTCCTACCGCAAGTAAAACATCGATATTTTCGTTCTTACAAATTTCTATGCCTCTTCGGACGCTAGAGATTCGTGGATTCGGTTCCACTCCACTCAATTCAAATACTTCCAAATCCGCCGCTTTTAAAGTGGTCATTACTTCTTCATAGAGACCACTTTTCTTAATACTTCCGCCACCATAAACGAGCAGTACTTTTTTGCCGTATGTAGGTAATTCTTGTTTGATCTGTTCAAGTTGCCCTTTACCAAAAATCAATTTAACAGGGTTATAAAATGAAAATGCATTCATTTTTATCACGCTCCTCTATTGAGTATTATGTACATAATCACCCGTAAAATCAAAGAAAATAGCTTAAAATAAATGAAAAAACGCCTTGTCTCCAAAGAGACAAGACGCGTTTATTTTTATACCCAGCCACGGAAGCGAGAAGCTTCTGCAGTTTTACGAACTCCAACCATATATGCTGCTAAACGCATGTTGATGTTGCGTGTTGTTGAAACAGTGTAAACATTTTCAAATGCGTCCACCATTTTTTTATAAAGTTTTTCGTTTACTTCTTCTTCTGTCCAGTAATAACCTTGATTATTTTGAACCCATTCAAAATAAGATACTGTAACACCACCTGCGCTAGCAAGTACGTCAGGAACAAGTAAAATGCCTCGATCAGTTAGTATTTTTGTAGCTTCAGTAGTAGTTGGGCCATTTGCAGCTTCTACCACGATGCTCGCACGAATGTTGTGTGCGTTTTCAGAAGTAATTTGATTTTCAATTGCTGCCGGTACTAAAATATCGCAATCTAATTCAAGTAATTCTTTATTAGAGATTGTATTTTCGAACAATGTTGTTACCGTTCCAAAACTATCACGGCGATCCAGTAAATAATCAATATCTAAACCATTCGGATCATGTAAAGCTCCGTATGCATCTGAGATTCCGATTACTTTAGCTCCTGCATCACTCATAAACTTAGCTAAGAAACTACCAGCATTACCGAAACCTTGAATGACCACACGTGCCCCATTCATATCGATACCGCGTTTTTTAGCAGCTTCTTCCACACAGATTGTTACACCTTGGGCAGTAGCGCGTTCACGCCCTTGAGAACCACCAAGAACAATTGGTTTACCAGTAATGAAACCTGGTGAGTTAAATTCATCAATGCGGCTATATTCATCCATCATCCAAGCCATAATTTGTGAATTTGTAAATACATCTGGAGCTGGAATATCTTTAGTTGGTCCCACAAATTGACTAATCGCGCGAACATAGCCACGACTAAGTTTTTCAATTTCGTTCATCGACATTTTTCGAGGGTCGCAAATAATTCCGCCCTTACCACCACCATAAGGTAAATCAACGATTCCGCATTTTAATGTCATCCACATTGATAATGCTTTCACTTCATCTTCAGAAACCTCCGGGTGGAAACGTACGCCACCTTTAGTAGGTCCTACAGCGTCGTTATGTTGAGCACGATAACCCGTGAATACTTTTACTTTACCATCATCCATTTTAATTGGAATACGCACTTCAAGCATACGCAATGGTTCTTTTAAAAGTTCAAACATTCCTTCATCATATCCAAGTTTGTTAAGAGCGTCCTGAATAACATCTTGTGTTGATGTGAACAGGTTTAGATTTTCAGCCATTTTTTAGTTTCGCCTCTTTATTCATAATGATTACGTCGCAATCATTGTAACATAATTATTTTTATTTTTTAACACTAAATATTATTTATTGAATACTTTTTKAATTTTTTCGATTGCCCAGTCCAATTCTTCTTTTGTAATAACCAATGGTGGAGCAAAACGAATGACCGTATCATGCGTTTCTTTACATAAAAGTCCAAGCTCTTTCAATTCCTCACAATAAGGACGAGCTTCTGTGTTTAGTTCCATTCCGATAAATAATCCGCGACCACGTACTTCTTTAATAGAAGAATGTTCGATTTTTGACAGTTCATCTTTGAAATAGTTTCCTAGTTCTTCAGAGCGTTCTGCTAACTTCTCTTCTGTTAATACGTTCAAAGAAGCAATCGATACTGCACAAGCCATTGGGTTCCCACCAAAAGTTGAACCATGAGATCCAGGGTTAAATACTTCAAGAATTTCTTTGTTGGCCACTACGCAAGAGATTGGGAATACTCCTCCGCCAAGTGCTTTACCCAAAATGTACATATCTGGATCAACATCTTCCCATTCACATGCGAACATTTTACCAGTACGGCATAGTCCTGCTTGAATCTCATCTGCAATAAATAGGACGTTGTTTTCGCGACAAAGTTCACGAGCAGCTTTCATGAATCCGACTGGAGGAATGACAATGCCTGCTTCCCCTTGAATTGGTTCAATCAAGAATGCCGCTGTATTCGGTGTGATTGCTGATTTTAACGATTCAATGTCTCCGTAAGGAATCAAATTGATACCTGGAAGCATTGGTCCGAATCCACGTTTGTAATCAGGATCTGAAGATAAAGAAACTGCCGCCATCGTACGTCCATGGAAGTTTCCGTTACAAGCAATGACTTCTGCTTGGTTTTCAGCAATTCCTTTTACATCGTAAGCCCATCGACGAGCTGCCTTAATAGCTGTTTCAACAGCTTCAGCCCCTGTATTCATAGGAAGTGCCATATCTTTGCCAGATAACTCACAAATCATTTCGTACCAAGGTCCTAACTGATCGTTATGGAATGCACGTGACGTCAAAGTTACACGGTCAGCTTGATCTTTAAGCGCTTGGATAATTTTCGGGTGACGATGCCCTTGGTTTACTGCCGAATAAGCAGATAACATATCCATGTATTTGTTACCTTCTGGATCCTTAACCCATACACCTTGTGCTTCAGAAATAACAATCGGAAGTGGATGATAGTTTGGAGCACCAAATTTTTCTGTTTGCGCAATAACGTTTTGTGAAACTGTCATAATGTTTCGCCTCCTCAATTTTCAAAAAAAAGCAGACGCATCTTCTGATGTGCCTGCCTATATTTAATGTCGCTTTTCTTAATATCTAGCTTTGAACCCCAGCTCGCGGGCCACAGTATGGGGTCAGAAAGGCGAATGATTCGCCTTTCTTCCTTCCAGCGCCGGTGTCGAGCTAGCATGGGCTTCTACGCTTTTCTTATAACATTTCAGATGTTGTTTTTGCTTGTAAGTGTAAAGTCAGGTAGTCAGGACCGCCTGCTTTAGAGTCTGTACCTGACATGTTGAATCCACCGAATGGTTGGTATCCAACGATAGCGCCAGTACATCCGCGGTTGAAGTACAAGTTACCCACATGGAAGTCTTCACGTGCTTTTTCTTGGTTCATACGGTTGTTTGTAATTACCGCACCAGTTAAGCCGTATTCTGTGTTGTTTGCAATTTCAAGAGCTTCGTCGAAATCTTTAGCTTTACAGATACCTACGACTGGTCCAAAGATTTCTTCTTGCATGATGCGAGCTTTAGGATCTAAGTCAGCGATTACAGTTGGTTGAATGAAGAATCCTTTAGAATCGTCACCAGTACCACCAGAAACTACACGACCTTCACCTTTACCAATTTCGATGTAGCTCATGATTTTTTTGAATGCAGCGCCATCGATAACTGGACCTACGAAATGCTCATCTTGATCTGGAACACCAACTGATAGAGCCTTAGTTAATTCTTCAACGCGGTTTACTACTTGATCGTATACATCTTCAACGATTACAGCGCGTGAACATGCTGAACATTTTTGTCCACTGAAACCGAATGCAGATTTCACGATTGATTGAGCAGCTAATTCTAAATCAGCTTCTTTATCAACAACGATTGTATCTTTACCGCCCATTTCAGCGATTACACGTTTAATCCAAATTTGACCTTCAGTTAATTTAGAAGAACGTTCGAAGATACGAAGACCAACGTCACGTGAACCAGTGAAACTGATTAAACGTGTGCGTGGGTGATCAACCATAAAGTCCCCAACTTCAGCACCAGAACCTGGAATGAAGTTTACCACTCCTGCAGGCATACCCGCTTCTTCTAATACTTCCATAAATTTATATGCAACAACTGGTGTTGTAGAAGCAGGCTTCAGTAATACTGTGTTACCAGTAACCATTGCCGCAACTGCAGTACCCGCCATGATAGCGAATGGGAAGTTCCAAGGAGAAATAACAACTGCCACACCCATTGGAATGTAGTCATAACGGTTATACTCACCTGGACGGCTTTCAACTGGTTGACCATCTTTCAAACGAAGCATTTGACGACCGTAGTATTCTAGGAAATCGATTGCTTCAGCTGCTTCAACGTCAGCTTCAACCCATGTTTTACCAGCTTCTTTAGAAAGTAATGCAGAGAATTCAAATTTACGACGACGCATAATTGCTGCCGCTTTGAATAATACATCAGCACGAATTTCAGGTTTTACTTTTTTCCATGTATTGAATGTAGCATCAGCGATATCCATAGCTTTAGAAGCTAATTCTTGATTTGCTTTAGATACAGAACCTACAACTTCAGTTTTGTTAGCTGGATTGTAAGAAACAATTTTGTCTTCAGTTGTAATGCGTTCGCCACCAATGATAAGTGGGAAGTCTTGACCCATATAACCTGCTACTGTTTTATAACCATCTTGGATGGCTTTTTTGTTTTCTTCTTTAGTGAAATCTGTAAATGCTTCATGTTTATAAGGAATCATGTGAATCCTCCTATTTTTTATTTTAGTGCAAAATTAATTTGCGCTTTTATTTCGTTTACATCTATAATAATGCAAAAGATTGTTGCGTTTTTCAAGTGATATTTCTTATTTTCGTAAAAAACTTTAGGAGTGAGCCTCCCGTGAACGATAAAGATCTTCAATTATTGCCGTTTTACCGTTTTGCAAGTGATCATATTTCAGTGGGAATCCACGCAATTGACCGGAATGGGCGGACCATTTTATACAACGAAAAAATGAAAAACATTGAAGGCCTTGATTTACAGGATGTCGCTGACCGCTCCCTTCTTGAATTATTTCAATTCGACCAACAGGAAAGTACCCTTTTGAAAGTTCTGCAAAGCGGCGAACACGTGTTGAATGTCAAACAAACCTATTGGAATCGCAATGGACATGAAATTACAACCATCAACGATACCCATCCTGTTTTTGATAATGGAGAATTAATCGGGGCTGTTGAGCTAGCACGTGACGTTACCACATTGGAACGCTTAGTCTATCAACCTTTGCGCCGATATGGGGAACCAATAACATTTTCAGTAATTACGGCTGTTTCCGAATCGATGAAACACGTTATCTCAACCGCCAAAAAAGCGGCGATGGCACGTTTATCTGTCTTGCTTGTTGGTGAAGCTGGAACCGGAAAAGACTTGGTCGCTGAAGGCATTCATTATGAATTATCGCCACCTTTGTCCCATTTTTATACGTTATATTGCCACAACTCCGATCCGACGATTCTCAATAAATTAAGAGAAGACATGATTGCGCTTGAAGCGAGCACGATATTTTGTGAACGAATTGACCTTTTGACTTTGGGTATGCAACAACAACTACTGGATATGGTTAATGACTCTACACTAGGGGACCACTTATTTTTAGCAAGTGTAGGGGCAGACCCTGTGGATTTGATTGCTTCGGGAGAATTATTAAAAGAGCTTTATTACTTCTTCGCTTCCATGACGATTGTCGTTCCACCCTTGCGTGAACGACGAGAAGATATTGATCCATTTATACACGATTATTTTGCACGACATCGGGTTCGCTTCGGTTCAGCAATCATGGACCTAAAAGAAGAAGTTCGTGACATTTTTCATTCGTACGACTGGCCAGGTAATTTAAAAGAAGTGGAAATCTTACTGGATGAGATCGCTTCGATGCTTACTGTAGAAGAAATGGTGACGTTCGAAATGTTGCCTCTGCATTTCAAATTGAAAATGCAGGAATTGCGGGAACCTCTTAAACGAGCTGAAGATTTCGTTGTCCAATCTGATCGTGAGTTACTGCCACTGGAAGATTATTTACGTGAAGCGGAAATGTACTATTTGCAGAAAGTGATGGGCATGTTTGATGGAAATGTCACAAAAGCTGCAGTTGCTTTAGGAATGAGCAGGCAGAACCTGCAATATCGTTTAAGGAAGATAAGAAAATAACATATGCAACCCGACTGTAAATGGTGTTTAAACGCATTATTAATAGAAAAAGCGAGCCGGCTCACAAGGAGTTGGCTCGCTTTCTACTTTTCTCATTGACCGGATTGTTTGATCCAATCTTGTAATTTGTCTTTTAAAGAGTTGAAACCTTCTGCATCATGCTCGTCAACACGTGCTTGCAATGATTTTTTCGGTTTGTCTTCTTTACGTATAACCGGTGGGCGTTCTTGTAATGCACGGATAGAAAGGCTGATTTTGCCTGCTTCTTCGTCCACTTCAAGTACTTTCACTTCGATTTCTTGCCCAACAGACAAGAATTCGCTTACGTCTTTCACATAACCATATGTGATTTCCGAAATATGCACTAATCCTTGGGTTTCTTCGTCTAATGCTACAAACGCGCCATATGGCTGTACGCCTGTTACTTTTCCTGAGATTACTTCCCCAACTTCGTACTTCTTAGTCATAATAATCGCTCCTAGTCTTGGATATATACCTATCTACCTTAAGGCCATAGAAGATTATACCATAAACAAGAGTTTTACTCAAAAGACTCACTGCATCGGCATGAAGTGAACGCGCCATCCTTCACTCGTTTTACGCAATTGGAATCCTTTCTTTTTTTCATCATCCGTTTGATATTCTGCTTTTAAATTATAATAAATCACTTGATCATGATCATAATCATCTTCCAATACTTCTGGTTGATATTCTACTGATTCGTATAGAGTTTTCCAATCCATCACGTCGGCAGAGCGAGAGTAATCACCTATAAATTCTTCGCGGGTAGGTCTTGAATAGTTCTCGTCATCCAACAGCAATGCATATTGGGTTTCAGCATCTCCGGAATAAAGTGCCTCCAGATAAATTCCCGCAATAATATCTGGACTTTCCGATTTAATGATATCGTAGTCATATGCTTCTTGGAATTCTTTGTAAATTTTTTGGACTCTTTTCGTATACTGCAAATTAATCGGTTCAAAATAGTGCTCATTTATAACTGAAATGCCTAAATCGAGTTGCCATACACCTTCTCGGTTTTTCACGACCGGTATTACCTTATGAGTTTCCTTCGTTTGGACTTCAACATTGCCAAAATATTCATCATTTTGATAGGTGGTTACTCGGTCATCATACGTAAGTGTAATTTCTTCTTCTGGAAGGATATTTTCATCCCCTAGAAAGGCATGTAAATCCGTTACCGAATCCATGACTTGGAATGGAAGTGCTAAATCCAACATAACTTTCGGGAAATCTAATTGCTGGGCATAGGAAAATAACAGTACAGACTCAATAGGTGACAAATTCGATAAGGCATACTCAGGATTTTTAGAACCTGGATTTTTCAGATAGCCATGAATTTTTTGCTGTAATTCCGAATTTGGCCATTCAACAATTTCCACATAATCTGATGATTCATCAGCAGGCATTAACTTAGCGAGCTCACCCGCTTCTGCAAGCGAGAATGCTTCCTTCAATCTATTGAAATCAAGAAATTTGTAAGTATCGTTCACTTCCCAATTATTCGCACTGAGGGAATCTACTACGGGTTTCATGAAATATTTGATTGGTGAAGTCCCAGGGTAGTTAAGTAAATATTTCCATGCAGATTGGTATTCCTCTTTAATTTTCCCTTCTGCAAAAACGGCATTCTGAGGAGATCCAAAAATCAATATATATGCAAGGTCTTCATAGTAAGATTTTATTACGTCGTACAATTGACCTGGTTGCTTGACATTCATCAGGGAATATTCCATTGACTCAATAAATGACGCAGATTCTTGTGGACTGTAAACCAATTCCCCTGCATTTGTGAAGGGTGCCATTGATTGCATATACAATAAATTCAAAGCAGGAAAAGCAAGTTTCCCTTCAAGGCCGAGGAATAATTCATTCCTTTGATAATCCGTTACATACTCTTTTTGATTTGCAGCCACTTTAATTTTAATACCTTCATGGGAAGAATTCGAAATCATCTGTTGCACTGGTTCAGGCAAATCTTTTTGCTTGCTATACAAATAGTCCACGTCAAGTTTCCCGTTCATTTTGGCAGTATTCAAAACTTCCTTATGTTCGACCAAGATCTGGTCATAGACCATTTTCAAGTCGTCTATCCTATTGCTTAATTCATCCACAAACAGCATACTCATTTCTTCATTCAATTGATCTCCAACTTGAAGGGTTGCCACCATTTCTGAAGGCAGTCGTAAATACTTAACCGTTTCTCCATAGGCTACTTTCAAGGAAACTGTCGAGTTCTTTATAGAATCCGGATGTGTGATGCGTGCAAATTCACTATCCGCAAACTTTACAAAGCCCAGTTGATCGTATTGTTCACTCGTCAAGCCAAGCATTTTCTTTCTTTTCTCACGTTCCTTTTGATAATCTTTTTTGAGTTCTTCTATTTCCTTCTGATCATATTCGGCTGCCGCGTTGTTCTTTTGATCATCATGATCATTCATGAATGAAGCGCTCAAAATTCCGATTAAGAAAACACTTGCCAAGCTGACAGTCCAAACACTGACTCTTTGCCATTTCGATTGTTTAACTGCATTCACGACAGGCACTTCATGTTGTTTTTGATTTTCTGCATCTATTTTGCTTAATACATCGTCCGCATTAAATTTAGATGGAACGCGATTATAAGATTTGTTAAGTAATTTCATTTGTTGCTCAAATTGCTTATCGTCCATATTCGGCCCCTCCTTTTAATGCAAGTGCGGATTTGAGTTGTTCTTTTGCTCTTAGCAACCGTGTCTTAACCGTTGCCAGTGGAATGTTCATGACATCACCGATTTGGTCATATGTGAGTTCCTGAAAATAAAATAATACGATGGGAATTCGATATTTTTCATCAAGCATCTGAATGGCCGCATGCAATTCTCTGTCTTCTTCAAAGACCAGAATTTTCGATTCTGCAGATCTTACACTCGTTCCGAAGTTCTCGTTATCCTGGGCTTTATCTTCTTTATCTTTTTCTCGTTGTTCTTTTCGATAATAATCTCTCGCTGCATTTAACGTAATTTTGTATAACCATGTCGTAAATCGGTCACGCTGAAATTGATGGAGGAATCTATACAGTTTAATAAATACTTCCTGGGTCACATCTTGCACATCATCTGCTTTGACACCACACTGGTAGGCAAATTTCTCAACGGTCCTATGATGAAGATTCATTAAATCACCGTAGGCCGCCCTGTCTCCTTTTTGTGCCCTTTCAATTAAAACCAGTTCGTTCATGAGGCCCCCTCACTCTCTATGTATTACTCGTTATACGAACGTTTTCCTCAAATTGTTTCAAAAAATTATATTAATTTCAAAGGCTCTCGTGTAGAATTAGAAAAATCTTTAAAGATTGAAGGAGTTGGAGTACATGGCAAAGCGCGATCATTTTGCATCTAAGATTGGCTTCGTCCTTGCAGCTGCAGGGAGTGCAATAGGGCTGGGGGCAATATGGAAGTTTCCATATATGGCAGGAACAAACGGTGGAAGCGTATTTGTCTTGTTGTTTATCATCAGTACATTGTTAATTGGTTTACCAATTCTACTTGCAGAGTTCGTCATTGGACGTAAAGGACAAGCTGATGCAATTACAGGACTAAAAAAACTGGCACCTGGCAAGAAGTGGTATTTGATTGGTTGGTCAGGGTTCTTTTTCTCATTTATTATTTTATCATTCTACAGTGTTGTGGGTGGATGGATTTTATCCTATTTAGGAAGAGCTTTACTGTTCACACTTAATAATACTGGAGAAAGTTCTTACGCGAACTTATTCAATAGCATCATCTCGAACCCCTGGGAAGTATTGATTGGTCAAGCCGTCTTTATGTTATTGACGATTATGATTGTACAAGGTGGGATTGAGGCAGGGATTGAACGTGCCAGCCGAATTATGATGCCAGCACTATTAATCTTCTTTGTTGTTCTGGTTATTCGTTCATTGACACTGGAGGGCGCAATGGAAGGTGTTAAATTTATGTTCGTGCCGGATTGGTCTTACTTTAATGCACAAACCTTGCTGTTGGCATTGGGTCAAGCGTTCTTCTCACTTAGTGTCGGTGTAGCTGGAATGATGACTTATGCCTCTTACTTGCCTAAGGAACAAAAATTAGGGAATTCTGCTGTTAGTGTTTCCATGTTAAATATCGGCATTTCACTAATGGCGGGTCTGGTTATATTCCCAGCCGTTTTTGCATTAGGATATTCGCCTAACGAAGGGCCGGGACTAGTTTTTATCATTTTACCTGCAGTCTTTGAACAAATTCCTTTCGGCGCTTTCTTTATGCTGTTGTTCTTTATTTTGATGTTATTTGCAACTTTGACTTCTTCCATCGCGATGCTTGAGACCGTCGTGTCCATGGGGATTAAAAATGCATATGATAAACGGAAACGCTCTTCATGGATTTATGGATTGCTTATTTTCCTTGTGGGTATTCCAAGTGCGTTATCGTTTGGGGTATTTTCGGATGTGAAGATATTCGGAAAATCTTTCTTCGATTTTGCTGACTTCCTGACAAATAACTTTGGTTTACCTTTAGGGGCCTTAATGATTTCGATTTTTGCAGGTTACGTTTTGAAGAAACAAGAAACGTTTGAGGAATTGAATATGTCTTCTTTAGCTTTTAACATTTGGCGCTTCGTTGTTCGATACCTTGCCCCAATTGCGATTATTTTGATTTTCCTAAATGCCATGTTTTCAGCCTTTAAAGGTTGAGAACTGTCTGTAAAACGACTTATTTCACAAAATCTATATCTATGAGGTATGATAAGATAGTTGCAAGCATACGATGTATGATGGAAAGGAGTGCATGAAGATGAAACAAGAATTTCACACTCAACTTCGCTTATTGCGGGAAGAACGTAATATGTCTTTAGAAGATTTATCATTAAAAACACGAGTTGGTGCGGGGAAATTAGAACAATATGAAGCTGGTACAGAAGTCCCTTCCGTACAGACCATTTTGAAATTATCCAACGCACTCGAAGTTCCAGCCTCTAATTTGTTAGATGGACTTCAAGTTAGTTCATAAAACATGAAAAGAGCTTACACCAAAATTGGTGTAAGCTCTTTTTTGTGAATGAACTTAGACGATGCATTTCGCCTCGTATTTTACCGCTATTAATTTATAGGCAATTTGAACACATTGGTCAATAGGGATCCATAGTTCATATGAATGTTCATAAACTTCTTGTATGCGTTTTGCCAGTTCAGTTGGATGGTCGATTCCTTGAAGGGCCGCCACTACATCAGCTGTTTCTGTATCATATGCATCAGTACCCATTTTGAAAGGATCCCATAACTGAAGCAATTTCACTGCCTTGCGATTCATTTCAATATTTTCCATCATTTTTCACCTATTTACTTTTCTTTAATAAAAGCTATGATAACATATTAATAAAAAAAGGAAAGAAGGAATTGCTTTGACTTCGTTTGAACAAGTAATCGATAGACGCAGTACTCGCTCAGTGAAATGGGATTTAATGGAGATAATATATGGGATTGAAGATGCTTCGGATATTTTGCCAATGTGGGTAGCAGACATGGATTTTGCAGCTCCTCAAGCCGTCATTGATGCACTCCAGGATCGACTCAAACACCCGGTCTTTGGCTACTCCTACATGTGTGAAGGATGTAGAACTGCCGTGCAAAATTGGCTACTTCAACGCCACGGATGGCAAACACAAAGTGACTGGATGCTTTTTCATCATGGTGTAGTTCCTGCCATAGCGACGGTTATTGAAACATTTACTCAAAAAGGAGACAGCATTCTGATCTCATCTCCTGTCTATCCCCCATTTTTCACTATTCCCGAAAAACAAGGAAGACAACTTGTTGAGAATTTCCTAATTGAAAAAAATGGCGTTTATGAATTTGATTTGGATAGTTTTGAAAACCAGTTGGCTCAAGGCGTGAAACTTTACATTTTATGTAATCCCCACAATCCTGGTGGTATGGTGTGGTCAAGAGAAACTTTAGAAGAAATCGTTCGGTTGTGTGCTAAATATGATACCTTGATTTTATCTGATGAAATACATAGTGACCTGGTTTTTGCTCCACATCGACATATCCCACTTGTTACAGTTGCAAATGGTGAAGAACATCGCATTATTACTTGTGTTGCTCCCACAAAAACCTTTAACTTGGCTGGTATACAAGCTGCCGTCATGATTGTGACAGACGAAGAGAAACGGGAAAAACTAAAAGAAAACGCGCTTACTCATGGACAAATGGAATTGAGTCCATTTGCGGCAACTGCTTTAACAGCCGCTTACGAACATGGTGGACCTTGGTTAGAAGAATTGCTGACTGTCATTTCTTCACATATGGACTATGCCATTGCTGAAATAACCAAAGCTGTTCCTGGCGTGAAAATTGCTAAGCCGAATGGAACATACCTGTTATGGATCGATACTCGCGATACAGGTCTATCTGAAAAAGAGATCATGAATTTACTGTTGACCAAAGGAAAGCTTGCTTTGGAGCCTGGTTCTAAATATGGACAAGCCGGAACAGGCTTCTTCAGAATGAATGTCGCCTGTCCTCGCTCGATTCTAAAAGATGGGGTTGACCGTTTTATAAAGGCTTTAACTTAAACTAAATTAATTGCTCTGTTAAAACTGTTTTTTTTAGCGTACAATTGCGCTTGCCGCACGTTCCGCATGAGCCAACAAGTATGAAATCACATCCTTGTTGGTCCCTCATGAAAGTTAACACATAGCAATATCAATAAGAAAAAGGCTAAACCAATTGAATTGGTTTAGCCTTTTTATTTATTGCTGTTCTTTTTGATTTTCTGATTGACGATCGTGTAAAATACGTCCTTCTAATTCCTTCGTCTTTTGTTCTTGTTTTTTTGAAAGCTTAATAATCCATCGAAAAGTGAGGACGCAAATGATTGCAAAAATCAAGAATTCAAAGGCCGCTGGGATATAGGCAGACTTATCTTCTGGAAAGTATAGAAAGTTGAAAATCCATACATTCATTTGGATCACTTCCTAACTTATTTTTGAAGAACTTCGATTGATTCGATTTTGATGTCTTCAAGTGGTTTGTCGCTTGAATTCCTTTTAACCTTAGTCATCGCATCAACAACATCCATACCTTCAATAACTTGTCCAAAAACTGTGTGTTTGTTATCTAACCAAGGTGTACCACCATTAGTTGCATATGCTTCAACGATTTCTTCAGGGTATCCCGCTTTTTTCATTTGGCTCAACATGCTTGAGTCCATATCGCTTTTTTGAACGATAAAGAATTGACTACCGTTTGTTCCAGGACCAGCATTGGCCATTGATAATGCACCACGTAAGTTAAATGCTTTATCCGAGAACTCATCTTCAAATTTAGGTCCGTAAATGCTTTCTCCACCCATACCAGTTCCAGTAGGATCGCCACCTTGAATCATGAAATCAGAAATAATTCGGTGGAAAATGATGCCATCATAATATCCATTTTCGGCATGAGTAATAAAGTTTTCTACTGTTTTAGGAGCGATTTCAGGGAAAAGTTTAATTTTAATCGCACCCATAGTTGTGTTCATTACGACTAATGCTTCGTTTGAAGCAACTTCTGTTGATAATTGTGGATACATTGCACTCTCTCCTTCAGTTGTTGTAGTAGTTTGTTGCGTTTCTTTTTTTGGTTTTTCTGTCTTTTCTTGTTCGACACTTTCATTTGTGCCGCATCCTGCTAACAGGACAATCAAACTAATTAATAACAGCCATCCTCGTTTTTTCATGTTCATTTCACCCTAAATTAGTCTATCATATTCTGTTAACAATTTCAGTAAATAAGTCGCGCCACTTCCTTCGTAAAGCGAAATGTTATATAATTAATCTATACGGGACACTAAAAGGTTCACAAATTGAAAGAAGGAGATTAATTGGCCAATCAAAAAAGAAATTTCTATATTATCTGGATCTCAAATTTTTTAGTTGCAGGAACCGCAACAATGATTATGCCTTTCCTGTCACTTTATATAGACACAATGGGTAACTTTTCGGATGCATACGTACAAAAATGGGCTGGATTTGTTTTCGGCATCACCTTCGTCTCTGCCTTCCTTATGTCACCAATATGGGGGCGCATCGCAGATCGATTCGGTTATAAGCCGATTTTGATCATTACGGGATTTGGTATTTCTATTAGTATTCTACTCATGGGATTTGTACACTCAGTGGAAGCTTTCTTCCTATTACGATTGTTCATGGGAGTAGTGACCGGATTTATTCCAACCTCATTGGCTTTCATCAGTTCGCAAACAGCCAAAGAAGTAGCAGGGAAAACACTTGGAACTCTTCAAATGGGAAGTGTTTCTGGTACGTTATTCGGTCCTGTTCTTGGTGGATTACTTGCTGATTCATTCGGTTTTCAGTACACGTTTGTCATTACTTCCGCAGTTATAGCTTTTGCAGCCATTCTGGTTATGTTTGGCATAAGCGAAACGAAAAAAATTGCTACAGTCAATGCACATGTTTACTCAAGAAAAACTGTAATGTCAGGCATCATTCATCATAGACTGGTGCTTAATGTCATGATTATCACTGCATTAATTCAAATTGGGAACTTCAGCATCCAGCCGCTTCTTTCACTTTACGTATCAAGTTTATCCGATTCTACAGATGTAGCATTACTTGCGGGCATCACGTTTAGTGCCGCAGGAATCGGAAACTTATTATTTGCACGTAAATGGGGGCAACTGGGGGATTCAATCGGCTATGAGAAAGTGTTAAGCATGTTGCTTATACTAGCTTTCCTGTTTATCATTCCTCAGGCTTTTGTAACCGAACTTTGGCAATTGATTGGGTTGCGTCTATTATTCGGGATTGCCGTAGGTGGACTGGTTCCAATTACTACTGCTCTCGTCAGACGTGAATCACCAATAGAGATTCAAGGTGAAATGATGGGATACAATACGAGTTTCCGATTTTTCGGGAATATAATCGGTCCTATGTTCGGAGGACTGGTTAGTGGATATATTGGGATATCTTCTGTCTTTTTCGTGACAGGCGCATTATTCCTTGTATCTTACTTAGTTTTGACATCGACACGGAAAAAACCAGAACAAGATTTTGAAAAGGTGTTACTCAATGAAGAAGCACATCAACAAGCTTAGCGTTTCTCTATCATGAGGAATGCTAAGACTGTGCAAGAAAATGTTGATTTCCTTTACGGCGGACGCGTTTCGCGGGCACGGCTTTAGTCTCCTCGTCACTACGTTCCTGCGGGGCCTTCAGCTCGTGCTGTTCCCGCTGAAGTCGCCGCCTCTACTCCAATCAACGGATTGCGCTTCTTTTTGCGTATCTCTTCATATTTATTTCATTAGTTAGATGGTCGGATATTTCTGAAGACTCCTGCGGAAAAACGAAATAAGCTAGACCCCACAGGCTCAGCTGTCATAGACAGCTGAGCCGAGGAGGCTAGCGTTTCGTCCGCGGAAAGCGAAAGAAATAGCCGACCATAAAATTTTTTGATAGAGTGCAAAAGCTAAGAATGCGAATTTTTATACTTTTATATTGATTAATATTCTTTTGTCAACAAGCTGAGTGTTTCTCTTTCATGAGGAATGCTTTTTTTTTTTGAATTTTTAAAGGCGTTTCTTCCTATTTATCATTGGTGGTAAAGTTAGGAGCCAACTCACTGAGTTGGTAAGAGTATCCCATGCAAACACTACATATGTACGTTATAATTGACTTTATAGTGAGAATTTGTGATTTTTCAAAAAAGGAGGATTAACTTGTCTTTTGTCTATCTTATTTTCATCCCAATGCTTGCCGCACTAGTGATTCCTTTTTTATATAAAAAAGTTCCTGGCATTCACACCGGTTGGTTTGTTTTAGCAGTACCAGCCATATTATTTGGTCTTTATACGACCTTTCTCTCAAAGGTTAAGAATGGAGAATCATTTACATCCACTTTTGACTGGATTCCTTCTTTGAACATATCTGTTTCATCATACATAGACGGTTTGAGTTTGTTATTCTCACTGCTCATTACAGGTATCGGTACATTGGTTGTGCTTTACTCCATATTTTACTTGGATAAAACACGTGAGCAATTACACAATTTCTACGTTTATTTGCTGCTTTTCATGACAGCAATGCTGGGCGTTGTTCAATCAGATCATTTAATAAGTTTGTACTTTTTCTGGGAATTGACATCAATTTCTTCATTTTTATTAATTGGGTATTGGTATAAACGAGATCGTTCGCGCTTTGGTGCATTAAAATCCATGATGATTACCGTATTTGGCGGATTGATGATGCTGGGTGGTTTCGTTCTTCTCTCAATTATGGGTGACACTTACTCAATCAGAGAATTGATTGCTTCAGCTCCAGAGCTCGCTAATCACGAATGGTTTGTATGGTCGCTTATTCTCGTATTACTTGGTGCTTTTACCAAGTCTGCACAGTTTCCATTCTACATTTGGTTACCGGATGCAATGGAAGCCCCAACTCCCGTCAGTGCTTACTTACACTCAGCCACAATGGTTAAAGCTGGCCTTTATTTAGTTGCTCGTTTCACTCCGATTTACGCAAGTTCTGAATGGTGGATTTGGCTTGTGACTGGAATAGGATTATTAACCTTGTTATGGGGTTCATTCTTCGCTTTGAAACAAACAGACTTAAAAGGCATTTTGGCATTCTCCACAGTAAGCCAACTCGGACTGATTATGTCTTTACTTGGAGCAGGAGCGATTTCATTCCACACAGGAATTGAAGATGATAATTCCATCTTTAAATATGCTGCTTTTGCGGCCATTTTCCATTTAGTGAATCATGCCACATTTAAAGGCAGTCTGTTCATGATTGCGGGCATCGTCGACCATGAGACGGGTACACGAGATATTCGAAAACTTGGTGGCCTAATGAGTTTAATGCCAATCAGTTTCACCATTGCTCTTATTGGAAGTTTTTCAATGGCTGGCCTTCCTCCATTTAACGGTTTCTTGAGTAAAGAGATGTTCCTTACTGGAATGCTCTCCATTCCAGAGTTTGATTTTTTTGCTTTTGATACTTGGGGAATTTTGTTCCCTATCATTGCTTGGATTGCAAGTGTGTTCACATTTGTTTATAGCTTTTATTTTGTATTCCGCACGTTTACCGGGAAACACAAACCGGACCTTTTACCAAAACAAGCACATGAAGCACCTATTGGTATGCTCATTTCACCAGCTATTTTAGGGTCACTTGTAGTAGCTATATTCTTCATCCCTAATCTCATTGGTGACGTTCTGGTAAAACCAGCTGTCGTGGCAATACAACCATTTCTTTACTCTGTCCCTGAAGATGTAGACATTCACATCTCCGCTTGGCATGGGCCGAATGCTGAATTATGGATGACAATTGGAATTGTAGCTTTGGGTTATCTTCTTTATGCAACATTGTCCAAATGGCAACCACTGTACAATAAATTCCCACAAGGTTTCACACTAAATCGTCTGTATGACTTCATGATGTTTTTAAGTGAAGTTGGGACAAACCGTCTATCAAGAATTTATATGACTGGTTTCATACGCTCATATTTGGTGTATATGTTTACGGGAATTGTACTCCTGACAATTGGTACCGTTTTCATTAAGGATGCTTTTGAGGTCAGTTTTGCTAATCTGGCACCGATACGTTTTTACGAATTGATTATCGTCCTTGTATTGATCGCTGGGACATTGACCATTTTGTTAGCTAAGTCCCGACTGACATCCATCATAGCGTTGGGTGCAGTAGGCTATTCTGTTGCTCTATTCTTTGTCATCTTTAATGCGCCAGACCTGGCACTAACACAATTAGTCATTGAAACAGTTTCCGTCGCCCTGTTCCTATTAGCTTTTTATCATTTACCAAAATTAAATCGACACGAAAACCGGATGAAATTCCGACTGGGCAATGCACTAGTTGCAATCGGGGTAGGCGTTACTGTTACCATTGTTGCACTATCTGCCCATTCACAAAAACTTGTTCGTTCCATTTCATCTTATTATGAAAAAACGGTCTATACAGAAGCCGGTGGCGGAAATATTGTAAATGTAATTTTAGTTGACTATCGTGGATTTGATACTTTATTTGAAATTGCGGTTCTCGCAATCGCGTCCCTTGGAATTATTGCGATGATTAAATTGCGACTGACGAAAAAGAAAGAGGTGAATCGAATTGAAGACCAATGATGTCATTTTACAAACAACTACAAAGATCATCTTCTTTATCATTTTTCTCTTTTCGATTCACATCTTCTTTGCTGGTCATTATACACCCGGCGGTGGGTTTGTAGGCGGTTTATTGACTGCAAGTGGTATCGTTTTGCTACTACTTGCTTTTGATTTGAAAACCGTCACCACTGCTTTGCCAATCAACTATACAGTAATGACCGCAATCGGATTACTATTGGCATTAAGCACAGCTGCAGGTTCTATTTTCTTCAATGTTCCGTTCTTTACACATGCCTTTGATTATTTCGAACTTCCTTTGTTAGGAAAACAATCGTTACATACGGCCATGTTGTTTGATACAGGTGTATATTTAGTAGTCGTCGGTGTTACGATGACCATAATTCAATCGATTGGAGCTGATGATTAATGGAAATTGTCATGTGTTTTGTCATCGGTTTTCTTTTTATGGCCGCAGTTTATTTAATGCTATCTAAAAGTCTGTTGCGTATTATCATCGGTACCGGCTTACTCAGTCACGGGGCGCATTTACTGATTTTGACCATGGGTGGACTTGAAGGTTCCGCTCCTCCAGTTGTCTCTCCTGGCGTGACGGATTACGCAGATCCTTTGCCTCAAGCACTTATCCTGACTGCTATTGTCATTAGTTTCGGTGTGACTGCATTTTTCTTGGTACTTGCATACCGAGCTTATCAGGAATTGGGCACTGATAATATGAATTTAATGAGAGGAACTGAAGATCATGATTAATTTGCTTTTGTTCCCCATCTTGCTTCCTTTTTTCTTTGCCATGATTTTAATGCTTTTTCCAAAGAAAATACTTGCACAACGAGCAGTCACTTCTGTTGCACTTGTCTTGACCTTTGGGATATCTCTTGTACTTCTTTTTAAAGTGAAAACAGACGGTATTCAAGCCATAACACTCGGTAGCTGGCCTGCGCCATTTGGAATTACAATGGTTTCAGATATGTTATCCGTTTTGCTCGTTCTGTCTTCCACATTGATTACCCTTTTTGTTGTGTGGTATAGCTTTTCATCAATCGGGAAGGATCGAGAATCCTATTTCTACTACCCTGGAATTTTGTTCATGTTAACGGGTGTGAATGGCGCATTTACCACAGGCGACATTTTCAACATGTTCGTATTTTTCGAAGTATTACTTATGTCTTCCTACTTGTTAATTGTACTCGGTGGAGAAAAAGAACAATTACGAGAATCCATTAAGTACATTTTGGTGAATGTCATTTCATCTGCTTTATTCGTTGTCACTGTCGCTTATTTGTATTCGGTCATCGGCACCTTGAATATGGCAGATATTTCAGTGAAAATCGCAACAATAGATCAACCGGGAATCATCACGGTCATCGCCGTATTATTCCTACTAGTATTTGGATTGAAAGGTGCAATATTTCCGCTTTTCTTCTGGTTGCCTAGCTCATATGCAGCACCACCAATTCCGGTATTGGCCTTATTCGGGGCATTACTGACCAAAGTAGGCGTATACGCCATCATGCGTACATACACTCTGTTTTTCACGTTTGATCAAGGTTTTACACACGAAATGCTGATGATACTTTCAATCCTGACGATCATTGCCGGATGTATTGGTGCATTAGCTTACTTTGATGTAAAGAAAATCATCATATATAACATAATTATTGCTGTTGGAGTCATTTTATTTGGTGCATCCCAAATGAACGAAGCGTCTCTAATGGGCTCTGTATTTTATTTGATCCATGACATATTGATTAAAGGGGCTTTGTTCTTATTAATTGGTGTCATCATTGCTATAACTGGCACATCTGATTTAAGAAAAATGGGTGGACTGATTAAAACTTATCCGATGCTTGGATGGACTTACTTAATAGCGGCATTTAGCTTAGCTGGTATACCACCTTTGAGTGGATTTATAGGGAAATTGCTTATTGTACAAGGTGGATTTGAAGCAGGGAATTTGTGGGGAAGTATCTTGATTTTGCTTTCAAGTTTAATTGTTTTATTATCTGTTGTCCGTATCTTCATTTATGCATTCTGGGGTGAGCCGACTCATATACAACCTCTTACAAAACAGCATTATCGCGGATTATTTATGCCCGCAGTTATTTTAGTAGGAATCAGTGTTTTGTATGGTCTAGGCTCAGAGTGGTTGGTTCCTTATATGAGTGATGCTGCAAATGTAATGCTAGAACCCTCTCTCTATATAAAAGCTGTTTTAGGGGGTGCGTAAGATGGCTTTTCAAATCATGCTAAACTTTTTTATTGCCTTTCTTTGGATGTTTTTGTCCGTCTCGTTTAATGCTTCCACGTTTATCGTCGGATTTTTATTAGGGATGCTCATGCTATGGATTATGAAGGGTTTTTTTCCGGGACGTTTCTATATGAATCGCGTGTGGGCTGTTATTAAACTGATTATTCTATTTTTAAAAGAATTGATCATGGCTAATATTCAGGTTTTGCTGTTAATAATTCAACCCAAGATGCCAATCAAACCTGCCATTTTTGCACTTCCAATTGTTTTAGAAAAGGATTGGGAAATCACGCTTTTGGCAAGCTTAATAACTCTGACACCTGGTACCCTTGTTCTCGACGTATCTGAGGATTCCAAGATTTTATATATACATGCATTGCATTATGATGATGCTGATGAAGCAATCGATTCGATTAAAAACACATTTGAAAAAGCCATACAGGAGGTGAGCCGCTAATGATGGTATTCTTTTGGGTCATAGTTGTACTGATTAGCCTGTCCATGTTGGCTTTTATCTATAGATTAATTGTCGGTCCTACTGTTCCTGATAGAGTTGTAGCGCTGGATTCATTGGGTGTTGCACTGATTTCAATGATAGGGATATTTTCTATTCTCGTTGATACCAGCTTTTTCCTTGATATCATTTTGCTGCTCGCTATATTAGCATTTATAGGCACTGTGGCTTTCTCTAAGTTTTTAGAGAAAGGAGAGATTATCCAACGTGATAACGATCATTGCTAATATTCTTATCGTATCTAGTATTGTTTTTGGGGTAATTTTCATTCTTGTCACCGCAATTGGCTTGATTCGCCTACCTGATGTTTATTCCCGTACACATGCTGCTTCCAAAAGCGCTACGCTCGGGGTTATGTTCATCCTGCTAGGTGTATTCCTCCACTTTTGGTTAATTGAAGGCCATATTAATACACGTATTCTGCTAGGCATTGTATTTTTATTTATCACAGGTCCAGTTGGTGGACATGTCATCGGCCGCTCTGCCTATTTATCAGGAGTTAAACTTTGGGATAAATCAGTGAAAGATGAATTGGCTCCCGTTGTAGCTGAACGAAGAAAAAAACATGAACAAAGAAACGCTTAAAGCGCCCTGAAAGGCGAATGTTTCCCCATTCTGTCCTAATACTTGGGGCCGTAGGCTAGCTCTTTGAGCAGACAATAAGAAATGTTTAAAGCACAAGGTAATAATAAAACGCTTTTGCTCCTCCCCTTTAGGGACAGCAAAAGCGTTTTTTTAATAGCCGTATGGATAATAAGGATAGTATGGATAATATGGATATTGATATGGGTATTGGTAATACGGATAAGGTTGATAATATGGTTGATTAAAGAGTGATTGACCAATTAAACTTCCTGCCAAACCTCCTAAAAATGGACCTCCAAAAAAGCCTAGCCCTCCAAAACCCCTACCAAATCCTCCACCAAATCCTCCACCAAAATGCCTGCGATTCATATGTCCCCTCCTCTCTTTCCTAACGTATGAGAAAAAGAAAGTGTGACATATGTACATAGCCTATTAGCTAGAACTCCAAATAAAATCAGGTTCTTTCTAATATTAAGACCTTTAACAATGATATTCTGCTTCGAATAGGACCAAATAGCCTTTGGTCTAATCTGTCCTGCCCAAAACTAGCAGCGAAGGAACGAGTGAATTTTCACTTTTCCAACTATGCACTACTCCATTTCACAAAAAAAGCGACCAGTTTATAAAAACTGGCCACTTTTCTATAGAATATTATGCTTTCTTAATTTACTTCTTACAGAGTACCATATTAAGAATTTTCTTCAGTATTTTCCAAGCTCATCCGTTCTATAAGGGTTGCTAAAGAACGAACCATCGCACCAGTTCCACCTTTTGGTCCTAGATCGTGAGCGGCACTTGCATCTGATGTACCTGCGATATCCAAATGGATCCAAGGGGTATTTTCAACGAATTCACCGACAAATCCTCCACCGAAAATCATGTGGCCGTCGCGTCCCGGTGAATTGTTTAAATCGGCTACATCACTTTTGCGAATTCGTTTCTTGTCACTTTCAGTTAATGGCAAACGCCATACAAACTCACCTGTTTCAACAGTAGCTTCCAAGAATGTTTCAAAGAATGTTTCGTCGTTTGTCAATGCACCAGTTTTATCTTTCCCCAGTGCGATAATTACGCCACCTGTCAACGTAGCAACATCCACAATGTAGTTAGCTCCTTGTTGTTTTGCATATGTGACGGAGTCTGCTAGCACAAGGCGTCCTTCAGCATCCGTATTCAGGATTTCAATCGTTTTCCCACTTAAAGAAGTAATTACATCATCAGGTTTGAACGCATTACCTGAAATCATATTATCCGTTGAGGCAATGACTGCTATGACGTTTTTATTTGGGCGTGTTTCCCCGATTATACGCATTGCACCTAAAACAGCTGCAGCACCACCCATGTCACCTTTCATGCCTACTAAGCCATCCTTAGGTTTAATGGAATAACCACCTGTATCGTAAGTAATCCCTTTCCCTACTAGGCCTACTACATCGTTCCATTCTTCATTTGCACGGTATTTCATGACCATTAATCTTGGTTCTTCTGTTGATCCTTGGTTAACTGCCAAAATCGCACCCATACCGAGTTCTTCCATTTCTGCTTTTCCAAGTTCTTCATATTCAAAATCATACATTTCTGCCAATTCTCTTGCGTATTCTGCCATTTTCGTAGCGGTCAAAACGTTTGAAGGCATATTAACGAGAGTACGAGCTTCATTTACTGCTTCTGCATACACTTGTCCCACTTCAAAGTAAGCTAAAATTTCTTGTTCATCCGAATTGGTCAGCAATTCAACATGGTCTAGGTATGCGTCAACTTCATTTGAAGAAGTCTTGTAATTTGGCACTTTATAAAGTCCCATTCCGATGCCTTCTGCAGATAGGTAAGCCGCATCTTCAATTTCGATATCCTCATTGATAAACGAATCCAACCAAATGGAGACATTTGATGTTTTGGAAGCAACTAGTTCTTTTCCGATTGTTCCAAAAATATCACGTAAATCATCTTGCTTCAGTGTTTTACGATCACCAAGTCCTACAAAGAAAACACGTAGAAGTTTGCCATCTTGAAGTGTTGGTAATTTAGTCAGTTTCTTGCGATCAGTCGAGACATCACCAGTTTTCAACCATTTTTCTAAGGATGAACCATAGAAAGAAACAAAGTCAGACCATCCTTGTGTGTTTTCAGGATGTTTATAAGTACCTACGATTAATACTTCAGTTTGTACATCATTAAAATTAATACCTGCAACATCTACTCTCACAAAATACCCCTCCATCTATTTACATTCGACTTCTATTATATACGAATATGTTACGCTTTTCGAATTATCTGTCATCAACTAAGATTACGCGTTTTAGAGCCCTATAGATGTGGTATACTTTACTAAACAATTCAACACGAAAGGGTGGACCACTATGGACATTCTTACAAATATTCCACTCCTCGCAGCCCTATTCGGAATCATATTTGCTCAATTCGTAAAAATCCCAATCACCTATTTAGTAACCAAGAAAGTCGATTGGAAACTTTTCACTTCAACCGGTGGTATGCCAAGTTCTCATTCAGCAGCTGTAACAGCTTTGACAACAGCGGTTGCTTTTGAAACCGGTCTCGGTTCACCTTTATTCGCTGTATCCGCCATTTTTGCAATCATCGTAATGTTTGATGCTTCGGGAGTACGTTTCCAGGCAGGTCAGCAGGCAATCATTATTAACCAAATGCGTATTGACTTTCAGATTTTTGTTAATCAATCTAAAGAATGGGCACATAAAAAAGATGCAGAAAAGATTGAAGAGCTGAAAACACTACTTGGACACAAACCGAGCGAGGTTTTTATGGGCGCTTTAACAGGAATTTTCATTTCAATAATCATTTATGTATTTCTCGTATAAAAGAAGCAGTGGATCTCCTTTGAGAGCTCCACTGCTTTTCTGTTAAAACATTTGATATCCATTTTTACGTAACATTTTGATGACAATTCCTGCAATGATCGCACCAACCAAGCCACTCGATAAAACTAAAATATCCGCGAAATGAAGTGCCATTAATTTTTCTCCAAGAGCTTGAAATGCCATAACAGGCGCTGTGAAATACTCGAAGAAGTCCACTTCATCGATAATCAAGATAACGACTATTGGATAAACAATTGCCATTAACCATGTCATGCGAAGTAACATATTGAGTAAAAAACCAATCCCAAAAAACATTACTAGAAATATTAATACGGATAACATAACCGTTACAAGTGTAAAATTACCGTCCATTGAATTGTTCCCTCCATGCGTTCCTTTCAACAGTTTACATGATTGGTATGTTCCTTTCAATAACCATGTGAGTTGTTCAACGGACTGTAACATGTTGAAGCACATAAGAAGCTTAAGGGATCGTCTCATTAAGGCCAAAAAAAAAGGTTCTTTTCGAATTATTTACGAAAAGAACCTTCAGAGTCTACTTTTTCCTTCCAGAACCTGCACAACACGAACACGTTTCAGAACCACCAAGACGTAATTGGAAATATCCATTTCCCTTACAATATGGGCATTGATTGGCTTTAACATCCTTTTTGTAAGTTGTCATATTGACCATCTCCTTTTAATTCTTAATATTCTGATAATATAACATATAGGAAATCCTCTGTAAACCATACATCATCTAAATGTAAACGAATACATTAAATATTATCTCTATTTTTCTTAATTTTACTCCTCTTTTCTCATTCTTTCAAAACCATAAGCTCCTTCAACTGCTTCTTCCTATATATGCATTAGCCGCCCATTAATTACTTTAGTTTCAGCCTTCTATTTTCTAAAGAATCCTCATTACTCATTCAAATCCTTCAAATATTTCCGGTTAGATTGAAAAAACCCATCTGGATAATCCAGATGGGCGAAATTTAATCTATTATTAAAGAACGTTGAATTTACCTTTTTTCACAACTAGTGAAGGACCGCCAATCATGAAAAGAGAACGGTTATCAATTACTTTTTTCATAAATGATGCCTTTGTGCCTGTAATTTTTTTACCGAAAACTACACCGATTGCGTCATGTTCACCAAGTGAACAAACACTACCTTTTAAATCAGGTACGAATGTTTCTGTTTGTTCTCCATTGATTAAAGCGATTAGGTTTTTCGCCACTGTCACACCTTGTTGCATTGCAATTTGTGCTGTTGGTGGGTAAGGACGGTTTACTTCTTCATTAATCAACAATGCGCAGTCACCAACGATAAATACATCATCATGACCTGGAGCACGCATATCTTTTTCAACTTTAACGCGGGCACGCATGTTTTCAATGCCTGTTTGTTCGATTAAACGGTTTCCGCGAACGCCTGCAGCCCAAACGACTGTACCAGCTTTCACAAATTCAAACTCGTCTTCACCTTTTTTAATTTTCACGCCTTCAGGAGTTGCTTCAACAACTGGTGTTCCAATTGAGAATTCAATTCCTTTTGCTTGTAGGTGACCAACTGCATATTCAACCAATTCTGGATCAAATCCTGGTAATACCATTGGTGCAGCTTCTACACAAACAACACGTACTTTTTCATGTGGTACATCGAACTCTTTGCAAAGTTCAGGAACTCTGTTACCAAGTTCACCTAGGAACTCAATACCGGTAAACCCAGCACCACCAACAACGATTGTTAAGCGGCTATCATCTTTTACGTCTTCCATTGACCAAGTAGCGAATTGATATTCGATATGCTCACGGATTTGACGAGCTGCTTTTACATTCGCAATCGATAAAGCGTATTTATCTAAACCTGGAATCCCGAAAGTTTCGCCTTCGAATCCAAGACCGATTACTAGATAGTCATAAGAAAACACACCGTTATCAGTTGTTACTTGTTTCCCAGGAATATCGATTCCTTCTACAGATGCTTTCACAAATTTTACTTTATCTGATTTAATTACATCTGCAATGTCATAACGTACTTGATCCGGTCTTAATGTTCCTGCTGAAGCCTCATGTAACCATGTAGATTCATAATGATAATCATTTTGGTTGATTAATGTAATATCTGCGACGTCAGGTCCAATGTTTTTTTGTAAGTTGACTACTGTTGCTAAACCGCCATAGCCGGCGCCTAATACTAAAATTGTCGGTCTTTTCACGAAGATCGAAACCACCTTTAAATAGTTTTATATTTATTCGTTTAGTCAAAGAAAAAAGAAGTATTTACATACTTCAAGTAGACTAAAGCGAATTTGTCTCTTTTTTCGACAAATGTACTATCCTCTATAATATACCTCTTAGGTTTTGATTTCAATATAATCCTGCCAAGAGTAAAAGGTTTGAATTTACAGAAAAAGACCAAAAATTGGTTGTCTTAACAATTTTCTGGTGTTCCTGTTTTGCTCGCTGTTCGGAATGAAGATCCGCAACCACAAGATGCAATGGCATTTGGGTTTTCAATAGTGAACCCTCCACCCATCAACGATTGCTTATAGTCAATTACGGTACCATTTATGATGGCTGCATCTTCACTCGATACCAGGATGGTCAAGCCATGCTGTTCTAGTGTAATGTCTGAATCTTTCTTGTCGTGTTCAAAACCCATCCCATATGAAAGTCCACTACATCCACCGCCATGAACAGCAACTCGTAGAAAGGAACCTTGCTCGTCATTATGACTCATCATTTCTTTAACCTGGTAAGCTGCAGCTTCTGATAATTCGACAACATGTGTCATCCGTTACACCTTCCTTCTATTATTTATGATACCAATTTTGCTCAAACACATACAACTAGAACAACTTAATTTGACTATCGATATAACCAACGTTTTGGGTATAATGAAAAAAAAGATAAGTATAAAAAAGGAGCCTCTTAAGGCCCCAAATTGTTCAGCATAAAAATCAACTAGCATTATCTGCTCTTATTGTATAACTACAAGTGACAGTGCGCACCTAGGCTCGGACCAATAGTTGCGTCCTTTGCCTGAAATGCAATTTCACTTTTAGGAATTAAAACACTTGTTCAACTTCCACAACACCTGGAACTTCTTCCAAAAGAGCTCTTTCAATACCTGCTTTTAGTGTTATTGTAGAACTTGGGCAGCTTCCACATGCACCAAGAAGACGAAGTTTGACTATGCCATCTTCGATATCGACAAGCTCACAATCTCCACCATCGCGGAGTAAAAATGGACGTAATTTATCTAATACTTCTTGAACTTGTTCTGTCATTGTATCAGTCATTTATTTCGACCCCTTTCCTTATAATTATTATAATGTGAAGAGAAGAAAAAATCCATCAGTACATACGAAACGGAGAAAATTATCATGGAGAAAAAATTAGTTTCAATTGAAATTTATGGTGCAGATGTCGTTTGTGCCAGCTGTGTAAACGCACCTACTTCCAAAGATACTTATGAATGGTTGCAAGCGGCAATCGATCGTAAATACCCTAATCATCCTTATGAAATATCCTATATTGACATTAAAAAACCAGTGGATAATGAACGACAACAAGAATTGGCCAATCGAGTATTGGAAGAAGAATACTTTTTCCCACTCGTTTTAGTTGCTGGAGAAGTGGTTGGCGAGGGCTATATCCAACTGCAACCCGTTTTTGTTGAACTAGAAAAACATGGTTTTGTCAGTAAATAAACAAAAAATGAGACCTGAAAGTTATATTTCACTTCCAGGTCTCTTTCTATTCATCATCCGTTATGCCACTTGTACATCCATAACACACCAGATTTTAGTAAACGTGCGATACGTCCAGTGACTGTACGGTCTGCCAAGTAAGCAAAACCTTGTTTTTTCCCTAAAGAACCCAAGAATCCTTTTAGTTTGATTTCAGGCATTTTTTCAGGCAACTCTTTACCTTTCCAACGTGCTTGAAGCACTTCAACAATTTGTTCCGCTTGTTCTTCCGCAACTTGTGCACTTGGTGAATATGGCAACGCTGCACAGTCACCTACCACATAAACATGTTCATCTTCGGGTAAGTTATGGTATTGAGACAACACAACACGCCCAATTGAGTCAGTTTCCGTATTCATGTTTCTCACAGGAGCGACAGGTTGAATACCTGCTGTCCACACCACTGCATCCACTTCAATCGTCTCTTCATGGTTATGCAAAACAGTTGGTTCCACTTTTGTGATATTAGAATTACTGACGACTTCGACATTGTGGGTATCAAACCATTTTTTCACGAAATTACTTAAGCGTTCCGGGAAGTCACGTAAAATACGTGGGCTTCGATCGAACAATTTAATTCCTAAATCCGGACGTGATTCGCGTAATTCGCTGGCAAGTTCGATTCCACTTAATCCTGCTCCGACAATCCCGACAACAGATCCAGATGGCAATCCACATAGTTTGTTAAATGTTTCGCGTGAACGACCAATCGTTTGAATGCTTAACGTGAATTCGTCTGCACCAGGCACACCATGGTACTTGTCTTCACAACCTAATCCAATTACTACATCATCATATGGGATTTGAATGTCATTAGAAAGCACGACCATTTTTTCTTCACGGTTGATTTCTACGACCTCGCCATAGACCATTTTCAAACGTTCATGTTCTGGATAGGATACTCGGACTTCCTGGTCAGGAACAGTACCTGCTGCCAATGCATAAAACTCTGTTTTCAAACTATGGAATGGTGTGCGGTCCACTAATGTAATTTGTACATCTTCAGGTAAATTATTATTTGGCAGTAAACGAAGCAACATACGCATGTTGCCGTATCCACCACCCAGTAAAACTAAGTTTTTCATAAAAAAATCTCCCTTGAGCATTTTATATACAGTCTATCTCTTTACGTTGTAAGTATAAATCATTGTGAGAAGTTTCACAATAAGACACTCGGATTGACGAACGAAAAAAAAAAGAGTAGCATGGCGATGTAGCGAGGTGAAGAACGTGTTTAATCCAATGGTAGAATTTTGTGTCAGTAATTTAGCGAATGGTTCTCAAAAAACGTTTGAACAATTAGAACGAGACCCAAATTTAGACGTTCTGGAATACGGGTGTTTAAGTTATTGTACAAAATGTGCTGAATCTTTTTTTGCAGTTGTTAATGGTGATGTCGTAGAAGCTGATTCGCCAGATGAACTTACTAAGAAGATTTATGAATATATAGATGAAAATCCACTTTTTTAATACACAGGAGCTGCGTAGATGCAGCTCCTTTTTTATATGCATTCCACTAAATTTTCAAGAGTTACAGTTGGACGTTTTGGTTTCAGCAATGCTTCTTCTGTAGAAGTCACACCCGTATTGACGTGAATCGTGTCAATTCCAAAATTTATTCCTGCCATAATATCGGTATCATAATTGTCTCCAATCATCACCATATCCTCTTTTGAATACTGATGTTCAAGCTGAATCATTTCAAGCATATGACCATGTGGCTTTCCTATATAAATAGGTTCAACTCCAGTAGAACTTTGAATCAACGCTGTAAACGCACCATTACCTGGCATCAAGCCTCTTTCATTTGGGAAAGCACGATCACTGTTTGTAGATATAAACGTTGCTCCTTGTCTGATGTCCAGACAGGCCTGTGCAATTTTCTCATATGTGATATCCCGGTCGATTCCCATCACAAACACTTCTTTCGAAGAAGGCACTATACACACTCCTTTCTCAAGAAGTGATTCCCTCAATCCACTTTCCCCAATCATTGAAACTTCTTTTCCAGGGTAGTGAAGTGCAATGTACTTCGCTGCCGCCAAAGCAGAAGTCATAATATGACTGCGCTTTGCTACAATCCCAAATCCTGCAAGCTTCGATAGCACTTGGTCTGGTGTCTGAGAAGCATTATTAGTCACAAAAAAAGGTTCTATTCCTTGGTGTTGTAAATGGTGAACAAATTGTACTGTTTCTTTTATCGGCTGTTTACCACGATAGACTGTTCCATCTAGGTCAATGCAATAACATTTATATGTTTTCATGCTTAATCCTCAGGTAAAAATGCAGACACTGGCCCAAGTTCATGCGTTAAATAATGCTCAATACTCGCTGGAAATTGTCTTAACTCCTGGAAATTTGATTGCAATATAGTTTGCACTTCCTTATGATCAACGCTCATAAAATCTCGCACCAGCATTTTACGAAGTCCAATTACTTCTTTTAGGGGTGCGTCCATCTCAGCAGAAATCACTTTTTCGTCAGTCAATATGTCAATGATGTCTTCATAGCTGCCTGGGTCTCTCATAATGAAGCCGTCTATCATGGAATTCCCAACATCAATTATGGACTCGATAATGTTAGAAGCAATTCGCTCCAATGCCAATTTTTCAAATTCATTCATAGAAGAATTCACTGATGTCTCCAGCATTTCCATAAGTGTTGTCATATACTTCACTGTATGATTTATTTTTTTCCGGTCTACAAAATACATAAGGTTCCCTCACTTTATCAGTTCTAAGTTGATTGTCTTTTCCATCCTATAGTACCATAATTGCTAGGAGTGGAAGGAGAACTGCCAAATGGAACGATTTTTCTTATATGATGATGTGGAAGATACAAAAACGAGATTTGTTAGCTTTACAGGTGAATCTCAACGATATGATTTAGCAATTTTGCAAAGTAGCCGTTTTTTCGGAAAAGTACTCGTAATGGATATTCAATATAATCGTTTTGCTATATTGGGCTCTGATGATTTAGAAGAAGAAGGTTATTTGGAACATGTCTATAACCGCAACGAAGAAGAAGCCGCAGAACTACGCGATTATTTGCAGGAATTATTAGGCTAAGCATTCATTGTTGATTTATAAAAAGAAGGAATCATTGCCCGTTCCGTGGACGAACTGCCATCCATGCGCCTAGCAAGCCGCAAAGAATATGGTCAAAGGTGGTTTTGACCATATTCTTTGCGAAGAGTAACCGAGGAGCAATCTTTTAGGCGACGATTAACCGCAGGAGCTGCACTTTTGAACAATGAGACCCTCAACGATAACGTTTAACTGAGACTTAGGATAAGAAAAAACCTCGATTAGGATGATGGAACATCCAAATCGAGGTTTTCTGTTTGTGGTGTTTCTTCTATTGCAGCTAGAACTGCTACCGGTTTTGCTGGTCCGGATTTTTTTAATATAAAGTACGCACATCCAAAATTACAGTATTCATACAAATAATCCTGCAACGTACTGACTTTCGTATCATAAGTCGCTTTTTGATTTTTATCATCAAAGAAACCTTTCAGGCGAAGTTGTCCATAACCCCAGTCGCCCAAAATGTAATCATATTTATTTAAAATTTCACTATAACGATCTTGAAAAGCCTCTTCTTTAAATGCTTCCCGATAATCTATCAGAATTTCATATTCCCATCGATCGATTGTAATCATCAATTCACGCTCCATCAACTAGTTGTGAGAGTTAATTGCTCGTCACCAAGACGCTGTTTTTCTTTTGCTGCTGCATTTACCTGTTCATCCGCATGGTAACTGCTACGAACCAATGGCCCCGCTTCACAGTGTGAGAAACCTTTAGACATCGCAATTTTACGTAGTTCTCCAAATTCGAGCGGTGAATAATATTTTTGAACTGCAATATGTTTTTTAGATGGCTGTAGGTACTGCCCAATCGTCATAATATCCACGTCGTTTGCCCGCAGATCATCCATTACTTCTATAATCTCTTCTTTTGTTTCACCTAGACCCACCATAAGAGAAGATTTCGTTGGAATATCAGGTTGCATTTCTTTTGAACGACGTAAAAATTCTAGAGAACGATCGTACTTTGCTCGTGCACGAACTCTCGGCGTTAAACGACGAACTGTTTCTATATTATGGTTTAAAATATCAGGTTTTGCATCCATCAGCATTTGTAGATTTTCCTCTATCCCACCCATATCAGAAGGCAAAACTTCGATCGTTGTGAATGGGTTTTTGCGACGAATGGCACGTACAGTTTCTGCGAATACAGCAGAACCACCGTCTTTTAAATCATCTCGCGCAACCGCGGTTACGACGACATGTTTTAGATTCATCATGACAACTGAATCTGCTACACGTTCTGGCTCTGCTAAATCAAGTTCATTCGGCAAACCCGTCTTAACTGCACAGAAACGACATGCACGTGTACAAATTGCACCTAAAATCATGAACGTTGCTGTACGTCGAGTACCCCAGCATTCGTGAATGTTTGGGCATTTCGCTTCTTCACATACAGTATTTAAATTGTTTTCACGCATCATTTTCTTAAGACCTTTATAATTGTCATTCGTATTTAATTTAATCTTTAACCAAGCTGGTTTTCGAATATGTGTTTGTTTAGTTGTCATGATTGTAACCCCATTCTTTTCAGACTATGTAGGCAAGTAACTCACTGTTGTCAATGTACCATATTCGAACACGTCCCACAACCTTCTCTGGAATCAAAAAATAAAGCTTCTCTGTGTAAGAGGAGCTTTATTTTTGCTTTTAATTTTGAACCAGCATGCATCTTAACTTACCGTGATACCTCTCCCTCTGGTCTCTTTGTACGAACTCATTCAGGTGGTGGTGAAGTTGGGACTGCTGGGGGCTGTAATGGTACTTCTACTGAAGGTTGAGTATTTCCTTCACCTTTTGTATAGATCTGAGGAACCTGTCCTCGGATGATTCCTAGTGCAACAGGTATTTTTCGTTTAATTTTCGTCGATTTAGTTGCCAGCGGCACAATGACTTGTACAGTGACCTCAATGACAATGCTCACATCAACCATTGCATTGTTAATGCCAAACTCAGTGATTTCGTATTTTACGTCTGATTGCACATTGCCGATCACATGGAATCTTATAGGGATTTTTGGTCCCAGGTTACCAAGAAGCGGGATATTCGTTGCTTGACCAAGCGGTACATAAAACACAATTCCCCCGTTATCTTCCATTGCCTGTGGATCATACTCGATGTCATCTAAATAAGGTAAATTATCCAAGTTCCCTTCTTCAGCCTGCTCCAAGTGGGTTTGCACCAATTGACTAGTTTCCGCCTGTACCCGATTGATGATATCCGTCTTGAATTTCGTCGTTACCATATTGGGTTGGTCCGTTGGTATTTCTTCAATTATATCATTTACATCCATCACATCAGCAGTGCGTGAGTTGATTGCTTTACTTACGACAAGTGAGGCAATTTTATTGGATTGAACTTCTGCATAATCTAAGTAAATTGGAGTCAGGCGAACGTTGACGAGATAAAACATTAAAGCAACGGAGATCACGATAAAAACAAATAGCAAAGGAACAATGTTATTCCCTTTCCAATAAACTGACCTTTTTGATATTTTACGTAATCGCACAAAAAAAGCCTCCTAGGTCATATTACGACCAGGAAGCCTCAATTATTCCTATATTCGTTCTTTTGACCATATGCAATTAGAATGTCACGAATGAATTCGGGCATATAGTAAGTCTTTGACAATTCTTTGAATGCTGGAAAGAAATAACCAAATGTGAACATATCAAGAGTTGCCAATCGAACCTTGACTGTAGGTTCAATGAGACGCCCACGTATAAACAAATCATCCTCAACTACCTTAAATTGATGGGTAATCATTTTACCCATCACTACCCCACGAAAGCCCAGTCCTTTAATTTCAAGATTTGGCCAGCTTTCATTTAACGACAAGTTGTAAATATCTTTTAATTGTTCTCCAGTCAGTTCAATGACACAAGGGTTGATTGGATGAGGCATCATTTGGTGAATATCAAAATGTGATATTTCACCTCTATGTAAGTCCGTTAAGAACAAGCCTGCATTGAACAGAGCACATTCGGTGTTACAAAATGTGGTTAATGCGTTCCCAAAATAAGTCGACAAAGCGGAATCCTTGAACCATTCTTTTGGAAGATGTTCCGTTTGGTAAAACGCTGGAACTGATATAAGGTTTTTGCCCACATTGACCAAATTATTTAGAAATCCTTCTTCGTCGACACTTTCTTGCAATTCATTTGTATCGTACAAAAGTGCATGTTTCTTTATAACTTCTTTCTTTTCCAAATCGTATTCTAGAGTCACATGCCCTACGTAATATCCAAACTTGCCAGCGGCTGCTAACAGAGAACGATTGACCAGCTTTCCTTCATGTAAAATGTGATGAGTGTGTGCCCCAAAAATGACATCAATTTCGGGAAATTGCTCGGCCATTTCTTCATCTGCTTGAATCCCCAAATGAGACATACAAATGATGAAGTCAGTTTCACCTTTTAGTTGCTCAACATGGGCTTTTAAAGCTACAAATGCATCCGTTACTTGCCATCCGAGCTGTTCATAAAACTGAGTGTATTCAGCAGTTAGGGCTGTCACACCTATCTTTGTACCATGCATCGTTGTAAGAAAAGTGGTTGGCAATAACCACTTTGGAACTTCCCCATTTTGATTAAACAAGTTTCCTACCACGACTTTAAATTGTGCATCTTCATAAAGATTTTCCAATTCATCGTGTGACAAAGTTATACCTTCATTGTTACCTATAGTAGCAACATCATATAGAGCTTCATTTAAGAGATTCACATTTCCTTTGCCGAGCGTTCCTTCCGTGAAAATATGGGAACGGTCGATATGATCTCCCAAGTCTATCGTGAAACTCGATTCGCCTTCTTCAACATGCCATTTTTTTCGTGCTGTCACGAGCTCATGGATACGTGGCCAATGCTGAAAATGACTATGTAAATCATTAGTATGATAAAAATGAATGGTTTCAATCATTTGGCCAACTCCTTATCCCATCAGTCCTGCAGCAATCGAGCGAACACCAAGTAATAATAAAATTATACGCAGAGCAAATACCAATGTTTCCGATTGGATACGTTGATTTAAGTTTGCTCCTATTTTGGCTCCAATATAAGCAGCCGGTACGACTGGAATTGTATATAACCACGGAACATTCCCAAGCGAAATATGGCTAGCTGAGTTAACCAAAGCGGATAAGAACACCATGAACATGGAAGTTCCGACCGCAACGTGTGGGGGGAATAAGAATAGTAAAATCATGGCTGGTACAATTATAGACCCACCACCTATCCCAAACAATCCAGAAGCGAAACCAATTCCACAGGTCAGGATCAGTGCGAACCATACAGGATACCCGTATATGTAATTTTGTCCGTTAGCATCTGTGAAAGTCTTTTGCTTACCATGTTTCACAAACCACTCTACAGGCTTTAAATATTTCCGAACCATTAATATGGTCGAAATAATAATCATTAAAATGCCAAAATACAAATTAAATGAAGGCAAATCCAAACCTTTGTTCACCCAAGCTCCTAAAATCGTTCCTGGAACACTTCCAGCAAAAAAGATCAGACCGCTGCGGTAATCAACTGTTTTGGATTTCATATAGGTCAATGTCGAGGCTAGTCCCGTGAAAATCATCATAATAACAGAAAGTCCAACGACATTCTGAGGAGTAATTCCTGGAATCAATCCTAGCGATCCACCAATATAAAGAGTCGCAGGCACCAGAATGATCCCTCCACCTAAACCAACCAATGCACCCACGATGCCAGATATTAATCCCACAATTACCAATAAAACATATTCCATTACCAATCTCCTTCAAACATTTCTAGTTGCTTTAATGCCAGTCCTTCATACTGAATTGGGAAAAAATATTTGCAAGAACTATTTTTTGAAGGAGAAAAACATGAATATACGAATCTATCCTTGAGGAATTTTTCTTGAAAATCTTTCCTTTATCATATCCTTAGATTACATAGCTTTCAAACATTCACACTCAAAAAGAATATCAACAAACGCTTAAAACCTTGCATTATTATAAACTATAAAAATTTATTCATTGCGAGTTAAAGCACCCGATTAACACCCTTAAGAATAATAAAACTCAACCTAAGTAGCGATGATATAAAGTTTTAGCCTCAGCAATGTCTTTTGTTCCATGGATTAATACACGTCCATCCTTGAAAATAACTAGGCGGTGATTACCGGTTGAAAAAGAAAGTAAGTATGGATTTTGTGAGACCTTTCTTCCTTGTCCCGAAAGGACGTTAGCCAAACTCTCTAAATTTCTATCCATTGGTTCAGGTGGTCGGATTTGAACCGTATCCCTTCCACATAATACGACGGTTTTTGTTTGATTTGAAAAAGCTAAATACGGATACGTACGGTTTGTACCGCAAGATAAACAACTTTCTTTCTTCATCTTATCGACGCTAATTGCTGCATGATGATTTTTCCATAAATCAAATGAAACGAGCTTTTTTCTTAAAGCTTGATAATCTTCTACTAAAATTTTTAATGCCTCTGTTGTTTGAAAGGAGACGACCATTTGAACAGCTGGGCTAATTATTCCGACAGTGTCACAAGTAACCCCCTCCATTGGCACAGTTTGTAACAAACAATGTAAACAAGGGGTTTCTCCTGGTAGGATCGTATATGTAATCCCATAGCTTCCAACACATGCCCCATAAATCCAGGGAATCTGATACTTCTGGGAAATATCATTAATTATCAACCGAATATCAAAATTATCAGTTGCATCCATGATTAAATCCACATCTTTAACAAGCATTACTAGTTCCTCTACAGAGACATCCATTACATGGGAAACAATATCTACCTCTGAATTTATGTGCGCTAAACGTTCTCTCGCTGCAATTGCTTTTGGAATGCGTTGCTTCGCATCATTTTCGGTATACAATTGCTGACGTTGGAGATTACTCCACTCCACATAGTCACGATCAACAATCGTCAGCTTGCCAACACCTGCACGCACAAGCACTTCTGCACTTCCCGTTCCAAGTGCACCCGCACCGATTACTAACACATGTTTTTCCCCTATTTTTGATTGTCCTTCTACTCCAATTGGAACGAAGAGTTCTTGTCGTGAATATCGTTCACTCAACTCATACTCATTCCTTCCGTAGGGCTACTCGCAGTTGCATAACGCTTTTTCGGAATCCGTCCTGCTTCAAATCCTAGACGACCCGCTTCAATCGCAAGTTTCATTGCCTTCGCCATTTTCACTGGGTCATTTGCTCCTGAAACTGCAGTATTTAGTAACACCCCATCCGCACCTAATTCCATGGCAATGGCTGCGTCAGATGGAGTCCCTATTCCAGCATCGATAATAACTGGTACACTTGCTTGTTCAATAATAAAGCTGAGGTTTAATGGATTAATAATCCCTTGGCCGGAACCAATTGGTGATGCACCTGGCATAATGGCATGACACCCCAATTCTTCTAGTCGTTTAGCTAGGAGAACATCGTCTGATGTATACGGTAGGACAGTAAATCCCTCTTTTAACAGTTCCTCTGATGCCTTTAATGTTTCTATTGGGTCCGGTAATAATGTTTTTTGGCAACCAATTACTTCAACCTTAATCATGTCGCAAAGACCTGAAGCTTTAGCTAATTTAGCAATACGAACCGCTTCTGCTGCTGTACTTGCACCTGCTGTATTTGGAAGTAATATGTACTTATTAAGATCTAGCTTTTCTAAAAAATTAGGTTGGCTTGGCTCGAATACATTCATCCTACGAACAGAGAACGTTAATATCTCTGTTCCTGACACTTCTACTGCTTCTTTTTGAACATCAAAGTCTGGATATTTCCCTGTACCTAATAGTAATCTTGACATGAATTCATATGATCCAATTTTCAACATCGTCATCCGCCTCCTACAAAATGTACTAATTCAACTTTATCCCCATCACTTAGTATGGTTTCTTGATGCGATCCTTTTTCCAATATCGTGTTATTCCATTCAACGATTACAACCTTCTTTTCTAATTCGAAATGCTGTAACAGGTTAGATATTGTTTCCACTGTATTTGGGACTTCTATTTTGTCTCCGTTAATCACTAATTTCATTCTTTCACCCCACACTTAAACTAATTGCTTTACCAAACGATCTACCCGATAAGGTGCCAAATTTACCGATGTGGACTTCCCTTCAACCAAGTCGGAGATAATCTCACCAGTTATTGGAGAAAGTAATATTCCATTTCTAAAATGGCCTGTTGCGATGAATAACCCTTTATATACAGGATGTTCCCCCAAGTACGGGTACCCGTCAGCGGTTTGTGGTCGAATACCAGCCCAGGTCTGCTCCCATTCTGCCTCCAAAATGGACGGCATCAATTTTTTAGCATTTTCCATCAGAAAGGATATCCCCTCTAACGTAACTTTTGGGTTAAAAGTTCTTGGTTTAACGGTAGCACCAACGATTATTCTTCCACCTTTTTTGGGGACGAGGTAGCAACCATGCGAAAATATCGTACTAGTTAGCAATGGACGATGCGTTACGATAGAAAAACATTCACCTTTTACGGGATGGGTTTCTAACTGTATCCCTGTTTTTGAAAGTAACTTCTTACTCCAAGCCCCACCTGCCACAATGACATTTTCACTGGTAAAATCACCTTCACTCGTCACAACACCTGTAACTCTCTCTTTCGTGAACTGAAAGTCATAAACTTCCACGTATTCTTTTATTACCACACCAAGTACTGCTGCAGACTTTAATAACCCTAAAGTTAACTGGGGGGCTTCTACATGCCCATCTTTATCAAGAAGCATTGCTCCAATAATATCTTGAGATAATGCAGGCTCTTTTTCTCTTACCTCTTCAGCTGTAAGCCAATCAGCTTGATCTCCACTTTGTCTCTGGATTGCAATGAATCTCTTATATTCCTGTTGTTCCTGTTCATTAATGGCAACCTTTAGCATGCCTTTATTTATGAGTTCAATATCTATTCCACTGGTCCCTTTTATTTCATCTGCTAGTCTTGTAAACATCGCTCTGCTTTTTCTAGCTAATTGAAAAAGTGGTCCCACTCCATCCAATTCTGCTTGAGCGGCCAACATTCCAGCAGCGGCTCCAGATGATTTACTTGCAAGTCGATCTTTTTCCAACAAAAGTACCTTAATCCCTCTTTTGGCAAGATTATAAGCGATGGATCCCCCAATAACTCCACCGCCCACCACGATTGCATCATACTGATATCTCATCAAATCCCCCCTTTTTCCCTGGAAAATTATTATGTCAATTGTTAGACGTTAGCTTTTGATAATATTCCTTTGCTGCCTCTAACGGATTATCAGCTTCTAATATTCCTGACATCACAGCAATACCACTCGCCCCAGCTTCGATTACTTCCCGAACGTTTAGCGGTTTTATACCGCCTATTGCAAATACGGGAATAGTAACTGAATGTGAGACGGTGGCTAATTGCTCTAAACCCTTTGAAACTAATCCCGGCTTTGATTGTGTGGGGAAAACATGTCCGAAAATCACATAATCTGCACCTTGTTCTTGTGCAATATGAGCCTCATCAATTGAATGAACCGAACAACCAACTCTTAAACTTGGAAACTGTATTTTCACAATATCAGCTGGTATAGAATGATAGGCGAGTTGAACTCCTCCAACCTTTGACACATAGGCCACATCTAGTCGATCGTTGATAATTATTTTAGATAACGGGACTTTATTGTCCGTTAATAAACTCACTAATCTGTAGATTTCTATGGCTGTTTTCGACTTCTCTCGAATATGGATGGCATCGATATATGGATGGATCGCCCCAGCTATTTCTGCTAATTGCTCTGGCTTCTGGCTTCCAGTTGATATGACATGTAGTTTTGCATGATCCATACTCTTTATCCCCTTTCAAAAGCCTAAAGTTGATTGCCTTATAAACTAAACGTAAATTAAATTAGAAAAACACAGTTTGTACCTACAATGGTGCGAACTGATGTCTTTTCTTATACTGATATCCAAAATATTTTAATAGCTATCAGTGCTAGAAAAACACAGTTTGCACCCACAATGGTGCGAACTGATGTCTTTTCTTATACTGATATCCGAAATATTTTAATAGCTATCAGTGCTAGAAAAACACAGTTTGCAGCCACAATGGTGCAGACTGATGTCTTTTCTTATACTGATATCCGAAATATTTTAATAGCTATCAGTGCTAGAAAAACACAGTTTGCACCCACAATGGTGCAAACTGATGTCTTTTCTTATACTGATATCCGAAATATTTTAATAGCTATTTCCACTTCCCTACGCCAACTACATTTTTCTATGTGTAACTTACTACTTCTTTTTGAGCTGGCCATTTTTCTAATGTATGGGCCATTTCCCAAAATGAATATTCGTATTGGCTACTAATGATAAAATGTTCTTTCATCCGTTCGCGGTCCTCAGCAGTTACTGTTTCAGCAAGCTTGTCTAGTCTATTAATTTGTTCCTCGACTTTCGCTCTAAACCATTCACCACCATATGCAGCAATCCATTCTTGGTAAATCGGTTCTTCAGGAGTACACGACTGAAGTCTCTCGCCGATTTCAAAATAAAGCCAATAACAAGGTAAAATGGCTGCGATAATATCGCCTAAATGTCCGTGATATGCTGCACGATACAAATGGGATGTGTAAGCATACGCAGTAGGCGAAGGCTTGAAATTTGCTTGTTCTTCTTCTGTTATTCCGAGTCGACGTGAAAAATTCTTATGCAGCGATAATTCTGCTTCATATGTGGCTTGTGCATGAGCTGCCATTTTACTCGTTGTTTCAAAATCATTAGCTCTTGCTGCACCCAAAGCTTGAACCTTTGCAAAGTGGGACAAGTAGTATGCATCCTGCATAACGTAATAACGGAAACACTCTAAAGACAATGTCCCATCCCCAATTCCTGTAACGAACGGATGATGAAAGCTTGCTTCCCAAATGTGATCTGATTCTTCTCTTAAAAGCTTTGAAAATGTCATAAAACAACCTCCAAAAAAGTTTTTCTCAACTGAATCGAATCACTTCCGCCAAATTTAGGGCAAATAAAAAACCACTCTCTTAACAAACATAAGAAAGTGGTTGTATTGGAAAAATAGTAAAAAAACATACTGCTCCGCAACTCCACTTCCCTACGCTGGTATAAACCAGATCAGGTTCTAAGGGTCTTAAAGCATTACTTTAATCTCAACCTTTATTTATGAATAAATGATTTCCATTTATCAATTGCAAGGTCCCCCTAGTGGAAGATATTACTATTCAGTTGTACATGAACATCATAACACGAATTAATTACTTATCAATCCAAAAATAAATTTAATGCATTTTTCTACGTAAACATGATAGCCAGTTTTTGAGTATACATGCACAAGTCGCCACAGTAACCATCCTGATAAATTCCTCTGCATCCCGAAAAGAAAAAGTATTTGACAGTCGTTTTACGATGTAATCTTCAGTTCATATTCCGTTCACTTAACACTAATATACTCTAGTTATCATAAAAAACGGAGGCGTAAAAGATGAATATTGCATGGAAAGAAATTAGGAAGAGTAAAGCAAAATTTATCATATTAGGATCAATTATATTTCTTGTTAGTTTTTTAACGTTTATCATTTCTGGATTATCGAATGGTTTATCTCAAGATAATGCGGCTTTAATAAAAGATCTGCCAAATGGTCAATTTTATATGAATGACGAAGCAAATGAAACCTATAATCTTTCGAAAATAGATGAAAATTTACAAGACAAAGCAATAAATAACCAGAAGGATGCAGCGGCACTTTCAATTCAGATGGGATTTGTGAACGATGCAGACGACAAACAACATAGCGTTGCCTTTGTTACTTCAACTGATTCGAAGTTATTTGAAAAAGTTGGAGAAGGAGAAATCATATTAGATAGTTCATTAGAAGAAGACGGCATAAATGTCGGAGATACCATAACGAACAATCAGTTCAGCGGTGAATTTAAAGTAAAAGGCTTTGTCGATCAAAAGAAATATAGCCACGCACCTGTCGCTTATATCAATATGGAAAACTACAAAGAAATCTACGGTGTGGAAGATATGCAATTGGTATTTGTACCTGGAAATGATAAGGAGCATGCAATTGACGGATTACAATCATTTTCAAACAAAGAATTTCTCAATACGATTCCAAGTTATAGCGCAGAACAGATGTCGCTCAATATGATTGTATGGTTTTTAGTCGTCATCAGCGGGATGTTGTTCGCGATATTCTTCTACATGATGAACGTTCAAAAAATAGGACTATACGGGATTTTGAAAGCACTTGGAGTTAAAACAAGTCAATTATTTGGGATGATGTGGTCACAGATGCTATTTATTACTGCAATTGCACTAACATTATCAGTTGCATTGAGCCAAGCTTTCACAATGATTGCACCTGAAGGAATGCCTTTTAGTTTAACCCTTCAAACAACGGTTCAATTATCACTCATATTCGTGGTCATCGGATTTGTTGGCGCTACGCTATCGGGTATCCAAATTAAAAAAGTCGAGCCACTACAAGCGATTCAACAAGGAGAGGTTTAATATGACTGTATTCACAATTGATGATGTCAAAAAAACGTTTAGAAATGGGGACGTAGAAGAGCAAGTATTAAAAGGAATCAATCTTTCTCTTCAACAAGGGGAAATAACAGCTTTAGTTGGAGCATCTGGTTCTGGTAAAAGTACGATACTTACAATAGCCGCCGGTCTTCAACGCGCAACGCATGGTCAGATTCTATTCGATGGGAAAGATTTGTCTAAGTTGAGTCAGGAGCAAATTCGAAAAATCCGGGCAAGTGAGTTCGGATTTGTCTTTCAATCCTCTCATCTTGTTCCTTTTCTCACTGTAGAAGAACAACTGATGCTGATGCTCGACGTTTCGGAAACAAAGATGAAAAAAAAGAAACAAAAAGAGGAAGTTGCACAAATACTTAAATTGGTTGATATGGAACACCGTAAGGATTCCTACCCTGCTTCATTGTCAGGTGGGGAAAAACAACGGGTGGCAATTGCACGCGCAATCATCCACAAACCTAAAATGCTTTTTGCGGATGAGCCCACTGCGAGTTTAGATTCGAAAAGATCGAAAGATGTGATGACGTTAATCAGAGAATTAACTAAAACGTTGAATATTACAACGTTAATGGTGACTCACGATGAAGAAATGCTTTCATATGCAGACCACATTATCTCAATGAAAGACGGCTTAATTCTTTGAAATCCACTTCTCCTTTCCAAGCTATATTGAATCAATTAAAAGGAAAAAGGGTATCCCATAAGCACTCGGGATACCCTTTTCCATTTTAGCTAACTATACTGAACAATCTTGTTTTCAATGTAAAGACACCAAAGTAGAGATGACCAACACTGTCATTTTTTTATTCTATCAAAACCTTATCCTTCACGATTTGTACTAATTCTATAAAATCGCTTATTTCATAGGTTGGCTTAATTGCCGATACATTTTCTTTTCCATGTGGATTAAACCAGCAAGTATCGATTCCAAAATTGTTGCCACCTTGAATATCTGATGTAAGGGAATCCCCTACCATTAACACATTTCCTTTAGTAGAAATACCCAGTTTTTCAAAAGCATATTCGAAAATTTCCGCTTGTGGCTTTTGATAGCCGGTTTCCTCAGAAGTAATAATGGCTTCAAAAGTATCCTTCATGCATGAAATTGCTATTCTTGAATGTTGAACTTCTTGAAACCCATTCGTTAATACAGCAAGCCTACAATTAGAAAGATTATTGAGCATTTCCTGGACACCATCGATCAAATGTACTTCTTGCCCTAGGTTATCTAAATAGGATTGACCAAAGTCTTCCGCGCTTAATGTCAGTTGATGCTGCATAAACAAGCGCTTAAATCGTTCTACTTTAAGTTCAGAAAGTGAAATATGTCCTTGCTCCAAATCAGACCATAGCCCTTTACTGATCACATTATAGCTAGCCCTATAATCTTTTAAACCATTCGGCAAACCAAATGCTGTAAATGAATTATTAAAAGCATTTTTCTCCGTCTCACTGAAGTCTAATAACGTGTCATCCAAATCAAATAATATTACATCATATTTCACGAGCTTCTCACCCTTTTTGTATTCAAATTTCACTACGACATCCATCATCGTACTTATAATAAGCATAACAAAATCAAAATTCCATTTCAAAGAAGGTCCATTATCAATAAATCACGTCACCCGTGAAGATAACCTACAAAAAAACTGTAGACACTTGTAATGTGTCTACAGCTTTTATCGTTCATAAAAATTTTCACTATTATCGTACAGAATAGTAGACGAATCACTCAAAAAGTGAGCAATACACAATTCGTTTATTACCCGATACTGCCTTCCATTTCGAACTTAATCAAACGGTTCATCTCAACCGCATATTCCATCGGTAATTCTTTTGTAAACGGTTCAATGAAGCCCATAACGATCATTTCAGTTGCTTCTTCCTGTGAAATGCCGCGGCTCATCAAGTAGAACAATTGCTCTTCAGATACTTTTGAAACTTTCGCTTCATGTTCCAAAGATACATTGTCGTTTAGGATTTCGTTGTATGGAATCGTATCTGATGTCGACAGGTTATCCATGATCAATGTATCACACTCGATATTTGAACGGGCACCAGACGCTTTAGGACCGAATCGTACAACTCCGCGATAAGTCACTTTTCCGCCTTGTTTCGAAATTGATTTAGAAACAATTGTCGAAGACGTGTTTGGAGCCAAGTGAATCATTTTCGCACCTGCATCCTGATGTTGACCTTTACCAGCTAAAGCAATAGATAATGTCATACCACGTGCACCTTCACCTTTTAAGATGACAGCAGGGTATTTCATTGTTAATTTAGAACCGATATTTCCGTCAATCCATTCCATCGTAGCGTTTGCTTCACAAACTGCACGCTTCGTTACTAGGTTATACACATTGTTCGCCCAGTTTTGGATTGTCGTGTAACGGCAATATGCATCTTTTTTGATGATGATTTCTACAACCGCACTATGAAGTGAATTCGTCGTATAAACAGGAGCTGTACAGCCTTCTACATAATGTACGTGTGCACCTTCATCAACAATAATGAGTGTACGTTCGAATTGACCCATGTTTTCTGAGTTAATTCGGAAATAAGCTTGTAGAGGCGTTTCAACTTTGATACCCGGTGGCACATAGATGAACGATCCACCTGACCATACTGCCGAGTTCAATGCAGCAAACTTGTTATCCGAGTTTGGAATGACTGTACCCCAATGTTTTTTGAACAGTTCTTCGTTTTCACGTAGAGCAGATCCAGTATCTTTAAAGACGATACCCATATCTTCTAGTTCTTGTTTCATGTTGTGGTAAACCACTTCAGATTCGTATTGAGCAGATACCCCAGCTAAATACTTTTGCTCTGCTTCAGGAATACCTAGTTTATCAAACGTACGTTTAATTTCTTCCGGCACTTCATCCCATGAAGTTTGAGTCGCTTCTGATGGTTTTACGTAATACGTAATTTCATCGAAGTTAAGAGAAGATAAATCTCCACCCCATTGTGGCATTGGTTTTGCGTAGAACAACTCCAAAGATTTTAGACGGTAGTCTAACATCCATTGAGGTTCTTCTTTCATATTTGAAATTGTTTCAACGATTTCACGTGTCAGTCCACGTTTTGAACGGAAAATAGACACGTCTTTATCATGGAAACCATATTTGTAATCGCCGATTTCAGGCATTTTTTTAGCCATCATCTTTCCTCCGTTCTGTTACGAATGTGATTCGTTATCTACACCTTTTTCCATGGCTTTCCAAGCAAGGGTTGCACATTTGATGCGCGCAGGAAACTTGGCTACACCAGAAAGAGCTTCGATATCACCTAAGTCGATAGAGTCATCATATTCTTTTCCAAGCATCATATCCGAGAAGATGGTGGATAGATTTAGCGCTTCATCCACCGGCTTGCCTTTTACAGCTTGCGTCATCATGGATGCAGAAGCCATGGAAATGGAACAACCTTCTCCATCAAACTTGGCATCTTGTACGACACCATCAGCTACTTGCAAAGTCAAATGAATACGGTCCCCACATGTAGGGTTATTCATATCGATTGTGACACTGTCCTCTAATGTCCCTTTATTGCGAGGTTTTTTGTAATGATCCATAATCACAGTTCTATAAAGTTGATCTAAATTATTAAAAGACATCGTTAAAATACTCCTTTGCCGTGGTAAGTCCAGCCACTAATCGGTCAATATCCTCTTCCGAATTGTAAACATAGAAACTTGCACGTGCAGTCGCTGTTACTTGCAGCCACTTCATTAATGGTTGTGCACAATGATGTCCCGCACGAACTGCAATACCGTTCATATCGAGAACTGTCGCTACATCGTGTGGATGTACATCATCTAAATTGAAAGTAACAATTCCTGCTCTTTCTCCTGGATCTTTTGGACCGTAAATTGTCAAACCGTTAATTGTAGACATGCGTTCCAACGCATAAGCAGCAAGTGCGTGCTCATGTTTTTCGATTTCATCGAGTCCGATTTCTTCCAGGAAATCGATAGCTGCGGCTAATCCGACCGCACCCGCAATAATCGGAGTTCCTCCTTCAAACTTCCAAGGAAGCTCTTTCCACGTTGAATCATATAGACCAACGAAGTCGATCATCTCGCCACCGAACTCAATTGGTTCCATCCGCTCTAGCAACTCTTTCTTACCATAAAGTACGCCAATCCCAGTTGGACCACACATTTTATGACCAGAGAAAGCAAAGAAATCGCAGTCCAGATCTTGCACATCGATACGTAGATGAGGTGCAGCTTGTGCACCATCGACTACCATGATTGCTCCATTTTCGTGAGCAATTTGTGTAATCTCTTTTATTGGATTCATTGTGCCAAGAACATTTGATACATACATAATTGAAACAATTTTCGTACGCGGGGTAACTGTTGCACGTACTTTATCCAAAGAAAGGGTACCGTCTTCTTCTAAATCTACGTATTTTAATACCGCACCTTTTTCCTTTGCTAATTGCTGCCATGGAATGATGTTTGAATGATGCTCCATGTAAGTAATGACGATTTCATCGCCTTCCTCAACATTTGCTCCACCATAACTTTGTGCAACTGTATTAATTGCAGTTGTTGTCCCGCGCATGAAAATGACTTCCTGAGTAGACTTTGCAGAAATGAAGTTGCGCACTTTTTCACGCGCTCCTTCATAACTTTCAGTCGCTCGATTGCCAAGTGTATGAACACCGCGATGAACGTTTGAATTATCGAACTCATAATATTTTTTTAATGCTTCAATGACTTGAACCGGCTTTTGGGATGTCGCTGCACTATCAAGATAGACAAGCGGATTGCCGTTCACTTCTTGATTTAATATGGGAAAATAGCTTCGAATGTCTTTGCTGATCATTAGCGCACTTTCCTTTCAATTACCTCCGTCAGTTGCTTTTTAACGCCCTCGATTGGCAATACGTTTACAACTGGCGCAAGGAAACCATGAATTACTAGTCGTTCTGCATCTTGCTTCGAAATACCACGACTCATCAAATAGTAAAGTTGAAGTGGGTCTACACGACCTACGGAAGCTGCATGTCCTGCTGTAACATCATCTTCGTCAATCAATAGAATTGGGTTTGCATCCCCACGTGCTTTTTCATTTAACATCAAAACACGCGATTCCTGAACAGCATTTGATTTAGTTGCACCATGTTCGATTTTGCCAATTCCGTTAAAAATAGAAGAAGCTTCATCTTTCATGACGCCGTGTTTCAAAATGTATCCTTCGGAGTGTTTGCCCCAATGAATGATTTTAGTCGTGAAGTTTTGCTTTTGTTTCCCGCGACCCACAACAACCATTTTAGTATCGCCATAAGATGCGTCACCCACCAAGTGTGTAACGTTCTCAGAAATTGTATCGCCGTCATTCATCAAACCAAGTGCCCACTCAATTCGTGCATTACGATTAGCGATGCCTCGACGGTTAACATACGTTGTGCCGCCTTTAGCAAGGACATCAACCGCACCATAAGTGATGCGGGCATTGTCTTCAGCAAATACTTCAGAAACAATGTTTACAAGTCCTGCTGATTCGGGAACAGTTGAAAGATAGTTTTCTACATAAGTTACTGAGCTATTCGCATCCGCCACTACAATTGTGTGGTTGAATAGCGAAGCTTGAGCATCGTCATGTAGGAAAACAACTTGAATTGGTTCAACGATTTCAACATTTTTCGGTACGTATACGAACACGCCACCATTTAACAACGCTGCATGTAAGCTAGCGAGCTTATGCTCGTCCGATTTCACACCGTTTGTCATGAAGTACTTTTGAACAAGATCGCTATGTTCACGTACAGCAGTAAAGATATCTGTAAAAATGACACCTTGTGCTGATAACTCATCAGAAATTTGTAAAAAAGCAGGTGTATTATTTCGTTGAATATAAACGCTTTTTTGATCATCATTTACAATGGCTTTCACTTCTTCCGGTAATTCGGCAAGTGAAGCAAATGGTTTGCTTTCAACAGCGTGAACTGGGAAGTTAGTGAAATTCCATTTATCGATTTTCGTTTTATCTGGTGTTGGCATAGGCAGATTTTCTGCCGCTAATAAAGCTTGTACACGATATTCAGCAAACCAAGACGGTTCTTGCTTCGCCGTTGAATAGGAGCGTACATCTTGTTCGGTTAATGCCAATTTTGTTTCAACCGTCATGTGTATGTCTCCTCCTTACGCTTCTTGACCTACAGTTTCGTCTTCAATTCCTAATTCTTCTTTAATCCAATCGTAACCTTGTGCTTCTAGTTTATGAGCAAGTTCCGCTCCACCAGATTTCACTACACGACCTTGCATCATTACATGTACATGATCAGGCGTGATGTAGTTCAATAAGCGTTGGTAGTGAGTGATGATTAAACAACCGAAACCTTCGCCACGCATTTGGTTGATTCCTTTAGAAACAACTTTAAGTGCATCGATATCTAAACCAGAGTCAATCTCGTCAAGAATCGCGAATTTTGGTTGAAGCATCATTAATTGAAGAATTTCGTTGCGTTTTTTCTCTCCGCCTGAGAAACCTTCATTTAAATAGCGTTGAGCCATATCTTGGTCCATTTCTAGATATTCCATTTTCGAATCAAGTTCACGGATGAATTTCATAATTGAAATTTCATCACCTTCTTCACGGCGTGAGTTGATAGCTGAGCGTAAGAAGTCAGCATTCGTTACACCAGTGATTTCACTTGGGTATTGCATTGCTAAGAAAAGCCCCGCTTGAGCGCGCTCATCCACTTCCATTTCCAGTACATCTTCACCGTCTAAAGTGACAGAACCAGAAGTTACTTCATATTTCGGGTGACCCATGATTGCTGAAGCTAAAGTAGATTTACCAGTACCATTTGGTCCCATGATTGCGTGAATTTCGTTTGTATTAAGTGTAAGGTTCAATCCTTTAAGAATCTCCTTACCATCAATGGCAACGTGAAGATCTTGAATAACTAAAGTCGACATTTTATAACCTCCATAATGTATAAATGAACGGAAAAAACCATTCTTAATTTATTATCATTCTAATCTTAACCGAATTATCGACCCCTTGCAAATCTTTTAAACGGCCTATTAAATATATGAAAATCGTTTAACACAATTGAAATCGACTAATATCAGCATGATTTATCATATACTATCATTCACTGTTTTTCATTTTCAATAAAGCAAATCTAATTGAGAATTGATTTCACTAAGAAACGACAAAAAAAAGCCAATGAACCTAGGCTCACTGACTTTTGCTACTCTTTATTATACTTCTCAATGTGCTTGACGCTCTAAACGAGCCGCGACTTGTTGGCCAATTTCATGATCACGCTCACGTTGCATTTCAATCTTAATTCGTATATCGGCGTTGTTTTGATAATCAACCAATCCAACTCCATGTGCGCTTCTGAATGCTTGGTCCATACGTTCTGTGTAGGTAAAATCTAGTGATTGGATAGTGAATCATTCCTTTCAAATTTTCAACCTACTGTTGTAAGTTGTAATCCTTCACATTTGTATATATACCCACTGGTCACACTTTTAAACAAAAAATCTCATAACTTTTATTTTTGTTCGATTCTATTTCCACGGACGAACTGGATAATCTCATCATATTGGCTCTGGCCGAACAAGCGGCAAGCGCATATGTACAATTTACAACGAGATTGTTAATCAGCTCAAAAAAAAAAAAAAGTTCGACCGAATTAACGGAAGAACTTTTTTGGAAAACATCCAACAAATCAAGCTAAGATTTGCTTCTTATAAAGAAACTTCATTAAAAATACTTGAACCAACCAAACCGATTTCTTCAAGGACAGCATTTAACTCTTTATCAGCTTCCTGGAATTTTGCATTTGCTTCATCTAATTGAACTTCGCCTTTAGAAGCTAACGCTTTTGATTTCATTGTGTAAGCTTCTTGAATTTTAGAAAGTGCACTGTTAATTGCTTCTTGTTGCTTTGTTAAGGTTTTAGGAACTTCCAACGCTTCTACTTTTGCTGATGCATTGTCTGCAGAAGCTTTTGCTGCATCTTTCATCGTTTGAAGATCGGCACCTTCAGGAAGTGTTGCTTCACCCTGTGCATCTTCAAAAGCGTTTAAATCAGCATCAACCTCATTAATTGATTGAGAAATGGATAAATAAAACTTCATCATATCTGCTGCCGGATTAGCTTTTTCTTCAGTCTTTGCAGCTCCGTTTGTTGTTTTTTCTGGCTTCTCTTCTTTATCAGATGAACATGCCGCAAGAACGATTGTAAGTGAAGTAAGTAGTAGTAATAATTTTTTCATCATTAAATCTCCTTTATATGTAGTCAATTTGCATCATTATCCTACCATAACAATATTCCCAATGTAAAGGCTATACAAAATAGTCGGAACACATTGAAAATTATGATTCCAAAGAGCTACTTTCATTAGTTTTTTCACGTAAAAGTCGATTCACGATTAACATGGTGATGCCCCATCTCCATTTATATTTGTTGCCAATTCAAAACTATCCTGTGCTATGTAATGTACAATCATTAATGTAATCATCGTTTGGATTAAATCCTAACTCGGTATGACACTCATTTAATTTGGAGTAACATGAAATTTAATCGGCATCAAATACCATTTAATCGGGTTCACCCAATAATACCCACAAAATAACCACCTTCAAGTTACTGGGTGACTAAGTATTCTCTTCCGAGAAATAGAAAAGACGCCGGTTTCCCGACGTCCATAGGATTACTTTATTTAACTGGAACGACCGAGCCGCCCCATTCATCTAAGATGAAATCTTGAATTTCTTTAGATTTCAATACTTCAACTAATGCTTTAATTTCTTTATTTTTTTCATTACCAGCTTTCACAGCAATGATATTTACGTATGGAGATTCTGAGTTTTCAATAGCGATTGAATCTTCCAATGGGTTCAACCCAGCGTCGATTGCGTAGTTTGAGTTGATTAACACCGCATCGCCTTCTTCATTTTCGTACATTTGTATAAGTAGTGCCGCTTCGTATTCTGCATCAAATTCTAAGTTCTTCGGATTGTCTACAATATCTTTTACTTCTGCCGTTGTCTTATCAATGCCTTCTTTCAATGTGATTAGACCCTCAGCTTCCAACATTGATAGGATACGACCATGGTCAGCAACTGAATTACTGATCAGTATCGTTGCTCCTTCAGGAAGTTCATCCAGAGTCTTATATTTTTTGGAGTACACACCGATTGGCTCAATATGGATACCTCCAGCATTGGCAAAATCATAGCCATGATCGGCCATTTGAGCTTCGAAGTAAGGAATGTGCTGGAAGTAGTTTGCATCCAAATCGCCATTTTCCAAATCCTCATTCGGTAAAATGTAATCTTGGTAAGTTTCAATTTTAAGTTCAATACCTTTTTCTTCAAGCAACGGTTTTGCTTGTTCCAAAATTTCTGCATGGGGTACGTTAGATGCTCCCACTACAAGTTCTTTACTGTCTCCACCTGATGATGAGTCAGCTCCTCCGCCACATGCCGCTAGAGTGATTGCACTTGCCGATAATAAAATTCCTGCTACAAATTTCTTCATCATTATCTCTCCCTTTTTTTGTTTATGTGATCGAGCTTTCACCCGAAAGCACCTTAACGTTTGTCTGTTTTTGTTGTAATCGAATCTCCCACCCATTGGATGATAAAGACAATTAGTAAAATGATAATTGTGGAAACAATCGTTACATCTACTCTACTGCGTTGGAAGCCTTCTAAAAATGCGAGTGTTCCAAGACCGCCCGCTCCAATAATTCCTGCCATCGCGGTATAACCTACAAGGGCAATTGCTGTAACGGTCAGTCCTGAGATTAATGCAGGCATGGACTCCGGAAGAAGCACTTTCCAAATGATTGTGGAAGTTTTAGCACCCATTGAGCGAGCAGCTTCAATTACACCTTTATCTATTTCACGTAATGCAATCAGGACCATGCGCGCATAAAATGGTGCTGCTCCTATGATTAGTGCCGGTAATGCAGCATTTGCCCCACGAATCGTACCGAGTAGGAATTTAGTAAACGGTATCAACAAAATAATTAAGATGATAAACGGAATGGATCTGAAAATATTAACGAACGCCCCTGTTAACCAGTACACTATTTTATTTGCCCATAATTGACGAGGGCTAGTTAGAAACAACAAAATTCCAAGTGCAAGTCCGATTATGAAAGTTAAAACGGTAGCCATTGAAGTCATATATAACGTTTCAAGTGTGGCTTCCCACATTTTTTCCCAATCCACATTCGGTAGAAGGTTTTCAATCATGTGAAATCACCTCCGTATGAACATCTTGTCCATGTAAATAATCAATCGCTTGGTCGATGGCATTTGAATCACCGTCGATTTGTAAATATAACGTTCCATATGCACCATTTTGAGTTTGTGCGATATTCCCTTGAACGATGTTAACTTCCACTTGATATTGCTTAATTAATCTTGATAGAATCGGTTGCTCCGTTCTATCTCCGACAAAAACTAGTTTCACAAGCTTGCCTGAGGGATATTGCTCTACCAAATGAGCAATCGTCTGGCTGGCTGACTCCGGACCATTTACCTGGGCAACAAAGCGTTTCGTAATGGGTTGTTCAGGAGTTTGGAATATTTGAAGTACACTTCCCATTTCAACCACTTTTCCAGCTTCCATGACCGCAACCCGATGACAAATTTTACGGATGACATGCATTTCATGTGTAATCAGGACAATTGTCAAACCCAACCGTTTGTTGATATCTACCAGTAGTTCCAATATGGCATCTGTTGTTTCAGGGTCAAGTGCTGATGTCGCTTCATCACATAGCAGCACTTCAGGATTATTGGCAAGGGCACGTGCAATTCCTACCCGTTGCTTTTGACCACCGGATAATTGGGAAGGGTATGCTTTCTCCCTGCCTGTCAATCCAACTAGTTCGATTAATTCTTTTACTCGTTCTGAACGTTGCGTTTTGCTAATCCCTGCAATTTCTAATGGGAATGAAATATTTTCCTCGACTGTCCGCGACCATAGTAAGTTGAAATGTTGAAAAATCATGCTTACTTTTTGTCTTGCACTACGAAGATCTTGTCCTGAACTGGACGAGATTTCGTGTCCATTTACAGTGACACTACCTGAAGTAGGTTTTTCCAAGCCATTTAATAATCGGATCAACGTACTTTTTCCGGCTCCACTGTAACCGATTATGCCAAAAATCTCTCCTTGATCAATCGTCACATTCACGTCATCTACCGCTATGAGTTGTCCATTAGCGGTTTCAAACCGTTTTGATAAGTTTTTTAATTGAATCATATTCACTTCACCTCTGAATTTATAACGCATTTTATTTGTTTTCTTTATCGTGCATTTGCGCTGGCTGCAAGTTTCGCATGAGTCAACAAGTTTTAAACCACTTACCTGCTCTCAAGCTTAACGCGCGCAAATAAACTCTTTCATTTCATTTAATATCAACATCATTTTATTGAAATATCCTAAAAAAATAAAAATCCCTTCCGCAGACAAGCAGAAGGGACTAATGCACAATTATATACGTTAGACCGTTCTCTCATCTGTCAAAGCGAATTCGCTTTGAGTGATTTGGCACCATTTCACAAATTGTGACGGTTGCCGGGCTTCATAGGGCACTTCCCTCAGCCTCTCTTTATAAGAGTTTACGATATTAAGTTTTTAGTTACGAATGATAATGTAACACGTTCAAATGCGAACGTCAATTATTTTTTTGCAAACGATTATAGAGATAGGGAACTGATTGAAAAGCATAAATTTTTTCAACTAATTGACCATTTTCCGCAATGAGTAAACAAGGGACGCTTTGGATTTGATAATCGACCGCTAAACTTTCTACATAGTTCAAGTTTGCTCTCCCTATTTGCAAATCCGGCAAAAGTTCTTCCACAACGTCCATCATTTTTGAGGCAACTTGGCAAGTTCCACACATGGGCGTATATAAATAATAAGCTGCCCTCTTTGCGTTTTGAGAATGATTTTCCCACTCCGCACGCGTCCATTCTTTCATTGTATTCATCCTTTAGGCAATAAATTCCGCTTTAACATCGATATTCGCTCCGAGCAACACAGTCGCTAGAACTTTCATTGGTGTAGTCGCAACTTCTCGGTAGGCTGGATCAGTATATAAATGAAGTGCTTCGGGAAATTCACGTTTAATGAGCGCACGTAATTTCTCTCCGGACTTATCAGCATCGACAAATACATAAATCTCCAACTGATCGTAGGGGGCTAATATTTCTTCCAATCGCGTGGGGCTGACTGTTCCGTTCGTGCAGATAATTTCAACTGGCTCTGCAATAAGACGCAGAATCCGCTGTTTATCTGATCGACCTTCTACAATTATGACTTTATCAATTGGCATGGGATCACTCCTGGCTGTACTGACATAAAAGATTGTTTAAAAAGTTTTCTTGAAACGGAGTCCATCAGGTTGCAACTCTTCCCGATCACAAACCAATGCCACTCTTTTCAATATCCTGTTTTAAACTCGCTGTTATAATCGACATATGCAAAAAACGCCGAACAAATGTCGGCGTTCAACTAACGATTTTACTCTTGTGTCATTTCTTCGTATTGCTCAGCAGTCATTAATGAGTCCACTTCAGACAAATCTGTAGGTTCGACAACGATCATCCATGCATTCTCGTATGGAGATTCATTCACGAATTCAGGACTGTCTTCCAATCCGCTGTTCACTTCAACTACTTTACCACTGATTGGTGCGTATAGCTCAGAAACTGTTTTAACAGATTCAACACTGCCAAATGGTTCGTTCGTTTTGATTTCGTCGCCTACTTGTGGAAGCTCTACGAATACAATATCACCAAGCTCAGATTGAGCGAAGTTAGTGATGCCGATGCGTGCTTTTCCATCTTCAACTTTAACCCATTCGTGTTCCTCAGAGTAGCGTAATTCTTTTGGTGTGCTCATTAATACCCCTCCAAATATGTAATATATTCAACTTCAGTTTGACATAATCTTTCCTTAAAAACAAGAACAGAAAATCAGCTTTTCCAATTCACAGTAAAATCCGACTCCTTAAAACCTACTGTGGCTTTCAAGCCGTCCGTCACAAGGGGTCTCTTAATGAGCATCCCGTCTGAAGCAAGCAATTCATATTGTTCTTCATCTGACATCGTCGGCAGTTTATCTTTTAAACCAAGCTCCCTGTATTTCATTCCACTCGTGTTATAAAACTTCTTAAGCGGCAACCCACTTGTCTCTACGATCTTTTTCAACTCTTCCTTTGAAGGGGGAGTTTCCACAATATGTACATCATGATACGAAAGACCTTCGGAATCCAACCATGCTTTAGCCTTTTTGCAAGTACTACATTTCGGATATCCATAATACGTAATAGCCATCATTAAACCTCCTTATCATCATTTTAACCAGTCTATCAAAAAATAAATCCGAACACCTCATCAGAAGCGTTCGGATTTTTTATACTACGTTTTTCTTTGCGTCAATCAAAATATTATCACTTGTTTATATCCAGTAATGAAGGAAGTTTTCCTTAGGTTCATCGAAGAACCTATCGGTGATTTTTAGTATTAATAGTTTTCTTAAAATACAAACAAGGCGAAGTGGCAGAAGCACTTCGCCTTGTTCAATAATAGGGTCAAATATCGAGATTTTATTAAACTACGTATTTCTCAGCTTCAATCAATTTAACCGAAGCTTCACGTTTTTTGGCAATTACATTATAAGGAGTAGAGCGAGTCAATTTACGCAATGCAGAAAGCATCATGCGTAAGTTATCGCCTTCAACTGCAGCAATCAATGTTTCTTTTGCATCTTTTTCGATACATTCAAAAGCTTCCTGACAGAAGATTTGAGTGTATAGAAGTTTTTGGTTCGCTTTATCAACACCGTCACGCTGGATTGCTTTCTCTGTACGCAGAACAGCTGATTCCATTGCGAATAGATTGCTCACGATGTCTGCAATGTTTGCCAATACTTCTTGTTCAGTTTCAAGTTTTGTACCGTAACGTTGAGCCGCTAAACCTGCAGCTAGCAAGCCGATTTTTTTAGCATTTTGCACCAATACTTTTTCTTGAGCTAATGGTGCATCTTCAATTTCTTCTGGCATCATCATTAACAATTCTGATTGAAGCGCTTGTGCTTTTTGAAGAAGTGGAAGTTCACCTTTCATAGCTTTACGCAAGAACGTACCAGGTACCAGCAAACGATTGATTTCATTTGTGCCTTCGAAAATACGGTTAATGCGGGAGTCACGATAGATGCGCTCTACTTCATACTCTTGCATGAAGCCGTAACCGCCATGCAACTGAACAGCTTCATCCGCAATATAATCCAATACTTCTGTGCCGAACACTTTGTTGATTGAACATTCAATAGCATATTCCGCAATAGAAGCAGCGATAGCTTTGCCATCTTTTTGCTCTTCAGGACTCAATTGACTCATGCGGTCTTCAAAGTAACCGACTGTGCGATAAATCAAACTTTCCGAAGCATATAATTTGGATGCCATTGTTGAAAGTTTTTCTTTTGTTAAGTTGAAAGAAGAAATCGGTGTTTTAAATTGTTGACGTTGGTTGGAATAGGCAACAGCCAATTCAAAAGCACGTTTGGATGCACCAACTGTACCCACTCCCAATTTGTAACGACCAATATTCAAGATATTGAATGCAATAACGTGGCCACGACCAACTTCCCCAAGTAAGTTTTCAACCGGCACTTGTGCATCCTGTAAAATCAAAGTACGTGTCGAAGAAGATTTAATCCCCATTTTCTTCTCTTCCGCGCCTACTGAAACGCCTGAGAATTCACGTTCTACGATGAAAGCAGAGAATTGTTCTCCGTCAATTTTTGCATACACAACAAATACATCCGCAAAACCAGCGTTTGTAATCCATTGTTTCTCTCCATTTAATACATAGTGCGTACCTTCTGCATTTAACTTGGCAGAAGTTTTAGCACCTAGAGCATCCGACCCTGAGCCTGGCTCTGTTAATGCGTAAGCGGCAATTAGTTCGCCAGTAGCGAGTTTAGGCAAATATTTTTGTTTTTGCTCTTCATTCCCAAAAAGTACAATTGGTAATGATCCAATTCCAACGTGTGCACCGTGAGTAATGGAGAATCCACCTGCACGCGACATTTTCTCTGCAATCAGTGCAGATGAAACTTTATCCAATGCCAGACCGCCGTATTCTTCAGGCACGTCTGCACCTAGTAAACCTAAGTCACCAGCTGATTTTAATAGTCTTACAGAATGCTCAAACTCATGATGTTCCAAGTTTTCAATGACTGGCACCACTTCATGTGTAACATAATCATCTGTTGTTTTAGCGATCATTTTATGTTCATCTGTAAAGTCTTCCGGTGTAAAAATGCGATCAAGTGCTACATCTTCCACTAAAAAGCTTCCGCCTTTAATTGCATTTGCAATCGTCTTCGTCATTTTGTTTTCCTCCTATTTTTTCAACAATTCTATTAAAGAATCTCAAATACGCCAGCTGCACCCATGCCTCCGCCGATACACATCGTGACAACACCAAATTGCTTGCCTTGACGTTTTAATTCATGAATCATTTTCAACGTTAAAATCGAACCTGTAGCACCAAGTGGATGTCCAAGCGCTATGGCACCACCATTGACATTCACTTTATTGATGTCGATTCCTAAATGACGAATTACTTGAATCGCTTGCGATGCGAATGCTTCGTTCAATTCCCATAAATCAATGTCTTCGATTGAAAGACCCGCTAGCTTCAACGCTTTTGGAATTGCTACAATCGGTCCAATTCCCATTACTTCTGGTGGAACCCCGCCAACCGCAAATGAACGGAATTTAGCTAGTGGTTTTAGTCCTTGCGCTTCAGCTACTTCACGATCCATGACAAGCACAGCACCTGCACCGTCAGACGTTTGAGATGCATTTCCTGCTGTTACAGTGCCACGAGCGTTGAATGCCGGACGAAGTTTTGCCAGAGTCTCCATGTTCGTCCCAACACGAACGCCTTCATCCATTTCGAACATGATTTTCTTTTCTTGTGGTTTGTTATTTTCATCAATATATCTTTTCAGAACTTCTACTGGTACAATTTCTGTTTTGTATTTACCTGCCGCGATGGCTTTAGCTGCAAGCTCATGTGAGCGTACAGCAAAAGCATCCTGGTCTTCGCGGGTAATGCCAAACTTCATTGCCACTTGTTCAGCAGTATGTCCCATCCCCATATAGTATTGAGGTGCTGTTTCTGCAAGTGTTGCGTTAGGACGAATTGTATTTCCCATCATCGGAACCATACTCATCGATTCAACACCACCTGCAATGATTGCTTCAGAGTGACCAAGCATAATTCGTTCTGCTGCATAAGCGATTGATTGCAGACCAGAAGAACAGAAGCGGTTGATAGTAATCGCTGGTGTTGTATCTGAAAGTCCTGCCAGTGCACCTATATTACGGGCAACGTTCATCCCCTGTTCCGCTTCAGGCATTGCACAGCCTAAAATCAAATCGTCAATCGGACCATCATAACCGCCCGCTCTTTTTAACGTTTCTTTTACAACCAATGCACCAAAGTCATCTGGTCTCACTGTTGCAAGGGAGCCTTTTTTCGCTTTCCCTACAGGTGTTCTGGCACCTGCTACAATAACTGCTTCGCGCATAAGTTCTCCTCCTCATTGCCGCTTCGTAAGATTAGTTACGAAGTGGCTTTCCTTTCACTAACATGTGCTGCATTCTCGCTTGAGATTTTGGTTCAGCTACTAAACTTAAAAATGCTTCACGTTCTAAATCGAGCAAATATTGTTCATCGACCAAAGTACCGTAGGGCACTTTTCCTCCTGCTAGCACGTAGGCTAATTTCTTCGCAATTTTTAAATCATGCTCGCTGATGAAACCTGAAAGGAACATTCCTTCAGCTCCAAGTAACAGCGTTGCATATCCTGACTCGCCGGTTACTGGTACTTTTTCACGAAGAGGTGCTTTGTAGTTGTTTTCATATAGCGAAAGTGCAACTTGTTTCGCATCATAGATTAAGTGATCAGCATTTACACTGATACCGTCTGCAAAGTTCAGGAAGTTATTTTCACGTGCTTCTTCGGCAGATGTCGATACTTTTGCCATGGCAATTGTTTCAAACACTTTGTTTGCCACGTACTGATAATCGACATGAACACCCGTTGGCAAGCCTTTTAAGTGTTTCATATACAATTCTTTATTTCCGCCGCCTCCAGGAATGAGTCCCACTCCCACCTCAACTAATCCCATATATGTTTCATGAGATGCTTGAATGTGTGCAGCTGGCAGACATGCTTCCGCCCCGCCACCAAGCGTCATGCCGAATGGAGCTGCCACTACAGGTTTCGAACAATACTTTATTTTCATCATGGCGTTTTGGAACGAACGCACGACGAAATCCAGTTCAAAAATATTGTCGTCCTGGGCCTCCATAAGAATCATGCCAAGGTTTGCGCCTACACAGAAGTTTTTCCCCTGGTTACCAATCACAAGACCTTTAAAGGTTTTCTCTACTTCATCAACTGCAAAGTTAATCATTTGGATAATATCGAGCCCGATTGCATTTGATTGTGAATGGAACTCCAGTAAAGCAATCCCATCTCCTAAATCTATTAAACTGGCACCTGAATTTTTCTTGATTACGCCATGTTTTTTCTTGTAACGTTTTAAGTTAATTACTTTTTCATTCGTTGGAACCAATGAATAACCCTCACCATTGAAGAAATACAAATCTCCATTGTCTTCTTTATAGAAGGAATCGAATCCTTGATCAAGTAAGCTTTGTGTGAAAGCTGGAATTTCCAACCCTTCCGCTGCCATTTTTTCAGTGGACTCTTTTACGCCGATGGCATCCCATACTTCAAATGGTCCTTGTTCCCACCCAAACCCCCACTTCATCGCATTATCGATTGCCACGATATCATCTGCAATTTCTCCATGTAGTTTTGCGGAATAGGACAATGTAGGTGCTAAAATGCTCCACAGTAATTCTCCTGTGCGATCTTTAGCATAAGTTAATGTTTTCACTTTAGCTGCAAGACCTTTTTGTTGCTTCGCCATTTCCAATGAAGGGGTTTTCAGCTTCTTCACTGGTTCGTACTCCATCGTTTCAGCATTCAATTCAAGAATTTCTTTACCTTTTTTCAGGAAAAATCCTTGACCTGATTTTGCACCTAACCAGCCGTTTTCAAGCATATTAGTAATCAAGGTTGGCAATTCGAACACTTTTTGTTCGTCACCTGTAGTCTGGTCGTAAACGTTTTTTGCGACGTGACCAAAAGTATCCAACCCGACCACATCAAGCGTACGGAACGTCGCCGATTTCGGACGACCAATGACAGGACCCGTAATGGAATCCACTTCACCAACCGAGTAGCCTCTTGCCAGCATTTCACGAAGTGTCACAAGAAGGCCATACGTACCAATGCGGTTCGCAATAAAGTTTGGTGTGTCTTTCGCAAGAACAACACCTTTTCCTAAACGATCCTCACCGAATGTTTGCATGAATACTACAACTTCCGGGAGCGTATGATGAGCTGGTATAACTTCTAACAGTTTTAAATAACGTGGCGGATTGAAGAAATGAGTGCCAAGGAAGTGCTTTTGAAAGTCTTCACTTCGTCCTTCAGCCATTGCATTGATGCTAATGCCGGAAGTATTAGAACTGACAATTGTGCCTGGCTTACGAACCGCGTCAATTTTCTCGTAAAGACCTTTTTTAATATCCAGATTTTCTACAATAACTTCGATAATCCAGTCAACATCTTTTAATTTATCCAAGTCGTCTTCGAGATTTCCTGCTGTTAATAATGTAAGATTTTTCTTTGACGCTAGGGGTGCGGGCTTTTGTTTTAAAAGTTTCTCTAGTGCACCTTGGGCTATTTGATTACGAGCTTTTGAATTATTTTTGTCCTCTTCTTTTAAATCTCGAGGTACCATGTCAAGCAATAAAGTTGGAATTCCGATATTTGCTAAGTGAGCAGCGATTCCTGAACCCATAACGCCAGAACCCAGAACAGCAGCCTTTTTAATTTGATAAGTCACGGATAAAGCCTCCTTCAAAGTTTTTGAATGAATACTCATTCATTTTTTAATGAAAAAAAATAGAAACAACCTCTATGTCTATTAGTTTAGTTCATTTTCAATTTTTTCGCAATATTTAAATGATGATAAAAAACCAAAATTTACCGCGAAAAATCTTGCTAACTATTGCGTCCTTTTATTCTATGAAAGGTGTATTTTTTGTATGCACTATGTAGCTGAAGAATTCAAATAATACTTTTACAAGTCTATTTCAAAAAGGAGATGCTCGTTGGCATCTCCTCTCCTATTATTTATTCAAGAGTCCCTCGTCATTTAATTTGCGAATCGCTTCCACTGCTTCCGTGATATCTTCTCCTGCCACGAAACGGGATGCACCGAATCGTAGACCATATTTTTTAGCCGCTTTTCTTAAAACTTTATTTTTGGATAAAAATAAAAAGAATTCACGCATCGATTGTTCAATCATGAGTTCCGGCCTCCTCTATTCAAATACATTTTATTAGTATGTTCTTTCCTATATATATACAAAAGAAACTAAACGAAAAATGTATATATAATCATTTCTTCCTCACACTAAAAACGAAAAGGAGGATACATCACATGAATTTATTTTCACAACAAAAAGAACAACCAATTTTATTTCCCGAACCCCCTAAAATGGTTTCTTCAAAAGATTTCAGCTACTTGACAGATATGATGTCATGGAATTTGCTGGCAGCTAAAAAAATGAATTGGGCAGCTGAAAATTGCCAACTCCCCGATTTGAAGAAGGAATTTGAGACAGCTGAACAAATGCACAGTAATCATTACGACGAGTTGCTCAAGCTACTGAAACAAAATGAAGGAGGTTCTGTTTCATGAATCAGCAAACAGTGAAAAATCCACAAACTCCTTATGTTGAAACACCGCAATTAAACGACCGCGACATCTTAAATGATGCCCTTTCTACTGAAAAATATTTATGTAATTCTTATGCAACGGCAATGCATGAGGCCAGCCATGATGCGCTATATCAAACCATTTTCACTCAATTAAGAGCTACATCCAAACAACAACGTAGCCTTTACGACTTAATGTTCAAGCATGGTTGGTATAAATTGACACCGGCAGATCCTAAAGAAATCCAACAAGCGACACAACAATTCCAGGGATACAAGCAACAGCTTCAGTAATGAAACAAATTGCTATCCGATGGAAGTAAAACCGTGTAAACTGTTCCTATAGAAGTCAAGGAGGAACAAAAATGAAATCTATTACAACAACTGAACAATTTAATGACGTTATTTCTTCTGATAATGAAGTCATCGTAAAATTCACTGCTGGATGGTGCCCTGATTGTACGCGCATGGACATGTTCATTGATCCAATCGTTGAAGAGTATAAACAATACACTTGGTACGAAGTGAATCGCGACGAACTTCCTGAAATTGCTGAAAAGTATGATGTTATGGGCATTCCAAGCTTACTGATTTATCAGGATAGCGAAAAGAAAGCTCATTTGCACAGTGCAAATGCAAAATCACCTGAACAAGTAACTGAATTTTTGCAGAGTCAAAAAGGATAGACTTCATGTCTATCCTTTCAGACTGTAGACAAAAAATAAAAAGAGTGAATATAACTGTATACTAATGAAAAAGAGTGTATGCAAGAAAATGTTGATTTCCTTTGCGGCGGACGCGTTTCGCGGGCACGGCTTTAGTCTCCTCGTCACTACGTTCCTGCGGGGCCTTCAGCTCGTGCTGTTCCCGCTGAAGTCGCCGCCTCCACTCCAATCAACGGATTTCGCTTCTGTTTGCGTATCTCTTCATATTTTTTCATTAGTAAGATGGTCGGCTATTTCTGAAGACTCCTGCGGAAAAACGAAATAAGCTAGACCCCACAGGCTCAGCTGTCATAGACAGCTGAGCCGAGGAGGCTAGCGTTTCGTCCGCGGAAAGCGAAAGAAATAGCCGACTATAATATTTTCGATAGAGTGTAAAAGATAAGAATGCGAATTTTTATACTTTTTTATTGATTAATATTCTTTTGTCAACAAGTTGAAAGGATAGACTTCATGTCTATCCTTTTTTCGTGCAGAATCAAGAATAGATTATGCTATACTTAGTGAAAATAATCACTGAGGTGTAATATGACTCAAGAACTTGAATTGCAACAACTGAAAGAGAAAGTTAAATACTATGAAAATATTATCAAGAACATGTCTGCCCCAGTGATTCCTTCTGTCGTGCCAAATACAATATTGATTCCGATTGCCGGATATATGTTCAAAGAACGCTTTGATATGATTCAAACCAAAGCACTTCAATATGCAGGAACCCATCGTGAAACGGAGCGAGCTATCTTTGATTTTACTGGAGTTACCGTAGAAGACGTAGCATCATTTGATTACAATGATTTGGCAACGGAAATTTACCAACTGAATAACTCACTTAAACTAATGGGTATTCGTCCGATTTATGTTGGTTTTAATCCTCGATTTGTCCGAGAAATTGTTCATGCAGGTATTCAAGTGGAAATCGAAACGTATGTGAATTTCCGCGCAGCCCTTCAACGTCTATTAAAAGAAAACAACCAATCGCTCCACTCCCTTGGGTGAATGATTGGTTGTTTTTTTTAGTATTTCTTGAGCATAAAGACTTGTGAAATTGCTGTATTTTCAAAACCACTTTCCTGTAGTAAAAATACCACATTGCCTTTACCCGTCATAAAGTTGTATGTAGATCGACTAACAGGTTGATCATATTCAAGTGCATGTGCCAATAGAAGGTTAACCTCATGTTGTTCGTCTCTGGAAGCCACTTGGAATAAGGTAATTCCTTCAGAAGGATTATTATAAATTCCTCTTTTTCGAATTAAACAGGATGCTTTTATTTCCCCATCTTTTAACAAATTCACTACTTCTCCACCGACTTTGGGTACAACACTCTCGGCTGTTTGCCACGGGACGAGCGTTGGAAAAAGATCTGATCCAATGGCTAGAAACGCAGGAAATCTTTCTAATTCGTAATCTCCTAATTCAGGCAGTTTGTCGATTAGTTTTCCGGAACCAGATAAAAATACAAGCTTATCCTTAATTTCGTATCCACACTTTTCATATAATTTGATTGCAGGCTCGTTTTCAGATAAAGCCTCTAAAGTTGAAACGTCTACTTCATTTTCCAAAAGAACGCGCTCCGCTTCTTTCATTAGGTGAAGTCCAACACCCTTGCCCCGATATTCAGGAATGATCCCAGTACCACCATTCCAGGAAATTTTAAATCCGTCATTTTCTCTTATTCCTTGCAGAATAAACCCAATTGGTGTGTTTTCATCAAAAGCTACAACTGATAGTTCCACCGACAATCCTTCGTTGCCAAAGCGTCCAACAAACTGTTCCATTGTTAAATGCATCGGGATTAGGTATCCTTCAAAACCTTTATTGAACAAAGCAAGTGCATCTTCAAAATTTAATAATGATAACCGTTTATATGTGATATTCACCTGTTATTCCCCCATTGTAGTGATGTTTAACTCTACGATTAAAATTGTGGAAACATTCTTTCTCTTCTATTATTGTATTTTTTCATCTTCTACAAGTCTATAAGCTAGTAAAAATTTTTTAATCTTTTACTCAATCATATTACTTGATAATCACTTAAATATACTTTACATTTGAATTAGTTCTTTTTTGTAATAATTATAATTAAGGAGTCGATACAATGAAAAAGCTAACAACTAACCAAGGTGTACCAATCGGTGATAATCAAAATTCCCGAACTGCGGGTGAACGTGGCCCAACACTTATAGAGGATTATCAATTAATAGAAAAATTAGCTCACTTTGACCGTGAACGTGTTCCTGAACGAGTTGTACATGCTCGTGGAGCTGCTGCCCACGGTACATTCATCGTCAAAAACAGTATGAAAAAATATACACGAGCTGCTTTCTTACAAAATGAAGGGCAAAAAACGCCTGTATTCACTCGATTCTCTACCGTCATTCACGGGCTCCACTCACCAGAAACTGCTCGTGATCCACGTGGATTCTCAGTAAAATTCTATACAGAAGAAGGCAACTATGATTTTGTTGGGAATAATTTGCCTGTATTCTTTATCCGAGATGCAATTAAATTCCCAGACGTAATTCATTCATTAAAACCAGATCCACGCACAAATCTTCAAGATGCTGCACGTCTTTTTGATTTCATGGGCTTATCCCCTGAATCGACAAATATGTTAATTCACTTATTTACAGATGAAGGAATTCCACAAGATTACCGTCACCTACGTGGTTCTTCTGTCCATTCGTTCAAATGGATTTCAGCAGATGGAAAAACTACATATGTGAAACTACGTTGGGTGCCTAAACAAGGCGTGAAAAACTTATCAATCGAAGAAGCGGCTGAACAGCAAGGAAAAGATTTCAGTCATGCAACGCGTGATTTATATGAAGCAATTGAGCGTGGAGACTATCCAGAATGGGATTTATTTGTTCAAACTTTGAAACCTGAAGACATGGATAACTTTGACTTTGATCCACTTGACGCTACGAAAGATTGGTTAGAGAAAGACTTCCCTTATGAGTTGATCGGAACAATGACTTTAAATCGAAATGTAGACAACTTCTTTGCAGAAACAGAATCAGTTGGATTCAATCCAGGTGTTCTAGTACCGGGTATACAACCATCTGAAGATAAAATGTTGCAAGGTCGTTTGTTCTCTTACTCAGATACACAACGCTACCGTATTGGTGCAAACTACTTACAGTTGCCAATCAATGCACCAAAATGTCCATTCTCAAATAACCAACGTGACGGCGCTATGCCATTTAGACAACAAACGTCTCGCGTAAATTACGAACCAAATAGTTTCGACTCAGAACCAAAAGAAGCGCCTGAATTCAAAGAATTTGATCAACCAATTTCAGGAGTTGCGGGTAAAAACGCAATCGAAAAAACAAATAATTTCGGCCAGGCTGGTGAAATTTACCGTAGTTATGATGAGTCTACAAAACAAGCACTTATTAAAAACTTGCTAGATCAATTCTCTACCATCCAAAATCGTGACATCGTAGGGCGTGCGATTGCAAACTTCCACCGCGCCGATGAATCGCTTGGGCATGCACTTGCCGAAGGTGCAAACGTAGACGTTCATCAATTCTTGTAAGTTGATAGATCGCTAGATTTTAAGTTTCTCTGCCATTTTTTTAGTTGCAATGAAAGCTTCAAAGTTTACAGAAAAAGAGTTTTTCCGTACTGTTAAATCAGACGGAAAAACTCTTTTTTCACTGAGGTGACATTATGCGTATTCAATTAGAAATACAAGGTCTATCGCAATTTGATAGATCAATCAAAACACAGTATCAGAAATCTGCATGTGGACCTGTTACTGCCCTGACCATTTTGCGTTACTTGATGCCGAATTCATGCCCTTATGATGCGAATCGATTATACCGTTTACTGGGAGGTACTCGAATTGGTTTATTTACATGGCGTTTAAAACGTAATTTACGGAAACTTCTCGGCCCTAATTGGGATATTGATACCTGTTCGATGGAAGATGCAAAAGAAGAATTACGAGCCGGTAGACCGGTGGCATGTAAATTTGATCGGTACTTTTCATTTCACTGGTTCAGCTCTTATGATTTTTCCTATCATTGGGTCCCGCTCATCGGGTTTGAAGAAAAAGAAAACGACTTGACGCTGATCATCCACGATAATGGTGGAAGAAATCGCGCAAGCCGAATTCGCCAAGTTTCATATGAAAAGAACAAAGGAATTTTAACGTTCGTAAAAATATCCCCAAATACTAAGAAGTTTGAATTACTGACAATGCTCGTTTAAGAGACGAGTAACTTCAGATGTGCTTTCCTCCAAATAAAGTTAAATCGAATATAAAGTTCGAGCATACCGACTCGTAATGCCGTATCCGGCTTCCTCTACCTGAGTTAATAATTGCTGACTGTATGAAGGCACAATCAATTGATCAAGTTCAATCGGCAAATCCATTTCACAATGAATCGTAGCGAGTCTTTTTGACAATCGTAACATGTCCAGGTTTTCCTGAATCTTCTTTTGTTGACCCGGCTTTAACTCCGGTAACGCCTCAATGACTCCTTCAACAGAACCATAGCATTGAATAAGTTGAAGTGCACTTTTCGGTCCTATTCCTTTAACTCCCGGGTACCCGTCACTCGAATCTCCCATAAATGCTTTCACATCGGCAAAAACCGAAGGCTCAATTTGATACTCTTCTACAAAACGTTCGTATGTATATTCGTCATAGATGTTATACCCTTTTTTCGTAAAAGCGATTTTAGTTGTGGGATTGAGTAATTGCAATAAATCTTTATCTCCACTTACGATGGTGATATCTGCTTCATTTTGCCACTTGCATGCCATGGAGCCAATTAAATCATCCGCTTCCATCCCAACTTCCCCAAAGTTTTTCCAGCCAAGCATTTCAGAAAGACTCTTAGCCATATCAAATTGAGGCAGCATTTCTTCAGGCGGAGCAGGACGGTTGGATTTGTATCCATCAAACAAATCATTGCGGAAAGTGTGCATACCCATATCCCAACAAATGGCCATATGAGTCGGTTGCATAATTTGTTTTGCGCTCATCACATGACGGGCAAACCCTTGAACACCATTAGTTGGGACACCTTGTTCATTTCTAAAGTATTGTCCAAAGACTGAAGTTGCAAAAAACGAACGGAATAAAAGTGCCATTCCGTCGACTAATAAAATGTGGGGCCTCTGATTGGATTGCATTATATCTCCTCTTTCTGCCACTCTTTTGTAGCATCGATCCATGTAATGAATTTCTTCAAGACTCCATTAATGAATATTACGGTCTTTTCATCAGTTAGTGTTCCTTTATCATTAAATTTCGTTGATGCTTGTCCAATCAAAATTTCATTTCCAGGTAGTGTTAACGCTTGATGGCCTGGTGAATTTAATATTAATCGCAAATGATTTTGAGCACGTGATGTTCCTACTGGTCCCGCTGAACAACCCATGATCAGAACTGGTTTCTTTACAAAAACTTTTTCTTTTCTTGAAAGCCAATCCAATGCATTCTTCAATGCTCCAGGCACTGAATGGTTATATTCAGGCGTCGCAATCAGCACACCCTCAGATTCTTGTATCAGTTGGATGGCTTTTTTCACCTGTTCTGGAACCTTAGCTTCGATATCTTCATTAAACAATGGAAACTCATTGATTTCAATAAACTCCATTTTTATGTCCACTTTGTACGTTTCTTTTAAGTATGCAAGTAACTTTCGATTTAATGATTCTTTCCGCAAACTTCCAGCGATCAAGGCGAATGTTTTCATTGGAATCTCTCCTTTTAAAATATCTTGTTTCAGTATAACAAATGCAGATCGAACTGTACGAAAGTCTGTATTCTATAAGTGTCAAAAAATATTATTACATTTGAATTATGAGTATAGATTATTTTCCTGGAGCCTATTCTAAAAGAAAGGGTTGTGAAAGGAGGGAAAGAAATGTTTAAAAAAAAGAGCAGACAGTCTTCCTCGAAAAATAAACCGACTGATGGCGAAAATCACAAAGATGAAAAAGCAAGTAAGGTTCATAATGAAAGCTTGTTTCCAATCTCATCAAAAGATTATTTAGAGGCTATTAAAAAAGCAACCAACAATCCAACTGACTTAGTTGTCAAAACAATTTCTCCAAATCTCACGCTTACTTACATAGATAGTTTGGTGGATGGCCGAACCATAAAAGAACAGCTCCTTCCAGACCTTTTAAGAAAAGAGTATGAATCACCTGAAAGTCTTAAATCTGCACTTTCCCTGCCCGAGGTTGATTTGGATGAACAACTGGATCATTCCGTCCTTTCTATGTATAACGGGACGGCACTGATTCATATAAATGGATTTTCTCAAGTTGTAATGGCAAAAATCACGACGAAAGAGTCCCGAAGCTTGACAGCACCTGAAAATGAATCACAGGTAATCGGGGCACAGGTCGGATTCAATGAAAGCCTGTCTACCAATGAATCACTAATTCGAAGGTATATTAAAAATCCTGAGCTGTGCAATGAAAAATTTATTGTTGGAAAACAAACGAATACAACGATTGCCCTTTTATATATCAAGGGCATTGCATCCGAGGACATGGTGAATACGTTGAAAGACAGGATTACCAGCTTAAAGCTGGATGCCTTATTGGATAGTTCGACTCTTGCTGAAATGATTGATGACAATTCTTTATCACCGTTTCCCCAGATGCTTCTTACTGAAAGACCGGACAGGTTTTGCGAAGGGTTGCTGAATGGTAAATTAGGCATCCTTGTGGATGGCAGTTCCATGGCAATATTATGCCCATACGCGTTCATTGAATTTTTTCAAAGCAGGGAAGATCAAAACCTGCGATGGCCAATCGCTTCCTTTTTTCGACTATTGAGATTCGGTGCCGTATTTTTGTCCATTTACTTGACACCTATGTATGTAGCAGCTCTGACTTTTCATTATGAAGTCATCCCTCAATCGCTGTTAGTTCCTTTAAGCGAATCCAGAGCTCTAGTGCCATTCCCACCAATAATTGAAGCATTACTCCTGGAATTGATAATTGAATTATTAAGGGAAGCAGGGGCAAGATTACCGACCAAAGTTGGACAAACCATCGGTATCGTAGGCGGTATCGTGATAGGAACCGCGGCGGTACAAGCCGGGATTACGAGTAACATTCTTATTATCATTGTTGCGCTAAGCGCATTGGCTTCTTTTACGACGCCAAGCTTTATGATGGGTAACGTCATTCGGGTCATCCGCTTTCCATTGATTTTGTTAGCGGGTTTTTGGGGTTTTTATGGAATCATGCTCGGTTTTTGCTTCATCTTGACTCACCTGATTCGTCAGTCTAGTTTGGGAGCACCATACACGGCTCCTTTCTATCCCCCGCGTTTTAAGGATTGGCGAGATAGTATCATTAGGTTACCATTACCATTTGCTTACAAAAGGCAATCAAATGCAAGGCCACAGGATGCAGATAAATATCAACCAGAACCAATCAATCCAGAAAAAAGTTGAACTGAAGGTGATTTGAGTGAACAACACCATACATGTGAAAAACCAAGAGATGATCAATGCTTTTCTACTTTTTTTTGTGATTCATACGATTCAAGTAGGTGTTGGTATCCATGGCTTCCAACGTGTCATTTATCAGGACGCCAAACATGATGCCTGGATTTCTGTTCTGCTCGTCGGAATTGCCACTCATATTATCGCGATTATTATGATTAAAACTCTGGAAATCTACGGTTCGAATGATTTATACGGCATCCATCAAGACATTTTCGGAAAATGGTTCGGCAACTTTTTAAATCTTTTATATATATTGTATTGTTCAACTGCATTTTTCTCTGTATTACGAAACTATATTGAAGTGGTTCAAACGTGGGTTTTTCCGAACTTGAGTACGTGGTTTATTTCCGCTACTTTACTGCTGATAGTCATCTACGCTTTTACAGGTGGACTGCGTGTTATTGTTGGGATTTCATTTTTCAGTTTCGTTCTGTCCATTTGGCTTTTGCCCATGTTGGTATATCCACTTCAATTTACTTCGGCGCGAAGTTTGCTGCCCATAATGGAAACCGATATTATCGGAATTTTAAAAGGTGCACAGTCCATGACGTTTACTATTGCGGGGTTTGAGATACTCAATGTGATCTACCCATTCATCAAGGATAAAAATAAAGTACAAAAGCATGTACATTTTGGATTGTTGGCAACTACGATCATTTATCTATCTGTCATATTAGTTTCTATCACATACTTCAGCCCAGAACAATTAAATAAATCGATTTGGGCCACCTTAACATTATTCAGCGTCGTCCATTTTCCGTTTATCGAACGGTTTGAATATATTGCCGTTTGCTTTTGGATGTTAGTGATTTTGCCCAACCTTTGTCTATACCTATGGGCTGCTTATCGGGGAAGCTTACGATTGGTGAAAGTAAATTCAAACAAATTTATTTGGCTGTTTTCGGTTGTCATCTTTATGCTCTCTCTTTCCATTGAAACTCGTACCCAAATCAATGCGGTGAACACTTACTTTTCCAAAGTTGGATTTTATGTCATATTTGTTTATCCCCTCTTTATATACTTTCTCGCAATAATGAAAAAGAAATATCGGATTCGTAAGGAGCAAAAGATATGAAAAAAATAAAACTTGGCTTCATATTCGTTGTTCTCTTTGTTTCGTTGGTTGGATGTGCGGAACAGAAATTGCTGGAACAGATTGGATTGACAACCTTACTTGGATATGATTTGAGAGAAGACGATAAATTGTCGGTAACAGCAGTCGTTCGTCAAGTGAATCCAGAATTCCAAAGTAATGTAGAAGTAATTTCGGCTGAGAATGAAACTATTCGTGGTGCCCGTACTGATATTAATAGAAAAACATCGAAAAAAAACGTGACCGGTCAGATGCGAGTCGTCTTGTTTGGAGAAGAAATATCAAAAGACGGAATTGCTCATTATATTGATACTCTTTCGAAGAATTCCGAGACGAGCGGTGGCTTGTATGTGGCTGTTGTTGAGGGTGAAACAAAATCATTACTTGAATATCAGTATCAGGAAATCGAAGATATAGGAATCCATATCTTCAAGTTGCTAGAACAAAACATCAAGAGCGAACAAATGATTTCATCCACTATTCATGAAGTAGCACACGATTATTACTCTCTAGGTAGGGACGTTGCTTTACCCATAATTAAAAGAAAGGATGAAATTGTGGAAATTTCAGGAGTTGCTTTATTCAACAAAGACAAAATGGTCGGGAAATTATCGGCTGAAAATAGTTTTTACCTTAAATTGGCTAGAGATTTTCACAAGGCTGCCATGTTTGAAACGAAGATTCCTAAAGAATCACTACCAGCTTCACAAACACAGGAATCTCAAGAAGATATTACAGTAGTGATTGATACTATCTCTACGAAGAAAAAATTGAAACTCATTAATCCGGACACACCGGAATTCGACATGCAATTCACAGTTCGTGGAAGATTATTAGAAATAGAAGCAAATATGGATATGGACAACCCAAAAAATGTGCAGAAATTGGAAGAGGAAATCGAGAAAAGTATGTCCAAGAACCTTGCAAAAATACTCGTTTATTGTCAGGAAGTGGACTCCGATGTTTTTGGTTTAGGTGAATTTTACCGAAGCTCGGTCAGAGAGCCCAATCTCACTTATGAAAAATGGCATGAGATGTATAAGGACGCGAAAGTAAATTTTAAAGTTGACTTTACCGTTCTTAGAAGTGGGATTTTCGAATAAGCTTGAGCAAATATTCTTATCCCTCTTTCTATGTTTAATGTTCTCCATTACGAGTATGTCGGACAATCATGACGGACAGAAACTGTTTAAAAAACGTGTCATAGTTGAGGGATTTAATAATTGATGGCTATCACCCCGATGCCCATTTAGTGCAACTGGATCGTAAATATGGTGTTAAATAAGTGAAAGGCAGTCTCCAAAAATGGAGACTGCCTTTTTTATTGGCTCGTTGAGTAGCTGAGCGGTATCTCAGTCTGACTTTTGCAGGTTCACGTCTGAAAACGACCTTTGAGACATCTTGACTCATCGCTTACCGGACGGTTACAGCCTCTTTTTTCGCATAAATTGAGGAAGCAGTTTCGTTCTTTAAATGTACGCTGATTCGCTCGATATCTGTGCTGAAAATCCGGTCTTCATCCATCGATGGGACGAATGCTCTGAATTCATTCCATTTATCCTGTAACAATGGAGACATTTTATCTTTGCCTCTGTACTCCGAACCTTGCAATGCACAGAAAGCTTCGATTGCCAACACGCGTCGTGCATTTTGAATCATATTTCCAGCATGACGTGCGCCGATTGTCCCCATGCTCACATGATCTTCCTGATTAGCCGAGGATGGGATTGAATCAACCGAGGCTGGATGTGCCAGCGTCTTATTTTCCGATACTAAGCTTGCCGCCGCATATTGCAGAATCATGGCACCTGATTGAAGTCCTGGTTGTGGACTTAGGAAAGGTGGTAATCCTTCGTTCAATTGTGGATTGACCAATCGTTCGATTCGGCGTTCCGAAACATTCGCAAGCTCCGCAACTGCTAATTTCAGAAAGTCCATCGCAAAAGCAATCGGCTGACCATGGAAATTACCTCCTGAAATGATGACTTCCCCATCCTCAAAAATCAATGGATTGTCTGTTGCTGCATTCATTTCGATTTCAAGCTTCTCTTTTACATAACCAAGCACCTGCCAGCTGGCACCGTGAATTTGTGGAATGCAACGCAGCGAATAGGCATCCTGCACACGTTTTTCACCTTGAGTTGTAACTAGTTGACTTCCTTGCAACCACTCTAGCATTCTACGTGCCACATCTACTTGCTCGACGTAGCCACGTGCCTGATGGACAGCTGGATGAAATGCATCCGTTATACCGTGAAGCGCTTCCATTGTCATCGCCGCAATCCATTCACTTTGATAAGCCATTGTCTCCGCTTCTAACCAGTTCACTACGCCCTGCGCTGTCATGGCTTGCGTACCATTGATTAGCGCCAAGCCTTCTTTTGCTTCCAGCACTAATGGTTCAATACCTTTATTCCCCCATACTTCATGAGCTGGAATTTGCTGTCCCTCATGCCAGACAAACCCTTCCCCCACCAATACAAGTGCCAGATGAGACAAAGGTGCTAAATCACCTGATGCCCCTAGAGATCCTTGTGAAGGAATGACTGGATGAATCGAATGATTGACCATGTAAGCCAATCGTTCTAATACATCTACTCGAATGCCCGAGAAACCTTTCAATAATGCATTCAATCGTAAGACGACCATTGCACGGGACACTCGTTCTTCAAATGGTTCACCAATTCCACATGCATGTGAACGGATTAAATGGAGTTGTAGTGCGTGTACATCTTCCTCATCAATGCTGACATCACTGAACTTACCAAAGCCCGTATTAATGCCATAAACTGTTTTGCCTTCCCTTACGATTCTCTCAACCGCTTCACGGCTTTTTTGAACACGTGTTAATGCATTTGAATCAAGATTTATTGTTTCATTCTGAAATAATATGGATCGCATTTCTTCTAAATTTAATTTCTCACCAGTTAATAAGATCATCATAATCACCCCTATACTTCGAGTATATGTGTGTATATAATGAACTGCAATTACTATTTTCCAAATTATAACAAGATGCAGTGGTAGTGTACTATCTTAATAAAGTGTTAAAATGGGGAATATTCACATTTTTCAAAGGAGGAATTCAATTGGAATGGCAATCGATGTTTCATTACCACAAATGGGCTACGCAAAAACTATTGAATCATGTAGATTCACTAGATGCATCTATCTTTCAACAAGAAGCAAAAAATTCATTTCCATCTATCAGTGAAACTTACTCACATGTCATCAGTGTTGATTACTTATGGTATAAGCGTTTAACTGGTATTGCTAAACCTGAATGGAAACAGTTTGATGTGAGTTCTGTTCAATCAACGAAAGAAGCATTTGCAGATTTACACGAAAAAATGGAACAATTTTTCTCGACGCTAACTGAAGAACAGTGGAAAGAAACATTGAATTTCACCAATATAAAAGGTGCTTCGTTTTCCAACAAACGAGACGAAATGTTCTTTACGTTCATTAACCACTCTTCCTATCATCGGGGCCAAGTGACTTCATTCCTGCGTCAGTTTGATTTGGAGGGCGTTCCAGTCGATTACATTTATTTTGCAAAAGAAATTCAAAGCTAATTATGGAGGTTTTCCTGTTGTCTTTTCCTGTACTAGAATCCGATAGACTTAACTTAATCGACTTAAATCAATCCCATGCAGTCCACTTGTTCAATCAATTCTCACGTGAAGATGTCACACGTTACTATGGGATGGACCCCCTCACAACAATGGAACAAGCAGAAAAAATGATTACCAATATGAATAAAGGCTTCATGGAAAAACGTTCAGCACGATGGGGCATCCAACTAAAAGAAACTGGAGAGTTCGCTGGAACAATCGGGTTAAATAATCTGCAGCTTTGGAGCAAAAAATGTGAAGTTGGCTATGACCTGCATCCAGATTTTTGGGGCAAGGGCTATGTGAAAGAAGCACTGGAGAAGGTTTTGTCACATTGCTTTGAAACACTTGAACTTTCCCGAGTTGGCGCCGTTACATTTCCTGACAATGAAGCTTCGTGGAAGCTATTGTTGAAAATGGGGTTTAATAAAGAAGGTTTGCTAAGAAATTATTTATATCAAGGTGGTAAAACTCACGATGCTTTCGTCTTTTCCATAACGAAAGAGGACTGGGATAGCAAAAACTATTAAAATAAGGCTGACTCTTTCATAAAGAGTCAGCCTTCCTATTTGTTCATTTATTGTTCCAGTTCAATTTCCACTTTCTCTTCAATCCAGCGAGGGTAGTAGGAGAAAGGAAGTTTTAATGGATTTGTGTAAGTCTCTTCCGGTAATTTCAACCTCTGTTATGTATTAGACATCGTACTGTCGAAAAAGTTCATTAACAATAAAAAAACCTGCCACTTTATCGTAGTGGTCAGGCAAATGGTACACAAGATGTATTTAAGGAAGCTAAGAGTAATGACTTATCGATGTTTTCTCTCTTTGTTTCTTTTTACATTTCTCAACCATATTATAAGCTTTCCTATCCGATGTTTTGATACGTAATCGGAATATGCTTTCACATGTTCTCCCCCATAACCCAATTTACTATTGCATGTCCATTTTTAATCCATCAACTCAGCCAAGCTCACTGCTTACTCGTCGAATTAGTTAAAACTTGTGTAGATGGCTTAAATAACAAATTTCTTTTCTTGATACTGCTGATATGAGTGAAACCTAATTGTTGAAGATGTTTCGTAGTCACTTCATCTTTTTTTGTGGTATGAAGAAAAATGTCCTGAACTCCATTATCTTGGCGCAAATATGAACATACACTCGACAACTTATGAATTTGCCATTCTGCAATATACGCACTGTTTTTTGGCAACTCCTGCAAGTAATCAACTTCATCTACACGTATAACATTTGGATGAACCCAGAACATCGAAACATTGGCATCACCATATGGTGTGAATCCATTATAAAACCATTTATTCGTTTGCTTCAGGTCGTGATGTCGTTTTCGTGCTTCGGGATAGATAAGCATTTGATAATCCAGCGAATCTTTAGTTCCTTGCTTTTGTTGATAAATCTCGACCGATTTCTGCGAATAAATTTTACCGACTTGGCTGCGAAACGCTTTTACCCAATCCCTGAAGCTAGCATTCCGAAAAAAATGCAGATTTTTTCCAAGAAACTCATTTTTAAATAACAATACTTTATAGTTCTTCTTTAAAATTTCTTTTACATACCCCTTACCTTTGATCAGTTGGAAGACCATTTGAGTTTGCCATTCATTAGAAGAAAACAAGAAATTGTTCGTGTAGTCTACTCCCGTATTCCAGTCGAACTTATATGGCTCGTAGCCAATGCTCAAGTCATAAATTCTCAAATCATTATTTTGGCTTCTAGTGATCAATTCTTTATCGAGGATTGTTCCAGGTCCATAAAGGCTGTAGTCAGGATCGTGCCCGTTCAAATAACCGACATGTCGACCTCTGCACTTAAATACGTAAGAGAACGCAATCATTTGATCATCCAAATATAAGCCTTCCACTTTAGCTTTCATCGGTCCATCTTCACAGTTTAATAAAGCACTGTAAAACATCTGATGTTCTTCATCCGTGAAATTGGTCTCGTCCATCTTTCTCCATCGCTTATCATGTAGCGTAAAAACTTGTTCGATTTCATCTGGACTGCTAGTCATTACTTTTGGATGTCCTAAATAACGAAGTCTCTTTTCCCTGCGATTGAGACCGTGAATTTTGCTTCTTTTTTTCAAGTAATCTTCGAGATTGAGCGTGTCCGTTTTCACGAAAGGCGTAACAATTGAAAATATGGTGGGTTCACACTTTCTTTTAGCAAGATACAAACTCAACATATTGGTTGTAGGGCTGCTTGATAATAACCCATGTAAATTAAAGATACATTTCGGCATCGACTCCATTAATTCATCGAAAACATATTGAATCACTTGTTCTCTTTCATCATCGTATACGATGATATCCATGTAATGCGCTTCACCACGCCCGAGGAACTCAATGACGGTCGACTTCATCATGTGAGTGATTTGCAAAGGGAAAAAGGCAATCACATTATCTGCTTTTTCTACGACGATAATTTCGACTCCCCGATTGCGCCCAAGGTATTTCCACCAATTCTCTATCCATTGAAATTCAATGAATGGGTTATCGTTCTGATTAACATCCAAAATGTGATCCCACATTTTCTGATAAGGTTTCAATTGCTCCAATGACCGGATATGGTAAACCTTCATTAATTTCTCCCTTCTATCGGTTGATATTGAATGGTTTCGAGGAAATGAATGAGAAACTTCCGATTGCTTAAGAATTAATCTGAGAGGCTTGGACTATTTACAGTCGCTCAAGTCGCACTTTTTATAAGAGGCGATATGAGATTATATTCAGCCAAGGACCTTATACAGAACCTTTTTATGAATAACAAAAAACACGTCTTTCGAAATGAATCGAAAGACGTGTTTAATAATGGGTAAATCCATCTACATTTAAATGAATCATGTAAATGGAAACGGCGTAGCCGCTAACCCCTTATAACAACGTAATTGTCTGTAAATGCCGTTGTTCTATTTGATTAATACAATGCATAGTTTGAGAGGTTATTAGGATGTTTTCTCATGTTCAAAACATCACTCCGTTTACTTTTCCATTATCTTCTAAGTCTTAGGTCTTAGAAAAATATAAATCTAGAGATCATTGTGGAATATATTACCATTCGTTACAATAAAGAGGTAACTGAAACGATGGTAAGAAGGGAGCACATAGTTTGAATTAAGTTTTTGTAAAGTTTAATAAAAGTCTGATTTTTCGTTTTGCATTTATAGTATATTTCTTTTGATATCAAATTTGTAATTTTATGGAGGGAAATTGTTATGTCGATATTTACCAAGTGGGCTTTTCGAAACAGGGCTGCTGTCGCTGTATTAACCATTTTAATATTGGTGATAGGTATTGTCAGCTATTTTAGATTGCCTATGGAATTTTTACCATCTGCGGATAATCCGCAAGTCACCATTATCTCCGTTGGACAGGGAACTGACTCCAATACGATGGAATCAGAAGTAACCTATCCGATAGAAAGAGCTGTTGCAGGATTGAATGGAAAAACATCCGTCTATTCTACAACAGGAGATGGATTTTCAAAAGTAGACCTGTTTTTCGAGGCAGGATATGATATGAAACAAGCCAAACAGGATGTACAGGATGCGTTAAGTAATGTAGCTTTGCCGCACTATATATCCAAGCCAACAATCTCACAGCTTAATACATCTATGATTCCAATTGCTAACATTGCTGTCACCTTTGAAGAAGGTGTGACTACAGAAAATGTAGATTTTGCTCGTGAAGAGCTTCAATCTCATTATCAAGAAATCAAAGGTGTTTCCAGTGTAGATCTATATGGGATTACAGATTCCGTCATTTCCGTTAATATTGATGATGAAAAATTGGCTGAAAATCAAATTTCTCTTCAAACAGTTATGGGCATTCTTAATGGTCAAAATACTGCTGTAGCTGTCGGTGAAAAGATTATTGACGGAAAAACAAGCAATATTAAAGTAATCGGTGATTTAACAAGCATTGAAAAACTAAAAGGCTTAACTGTTTCACCTAGTGTGACGCTTGGAGATATTGCAACAATTGAAGAAACAAAAGATGCAAATTTCATTAGCCGATTTAATGGAAAAGAAAGCCTAGATATTAGCATCACAAAGGACAGTCAATCCAATGCGGTGACTATTAGCAAAGAAATCGAAAAAGTAACAAAGGAAATCAACGAAAAGTATGATCAGCAGGAATCTGTTATCTATATATCCTCTGCTGATATGGTTCAAAATTCCGTTCATACTATGATAAAAGAAGTTCTTCTTGGTGCACTATTTGCAACAATCGTCATTATGGTTTTCCTGCGAAATATCCGTTCTACTTTTATTACCATAATATCGATTCCTCTATCCCTGTGTTTCACACTATTCCTTCTGTCTTGGTCTGGTGTGACATTGAATATCTTAACGCTCGGTGGTGTCGCTGTTGCAGTTGGACGCCTAGTTGATGATAGTATTGTCGTCATCGAAAATATTTTCAGGAAAATGCAAACAGAGAAATTCTCAGTTCAAATGGTTATTGACGCAACGAAGCAAGTGGGGGTTGCTATTACTGCCTCTACATTAACAACAGTAGCCGTTTTCTTACCGATGAGTTTACTGAATGGTGGACTTCAAGAATTTCTTTTACCATTCGCTTTAACCGTTACTTATTCCTTGTTAGCATCCTTGATTGTCGCGTTGACTGTTGTTCCGTTAATGAGTGCGGGATTATTAAAAAATACAAAGCTTCCTGAACATAAACCAGCTGTTCGTTTTCCAAAAGTAGTTACATGGTCCTTAAATCATAAATGGATTGTTTTCACGATCTCCATTCTCCTTTTCATCGGATCCATAGGCACTTACTTTTTCATTCCAAAAGGTGCAGTTGACAGCTCCTCTGCTGACTATGTCCTGACCACATTGAGTTACCCGAATGATACGCCAGTGGAAGAAGTAAAGGAAAAGACAATTGAATTTGAATCATCCATTCGAGATATGGATGAAGTGAAACATGTATTTTCACAGGTAGGTTCTCCAGCTGAAGCTGCTCAATATGGCTATGTTGGATCACCGACAGAAGCGTCCTTCAGTATTTTATTAGACGATAAAAATGATACAGACTTCATAGTGAAAGAAATGTTAAAGAAAAAGGATCAATATCCTGATGCCCTTTTAGAAGTAACTACAGCCTCCTTTATGATGGGAGGAGCAGGTACAAATATCACCATTGATGTAGTCGGTGAAAATTTGGCAGAGCTTGAAGAAGTGGCAACCAATATTAAAGAAAAAGTGCAAAACATTGACGGTGTCGAGGAAGTATCGACCAATCAAGACGAGAAGAAAACTGTACACTCCCTTGTTGTAGATCCAACAAAAGGAAATACTGAACAAATCGCGCAGCAGTTGGGTGTGATGTTAAATAAAACACCAATTGGAACGATTAGTTTAGATGACAAGCAGAAAACTGTATTCCTGGAACCTCTCCTGGATACGGATACACCTGAAGACTTGGAGAATATACCAGTCATGACCGATTCCGGCCTTGTACCAGTATCATCCATTGCTACTTTACAAAGTGAAGAGCTTTCAACCAACCAGTTTCATAAAGATGGGGATGCCTACCTTCGAGTCACAGCATCCGTTGATCCTGCAAAGCTTTCTGAAATCTCGAAAACAATCAATCTAGAGATTTTCGGCGATCAAAAAGACAATAAAGGCATGGATCTACCAGAGAATGTTGAGGTTCTAGTAGGTGGATCAAGCAGCCAACAGGCAGATGATTTTACTGATTTATTTCTCATAATGCTTGTTTCGATCGGAATAGTATTTTTAATTATGGTCATCACATTTAAGTCGATCAGAGCACCAATCGCCATTCTTTGTTCCCTTCCACTTGCTGCGATTGGCGCAATTTTAGGAATCCTCATCAGCGGAATTCCAGTTGATATCACAGCACTACTAGGAGCATTAATGCTAATTGGTATCGTCGTAACAAACGCGATTGTTCTACTAGACCGAGTAAAACAAAATGAACAAAAAATGATTATTCGTGATGCCCTAGTGGAAGCGACAGCAACAAGGATGAGACCGATTTTCATGACTGCAATTGCAACCATCTGTGCGATGCTTCCACTACTACTAAAACAAGCCGAAACAGGAAGCTTAGTATCACAAAGTCTAGCTATTGTTGTGATTGGTGGTCTAGCCATGGCAACCGTGCTGACCCTAATCGTGATTCCTTGTATGTATGAATTGCTTCACTTTAGAAAATCTAAGAAACAGCGCATGAATCAAACAACTGACCAAGATATTTCAGTATGAAATCCTGACTTTCGCTTAAAAGCTTGGGACTGACCAAATAGAGTTAGACAAATAAAAACACCTTTAAGTTGAGAACGGGTATTGAATACCTGAACAAACTTGGAGGTGTTTTCTATTAGTAAAAAAAATGTCAAAATCAATTAGTGAGGAATGGATATCTGATGACGAGTTTTTTGTCACCGAATCTGAAATTTAGGAGAATAATAAACTCTATCATCAATTGAAAAAAAGAACTTCGAATAAGAAAAACATAGGGAGATTTTAGTCTTCCTATGTTTTCATATTCATATTATTTATCTGTTTGTTTTTGCTTTTTTTTCAAATACTCCGCACGTATTTTTTCAATTTGCTGCTTTTTATCAAATTTGGCAGGCTTGTGTTTTTCATGATACTTTGCCACAGCCACCTGACCTTTGGTATCCAATTGATATTTCCCCACTTTGTTCACCTACTTTTCTTGTCTTTAAAGAGAATCTATTCAACAAATATAATATACCTTATTTTACTGAAGTAAACCTTTTTACTTTATTAGTGTACTGCAACAGGGCGGATAAATCATTACACAACCAAAAAGCCACGATCACCAAGCATCCTCGGTAATTGCGGCTTTTTATATCTTCATTAATCGAATTCAATCAAATGAATACCTTTATGGAGCTTTAGATCAGATCAATAGTTAAGCTTCTATATTCTTTTTACTAGAGTCGTAGATCCTAAGATTTCATAGAAACTACTGTACCTTCTTTACGTTCTTTAGCATACTCAGCTGTAGCTGTGAACAGTACGTCAGAAGAAGAATTCAGTGCAGTTTCACAAGAATCTTGAACAACACCGATGATAAAACCAACACCTACAACTTGCATTGCAATATCATTTGGAACTCCAAATAAATTACATGCTAGTGGGATAAGTAATAGTGATCCGCCGGCAACACCTGATGCACCTGCTGCAGAGATAGCTGCTACAACAGAAAGCATAAGTGCAGTCACAAAATCAACTTCAATACCAAGAGTATTTACTGTTGCAAGAGTTAGTACAGCAATTGTAACGGCTGCACCAGCCATATTAATTGTAGCACCTAGAGGGATTGACACTGCATAAGTATCCTCATCTAAGCCTAGTTTTTCACATAATTTCATATTTACCGGTATATTTGCAGCTGAACTACGTGTAAAGAATGCCGTAATACCACTTTCTCTTAAAACCATTAAAACAAGTGGATAAGGATTTTTTCGCGTATAGATGAATACGATTAACGGATTCACTACAAGTGCGATAAACAACATACATCCAACTAGAATTAAAATTAATCTACCGTAATCAAGTAGAGCAGAAAGACCACTTGTTACAATTGCACTAAAAACAAGCCCCATAATACCAAGCGGTGCTAAATTAATCACCCATTGTACTACTTTAGTGATTGCATCCGAAAAATTACCTAACATGTCTTTCGTATTTTGATTTGCATTTTTTAATGCAATCCCAAGAACGATTGCCCACATTAATATACCTAGATAGTTAGCATTTATTATTGCATCAATTGGATTGGCAACAATGTTAAATAGTAATGTTTGAATAACTTCCGCAATACCTTCAGGTGGAGATATGTCTTCTGCTCCTGTTGTCAGTGTTAATGTAACTGGGAACATAAAACTTGCAACTACAGCGACAGCCCCAGCTAGGAATGTACCAATAGCATAAAGACCAAGAATCGATTTCATATTCGTTTTCTTACCACTTTTATGTACGGCAATCGCATGCATCACTAAGAATAATACTAATATTGGTGCAACTGCCTTTAATGCACCGACAAATAAAGAACCGAAAATGGAGATCCAACTTGTGGCTTCAGGAACCGTTAAAGCTAAGATAAGACCGACAATAATACCGATCATAATCCTTTTTACTAGGCTCACTTGATTCCATTTAACAAATAAATTTTTCATTCTACTACCCCCCAAAATTTTCTTAAAACACGCATAAAAAACGCACAATCACTTCTCCTCGTTAAAATAATGTGTACTTATTTTAACTTTAAATAGACTGATATTTTATTCTATCACAAATTTTTAGAATGTTATATCGATTTTTTTTGTTATCTTTTGGCATATCTTATGAACACCGTTCTTGTGTTAGCTGCAATTTTGGGAGCATAAGGGCAGGGACATCATAAAACAACAAAAAAGCCACAATCCTGAATTATCTTCAGTAATTGAAGCTTTAAAATTCATAGTATTTGTTCCCTGTGTAAGAAACAAGCTTGAGCGTTAGCGAATAAGGAGGCTGAAGCCATGCCCCCGGAAAGCGTCCGGTCATAGCGAAAATCAACATGATGATTATTTAGATTCTTTTTATTAAAAAATCACTTATTTGAATGCCATTAGATGAAAAAACGTACATTTAGGTGAAAAAGTAAAAAACGCCACCCCCCTTGATTAAAGCATTCGCTGCATTGTTGTTTCTATAGAGTAGTTTTATAAAAGTGGTAACAAACAATTCCTACAGTCATTTGACTATCGTCACATAAGGCTCAGTTAATCGCCGATAATTCAGCAAAAGAAAAAAGAACTCTATTAGAGTCCCTTTTTGAATTCTTCTTAAATTAAAAAAGCATTACAACTGATGCTTTGGAACTGGAAGTTATGGGGAAGTGCGCTCATTTAAAAGTAAATCTTTGATTTCATCTAGTTTAGTTTCAATATCTTTATAATGAGTATTCCGCAAGCTTGAATTTATTAATAACCTACGTATAAAAAGAGTAAACGACATTGCTCCTACCAAACTTAAAGTTATAATAATAAGATTTAAGATTATCTCCATATTAACCCCCAACATTTTTTTCTAATTGTACCATATTTTGCACTTTATATAATGATTAGCCTAAACTGGTTTGTCACCTTGCCCATTACCCACATCTCCTAAATATTAAAGACACCTGATTTTTTAGACATGAAAAAACCTCCTAATCATAATTGATTTAGAAGGTTCTTTGGTAATCTTACAGTAAGACGTGAATGGAGATAAATACTAAAATTCGTATCCCGTTCTTTTACCTACTCACTGAAAAGGTTTATTTGACGTCCTTTAATGTCCCAGGAATACTTATAAGTATTCGCTGGGATGTTGCTTTTATTAGGGTTTTGGATGACACTTTCTCTAACTATAGGATAAAACTCACAATAATCGCTGATAATATGCTCACTAACGTTGCTCCGTATAAAAGTTTCAAGCCGAATCGTGCTACAACGTTTCCTTGTTTTTCATGAAGACCTTTTACAGCACCTGAGATGATGCCAATTGAAGAGAAGTTTGCAAATGAAACAAGGAAAACTGAAATGATTCCGATTGATCGTTCACTCAGATTTGACGCTAATTCATTTAATGATAGCATCGCTACAAATTCGTTTGTAACTAGTTTGGTAGCCATAATACCGCCTGCTGTTACTGATTCTGAAACAGGGATACCCATTAAAATCGCAAATGGAGCAAAGACATATCCAATAATTGCTTGGAACGTGACTCCAAATATCATATCAAATAAGTTATTTATTCCTGCCATTAGTGCAACGAATCCAAGTAACATCGCCGCAACCACAATTGCAACCTTGAATCCATCCATAATATATTCGCCAAGCATTTCAAAGAAGCTTTGTTTTTCTTCTTGCACAACAAGGAGATCTTCTTCTTCGGTTACAGAGTAAGGATTAATGATTGAAGCAATGATGAATCCTCCAAATAAATTAATCACGATTGCAGTTACGACATATCTCGGTTCAATCATCGTCATATAAGCTCCGACAATAGACATAGATACAGTAGACATCGCTGACGCACTTAGTGTATATAGACGTTGAGGGGATAATTGTCCAAGCTGTTTTTTCACAGTAATAAATACTTCAGATTGTCCAACAATAGCGGATGCTACTCCATTGTAAGATTCCAATTTACCCATGCCGTTTACTTTACTGATTGCCCATCCAAGCCATTTCATAATGAAAGGAAGAACCTTAATGTGTTGCAGAATTCCAATCAGAGCCGAAATGAATACGATTGGAAGTAAAGCAGTTAAGAAGAAAGGAGCTTGTCCTTCATTCGCAATGCCGGCAAATACAAAATTGATTCCTTCATTAGCGTAATCTAATAATTTTGTAAACACGGCTGCGATTCCCTCTATAAGAATCAATCCAAATTTGGTATTCAGTAATATAAAAGTTAATATTAACTGAATAATGATCATCTGGATAATTGGTCTTATCTTTATTTCTTTACGATTGTTACTTGCAACCCAGGCAAGACCCAGAACAACAATTAAGCCTACGATTGAGATTAAATAATTCATTTAATGCCTCCACAAAGTTGTATTATTAAAAGGTTAAACGTCTGACCATTAAACTTACTTAATAAGTATACATTTATAACTTATCATGTCCATATACAATTTATTAAATGTTGCCCATGTTGATAAAGGAATATAACATTTTAGGATTGCGGTTCCCCATTTTTGTAACAATTTGACCGCCATTCATTTGGAGCCTATCTTCAAGTCTAAATTTGTAAGGACCAATTATCTCATCTTGAAGGCAAGATAACGCAAACAAAAAGCAGATAATAAAAACAGACAACAAATAAAGTTGTCTGTTTTTATTGTGTACATTTTTCAACATATTTACAAAATGGAACCAAAGGATGGTGAACATAATGAACGTACTATTTTTCTTGATGGGCATTGTCGGGATGATATTAGGATTAGTTTTCGATGAACACGTTACGAAGAAAGCAAAAGAAGAAGCAAGATTAAAGTTCGTCAGCTTCATCGAAATGTAGTGGGGTGACTACGCTTTGACTACGTTTTTGACGCTGTTCGGTTAATACTCATTGAAACTAGATGATATAGTCAAAAAGAAAAAACCCTTGAATACCAAGGGTTTTGACACTGTATGAAATCATATGATTTCGTAATATGGAGACGGCGGGAATCGAACCCGCGTCCAGAAACTCCAACACTTAAGCTTCTACGCGTGTATCTTGCCTATTGAGGTTTCGCGCAGCATTATGCCGACAAGCGGGCGTCTTGTGCGCTAACTTGAAAGTCTCTTCTCGGCGGCTCAAGTCGCACCGACGATCGTATCCCACTAAGAGTGAGCTCGTACAGGACCACATGGGCGATGGTCAAGACAAGCAACATTGTCAGCTTACGCTGCGAATGCTAGGTTTTGGTTTTTGCCAGTTATTATAAAATGACGTTGATACGGAGCCGATCCCTCCGACGCGCAACTTAAGCTCAGACCATCCCTGTCGAATCCGTAACGTCCCCTTATAGGATAATCATAAAGTCTTTTAACTCTTTATGATAAGGGATGTTCGGGTGAACAAAAAGTTCAGCTGGCAAAGCTGTAATTCTATTATAAGGCAAAATTGGTCAAACTTCAAGTACCATCAATCTTGATTGCGGGATTTGAATGCACGTTCAATGTCTCGCTTCGCTTCTTTCTTCTTGAGATCATCGCGTTTATCGTAATTCTTTTTCCCTTTACCCATGCCGATTAACACTTTGGCAAAGCCATCCTTCATGTACATTTTGATGGGAATGATTGAATAGCCATCTTGTTTTGAAAGACCGATCAATTCACTGATTTGTTTTTTATGCAGTAACAGTTTCCTAGAACGCAATGGTTCATGGTTGAATCGGTTTCCTTGTTCATATGGACTGATGTGCATATTCGAAATCCAGGCTTCATTGTTGCGAATGCGGACGAATGCATCCTTCAGCTGAACTTTCCCGTTACGAACGGATTTGATTTCCGTACCTTGAAGCACAATTCCTGCTTCAATTGTTTCATCAATAAAATAATCATGATTGGCTTTCTTGTTCTGCGCAACCACTTTCCCAGTTCCTTTTGGCATCTGTCTACACCTCGCTGTCAAGAAAAGCGCAAAGCACCACCTAGCCTACACCAGCGCATGAAGTTACCGAATCAAGTGCTTTCGTTTCGATAGGAAGGCTAAAGTTACCGCGTCCTGCGGTAACGCCTTCATGACCCACGTCCTGTGGGCCCAAGCTTTGGCGTAGGCTGGCGCATGAGCTAGACATAACATAATTTTATAATTTATTAGCTTTGATGAGAAGAGCGGCTATCCGCCGCTCCTATCACTTACTTTTTCTTACGCTTACGACTGCTTTTATTTTTCTTGGCAATGTCTTCATAAAACTTTTTCTTTTGATTCACGCCTTTTTTTGGTCCTGGCGATGATTTATCAGCAGAAGATTTACCTCTACCTGCTCCTTCTTTTCGTTTCGCATGAATGACTTTCGGCGTTTCCTTGCGAGGAGGACGATTGAAAGTTTTGACCATACCGACAATTTCAAAGTCGATAGCAGATTCTTCAGGTTTAACAGATGTGACACGAACCGTAACTTCATCTCCGATTCGGAATTGTTTTCCTCCTCTTTCACCAATCATCATCATCTGACGATCATCAAATCGGTAATAGTCATCTGTCATATTACTTACATGCACGAGTCCTTCAATTGTATTCTGAAGTTCGATAAACATACCAAAGTTTGTTACAGAGCTGACGATTCCTTCAAACTCTTCACCAATCTTGTCAGCCATGTATTGTGCTTTCTTCAATGATTCTGTATCACGCTCTGCATCAACAGCACGGCGCTCACGTCCAGAAGTATGGTCAGCAATTTCATCCATCACTGCACCCCAATGGGCCACTGTTGGTTTTGAAACATCTCCATTAATTAAATATGTTCGAATTAATCGGTGAACGATTAAATCCGGATAACGACGAATCGGTGAAGTGAAATGCGTATAGTAGTCCGTAGATAATCCGAAATGGCCTAAACTTTCCGCATGATACTTCGCTTGTTGCATTGAACGTAACATCATCGTTGAAATAACCGGTTCTTCTGGTAGTCCTTCGATTGACTCTACGATTTCCTGCAATGCACGTGGATGAATTTCATTACCCGAACCTTTTACAACGATACCGAAATTTGTAATGAATTCGAAGAAACGTTGAAGCTTCTCAGGTTTTGGATCTTCGTGAATACGGTAGATGAACGGTACATCCATCCAGTGGAAATGCTCTGCAACTGTTTCGTTCGCAGCTAACATGAATTCTTCAATCAAGCGCTCAGCGATCGTACGTTCACGTATGACAACATCTGTTGGCCAACCATCTTCGTCCACCAAAATTTTTGATTCCTTGAAGTCGAAATCAATCGCACCGCGGTCTGCACGTTTTTGACGTAAAACTTCAGCCAATTCTGCCATTAGTTCGAACATTGGAACCAAATCACGGTAGCGTTCGATTAGTGCTTCATCTTTTTCTTCGACAATCTTGAAAACATCCGTGTATGTCATACGTTCTGTTGTTTTGATGACACTTTGGAAGATTTCATGTGATACGACTTTCCCACTGCCATCAATCACCATTTCACAAGATAATGTCAAACGGTCCACTTTTGGATTTAATGAACAAATTCCGTTAGAAAGACGGTGTGGAAGCATTGGGATTACACGGTCAGTCAAATAGACACTCGTTGCGCGTTCATACGCTTCGGTATCCATTGGCGAACCATCAGTTACATAGTGACTAACGTCTGCAATATGAACTCCGAGTTTGTATGTTCCATCTGCATTCTTCGTGACTGTTACGGCGTCATCCAAGTCTTTTGCATCTGCTCCATCAATCGTCACGATAACTTCATTTCGAAGATCACGTCGACCTTCCAAATCTGCCTCAGTGATTTCATCAGGCACTGCATTAGCTTGATCCAATACTGGTTTCGGGAATTCCGTTTCGATTCCATGCTTATGGATGATGGATAAAATATCAACACCAGGATCATTTTTATGACCAAGAATTTGTGTAACCATACCCGTTGCTGATTTACGACCTTCTGGCCATCCAGTAATTTCTACAACTACTTTATGTCCTTCCATCGCGCCAAGTGTATCTTCTTTCGCAATGAAAATATCCATTGAGATTTTTTTATCGTCCGGAAGTACAAAGCCGAAGCCTTTATTATCTTGGAACTGTCCGACCACTTTCGTGATGCCACGTTCTGTAATTTTGGTAATCGAGCCTTCACGTCTATCGCCTGAGCTTGAGCTCGAAACACGAACTAAAACGCTATCTCCATTCATTGCTCCATTAATTTCTGTTGGTGGAATGAAAATATCATCCATACCTTCTTCTTCCGGTGAAACAAATCCAAATCCTCGTGGATGTCCAATGAATTTCCCTTTTAATAAATTCATTTGTTGCGGGAGTCCATAACGGTTCGATCTTGAGCGGATGACATCTCCTTGTGTTTCTAATCGGGCAAGCGTCTTCACTAATTCCTTAAATTCCTCGGAATACTCCAGCTCAAGCTTTGATTCTAATTCCTGAACGGTCATTGGTTTATAATCTTCTTCTCGTAATATCGCGAATAATTGTTTTTCTAAAGATTGTTCCATGATTCATCCCTCCTTCTATAAGCGTGTGCGTGCATGGCAATTTTTACACATGCCAGTCAAGTGATTGTAAAAATTCTAAAATATCTTCGTGCAATTGCTCTTTTTCCTGATCAAGTGTAATTACATGGCCTGATTGTTCGTACCATTTAATCTGCTTTTCAAATGATTCCGCCTGATTATATATAATATTAGCCGAGTCCACATCAATAACACTATCTTGACGGCCTTGCACAACAAAAAGTGGTGCATAGACATGATCCACATGATCACGAACGTTATATACGAGTTTCCGTAATTCAGGTAGTGAATCCATCGAAGTCTTTTGAAGTACTTCTACTTCTTCTTCGATAAGTGATGTGTCTTTTCCTTCATAGCGCTTATAATCCCTCGCATATTTCAATACACCTTCATACATGAGTTCAGTAGTCTTCATGGACATTGGCGCACACATCGTCACGATACCCTTTACAGGAACGGTATACCCTAATTTCAGTGAAAAGACACCACCTAATGATAAACCTGCCACAGCAATTTCTTCGTATCCAGCAGCCTTCAATTGATCATAGCCACGCATTACATCTTTCCACCAATCAGCAGGCCCACTTTGAATCAATTCTTCCGGTGGAACACCATGCCCTTTATAATGAGGAGCCAATGATGTGTAACCATTCTTTTCTAAAAAACGGCCAAGCATGCGTACATCTGATGAGTTCCCAGTAAATCCATGCAACAATAATACGGCTCTTTTACCCGCTTCAAAAAAGAACGGTTTGGGTTGCGCAATTCGCATTAAAAAAACCTCTCCTTTACAAAACACATCATTCAATCAGTATGTATCTAAATAATGTTTTTAATTAAGACATCCAACTTTTCCCATCATTTCATGGAATAAGAAAACGCCTAACCAGTTCAGTCGGTCAGGCGGTTCGTATGTGTTGATTATAATTTTGTTACGGCAATTGCCAAAATAAAAAATAATACTGCTAATACAATCGTTACACGGTGCAAGACAAGATCAATACCTCTTGCTTTTTGCTTACCGAAAAGTTGCTCAGCTCCGCCAGAGATGGCACCTGATAAACCTGCACTTTTCCCTGATTGTAACAACACAACAACGATTAATGCTAGCGAAACGATGACGAGTAAAGTCAGTAAAAACGCATGCATTTGTTCCACCTCCGATCAGAAACATCACAACAATAACTATTTTACCAAATAATAGAGATAAGCACAATATGTTAAGAGAAATAGAATAAGAATTCTGTCAGATTATTAGATAATATGATAGAATCTTGCAGAAAAATAGCACTTAAATAGTTTGACTCCATAGTTTGCTGGAGAGATTCGAAAAATAACCTATCACATAATGGACTGAATCTACTTCCAGAATGGCGCTTTAAGTTAGACAGAGAAAGAAAATCGCAAGCGCAAATGTACGATAAACACCTATTTTTATAAAATAGCCAAATAAAAAAAAGCCGCACACCTAAAAGATGTGCGGCTTTCCAATTATTTTTTCAAGTTATAAAACGTTTTTAGTCCTAGATATTTTGCAGTGTCATACAATTGATCTTCAATACGAAGCAATTGGTTGTATTTTGCAACACGGTCAGAACGTGATGGTGCACCCGTTTTGATTTGGCCTGCATTTGTTGCTACAGCGATATCAGCAATCGTTGCATCTTCAGATTCACCTGAACGATGTGAAATAACAGTAGTATAGCCAGCGCGTTTCGCCATTTCGATTGCATCGAATGTTTCAGTCAATGTACCGATTTGGTTAACTTTGATTAAGATCGAGTTACCAACGCCTTCTTCGATTCCTCGTGAAAGTTTCGTTGTGTTCGTTACAAACAAGTCGTCTCCTACTAATTGAACGCGGTCGCCCAAACGCTCAGTCAATAATTTATGACCAGCCCAGTCGTTTTCGTCCAAACCATCTTCGATTGAAACGATTGGGTACTTGTTGCAAAGCTCTTCATACCAAGCAACCATCTCCTCAGATGTTTTCACGATGCCTTCGCCAGCTAAGTGGTATTTACCGTCTTCTTTATTAAAGAACTCAGAAGAAGCTACGTCCATTGCAAGCAAGACTTCTTCACCAGGTTTGTAACCTGCTTTTTCAATAGCAGTCAAGATTGTTGTAAGAGCTTCTTCATTAGAAGCTAAGTTCGGTGCAAATCCACCTTCATCACCAACTGCAGTGTTCAATCCTTTTTCATGTAGCACGGATTTCAGGCTATGGAAAATTTCAGCACCCATACGTAGTGCATGACGGAAAGATTCTGCTCCAACAGGCATAACCATGAATTCCTGGATATCAACATTGTTATCTGCGTGTGCTCCACCGTTAAGGATGTTCATCATCGGAACTGGAAGTTGCTTCGCGTTGAATCCACCCAAGTATTGATAAAGTGGAATATCCAAGTAGTCTGCAGCAGCATGAGCAGCAGCAATAGATACACCAAGAATTGCGTTAGCGCCAAGTTTCCCTTTATTGTCAGTACCATCTAATTCAATCATCGCCTGATCGATCGATACTTGATCCAAAACAGAGAAGTTCTCTTCGATTTCAGCTGCAATGATATCGTTAACGTTTTCAACAGCTTTTAACACACCTTTACCAAGGTAGCGACCTTTGTCGCCATCACGAAGTTCAACGGCTTCATGTTCACCAGTGGAAGCACCAGAAGGAACGATTGCACGGCCGAATGCGCCGCTTTCCGTGAATACTTCTACTTCGATTGTGGGATTACCACGTGAATCCAATACTTCGCGAGCTTGTACTTGTGTAATAATTGGCATGTTTAAATCTCCTCAGCTTTCACTAATGTTTCACCTGTCATTTCAGGTGGTTGATTAATTCCTAATAAGTGTAACATGGTTGGCGCCAAATCGGCTAAAATGCCATCTTCTCGTAATGCAACGCCTGATTTCGTGACGATGACCGGCACCGGATTTGTCGTGTGTGCAGTCATCGGTGTTCCTTCGACCGTTAAGACTTCGTCAGAATTTCCATGATCTGCTGTGATAATGGCCGCTCCACCTTTAGCTAGCAAGGCATCCACAATTCGACCTAAACATTCGTCAACCACTTCGATTGCACGAATCGTCGGTTCGAGCATGCCACTATGCCCCACCATATCCGGATTGGCAAAGTTTAGTATGATTCCATCAAAACGATCGGAGTCAATGGCCTGCAATAATGCATCCGTCACTTCATAAGCGCTCATTTCTGGTTGTAAATCGTATGTCGCCACTTTCGGTGAATTGATGAGAATTCGTTCTTCTCCAGGGAACTGTTCTTCCCGTCCGCCACTCATAAAGAAAGTTACATGTGGATATTTTTCTGTTTCAGCAATGCGTAATTGTGTTTTTCCATTTGCTGATAGAACTTCTCCAACCGTGTTCAGTAAGTTATCACTTTCGTAAGCAACTGTAGCCACAACTTCATCACTGTAAGCAGTAAAAGTCACAAACTTCAAATCTGTTGGATGCTTCACGCTTAAAGGAAATGTTGTTTCACATCTTGGATTGGTAAAAACAGACGATAATTGAATTGCACGGTCAGGTCTGAAATTGAAGAAAATGACCGCGTCCTGTGAATCGATCGTTGCAACTGGTTGTCCATGATCTTCAATAACAGTCGGCAATACAAACTCATCCACTACGTTACTGTCGTAGGAAGCCTTTACTCCCGCCACAGCTGACGCAGCTGTTTCACCTACACCATCGACTAGCGCACGATATGTTTTCTCTACTCTCTCCCAGCGACGATCGCGGTCCATTGCAAAATAACGTCCACTTATGGTTGCGAACTTACCGATTCCGATTTCCGCCATTTGACGCTCGGTTTTTTCAATATAGCTGATGGCTGTTGTAGGTCCGACATCTCGACCATCGAGGAATCCATGTACAAAAACTTCATCCAGTCCATTATTCTTCGCCACCACTAACAGAGCAAACAAATGTTCATAATGTGAATGGACGCCTCCATCCGATAATAAGCCCATCAAATGTAATTTTGAGCCATGTGCTTTAACGTGTTCAATGGCTTCTAAAAATGCAGCGTTGTCATAGAAATCTCCATCGGAAATCGATTTATGGATACGGGTCAAGTTTTGATAAACAATCCGTCCTGCTCCAATATTTAGATGCCCAACTTCTGAATTGCCCATTTGCCCTTCAGGAAGTCCCACTGAATTTCCCGCCGCAATCAATGATGCATGGGGATATTGATTCCAATAGCGATCGAAATTTGGCTTTTTCGCTTGTGCCACTGCATTGCCAAAAACTTCATTACGCAGTGCAAAACCGTCAAGAATAATCAAGGCAACTGGTGATTTAGACATTGGCACCAGCCTCCAACAATTTCAGGAAAGAAGAAGGCTGTAAGCTTGCCCCACCTACTAGAGCTCCATCAATATGCTCCATTCTTAACAATTCATCAATATTTTCAGGTTTTACAGAGCCACCGTACTGGATGCGAAGAGCTTCAGCTACCGATTGTCCGTATAATGACTCCACTTTCGCACGGATGGCGCCACATACTTCATTTGCGTTTTCAGATGTCGCAGTTTTGCCAGTACCAATTGCCCAGATTGGCTCATACGCGATGACGGACTGTTTCACTTGTTCTTCAGTTAAATCTGCAAGCGCTTTCTCTACTTGGCCTTCAACCTTAGATGTGGTGTTTCCAGCTTCACGCTCTTCGAGTGTTTCACCTACACAAATAATTGGCGTTAAAGAATGGGCAAAAGCTGCATGTGCTTTCTTATTCACCGCTTCGTCTGTTTCGTTGAAGTATTCACGGCGTTCTGAATGTCCTAAAATAACATAGTCAACACCTAAATCCGCTAATTGGACAGGACTGACTTCTCCTGTAAAAGCGCCTTCTGTTTCAAAGTGCATCGTCTGTGCGCCTACATGTACGTTAGAATCCGATACGATTTGTTTCAATGACTCCAGAAAAAGGGCAGGTGCACAAATAACCGTATCCACTTTCACAGAATCCGGAGCCAACCCTTTTACTTCTTCTGCAAATTGTTTTGCTTCAGATAACGTTTTATACATTTTCCAGTTGCCAGCAATAATGGGTTTTCTCATACGAATTCCTCCTTAGTTTTGATCGTTCAGAGCTATGACTCCAGGTAAGTCTTTACCTTCCATGAACTCTAATGAAGCTCCGCCACCAGTCGAAATGTGATCCATTTTTTCTGCAACATCGAATTTTTCAACAGCTGCGGCTGAATCGCCTCCGCCGATTACTGTATAACCCTGTGTTTCGGCCATAGCATTTGCAACACCTTTCGTGCCTTCCGCAAATGGTGCCATTTCAAATACGCCCATTGGTCCATTCCAAATAATCAGTTTCGAATTGGCAATTACATCCGCATATTGAGCTGTTGTTTTTGGCCCGATATCAAGACCCATCCAATCAGAAGGAATCGAATCGATTGCGACAACTTTTGTTTCGGCATCTTTTGAAAATTCATTTGCTACGACAACGTCTATCGGCAAGAATAAATTCACGCCTTTTTCTTTCGCTTTATCGATAAATGATTTGGCTAAATCAATTTTGTCTTCTTCAAGCAAAGATTTCCCAATATCATTGCCTTGTGCTTTAGAAAATGTATAAGATAAGCCTCCACCGATAATAAGGTTGTCCACTTTATCCAATAAATGATCAATTACACCGATTTTGTCTTTTACTTTTGCTCCACCAATAATCGCTGTAAATGGTCGGTCGGGTTCTGATAATGCTTTGCCTAGTACATCCAATTCTTTTTCCATCAACAAACCAGAAACTGCTGGAAGGTGCTTAGCAATACCTTCTGTTGAAGCATGAGCGCGGTGCGCAGCTCCAAAAGCATCGTTTACAAACACATCTGCGAGCTTCGCGAATTGCTCAGCCAATTGTTGGTCATTTTTTTCTTCACCCTTATGGAAACGGACATTTTCAAGCAATACAATGTCTCCGTCTTCCATTCCGGCAATTGCTTCTTCAACCGACGCGCCGACTGACTCGTCCAGTTTTTGAACAGGTTTATGTAATAGCTCACTTAAATGTTTACCGACTTCAGTCAAGCGTAACTCTTCAGTGACTTCTCCTTTTGGACGGCCCATATGGCTCGCCAAAATTACTTTCGCACCCTTTTCCATCAATTGTTGAATCGTTGGAAGTGCTGCACGTATGCGTGTATCATCAGTAATTTTGCCATCTTCCATCGGGACGTTGAAATCCACCCGGCAAAATACGCGTTTTCCTGCTAAATCGAGCTGTTGCATTGTCTGTTTTTGTTTCATGAAGAATCTCCTCCTCCAAAAATTAAAAAAATAAGGAACGGAGGGTACCTCCGTTCCTTTTACCCTACTTTATTATAGAGGTTAATGACAATATTCGCTACTATAGCTCAAGAACTTAAACGTCTTATAAACCTTTGCTAGCCATGTGTAATGCAAGGTCGATACAACGAGTAGAGTAGCCTGTTTCGTTATCATACCAAGACAATACTTTTACCATGTTTTTCTCAAGAACCATTGTAGACAATCCATCAACAGTTGATGAAGCAGCGTTACCGTTATAGTCACGAGATACTAATGGTAACTCGTTATATTCTAAGTAACCTTTTAGTTCATTATCAGAAGCAGTTTTAAGTGCAGAGTTTACTTCTTCAGTCGTTACATCTTTTTCAAGCTCAACTACTAAATCAACAAGTGATACATTGGGTGTTGGTACGCGAACAGCCATACCATCTAATTTGCCTTTTAATTCAGGAAGAACTAGTGAAACTGCAGCTGCAGCGCCTGTAGATGTTGGAATCATTGATTCAGCAGCTGCACGTGCGCGACGGTAGTCTTCATGTGGTAAATCTAAAATACGTTGATCATTAGTATAAGAATGAATTGTTGTCATCATCCCACGTTTGATACCAAAGCTTTCATGAAGTACTTTTGCCACTGGTGCCAAACTGTTTGTAGTACATGAAGCATTTGATACAACATTATCCGAATCTGCGTTATAAGACTCATGGTTAACTCCCATAACGAATGTCGGCATACTTCCTTTACCAGGAGAAGAAACGATAACTTTTTTCGCACCCGCTTCGATATGTTTGCCTGCAGTTTTTTCATCACGGAAGATTCCTGTTGATTCGACTACGATATCGATTTCAAGGTCTTTCCAAGGCAATACCGATGGGTCTTTTTCTGCATACACACGTACTTGTTTACCATTGACGATTAAGTATTCACCTTCAGAAGAAATATCAGCATCAAAAACGCCGTGAATTGAATCGTATTTCAGTAAATGAGCTAACATCGCAGCATCAGTTAAGTCGTTAATTGCTACTACTTCCACTCCGTCACGTTGTAATGCCTCGCGGAATACTACTCGCCCAATACGTCCAAATCCGTTAATCGCTAATTTTAAAGTCATTTATAGTTCCTCCTAATTTTCATTACTCATAAGTTGAGTTAATTTCTTCGCTGCACCTTCATCCGTAATCAATACGGTCTGATTGGGTGCATGCTTTAAATATGAAAGCATGGCAGAAGCTTTTGATGCTCCACCAGCTACTGCTAGTAAATGCTTCACTTGATTCAGTTGTTTTAATTGTATTCCAACTGTCCGAATCCGATGGACTGCTTTGCCTTGCTCATTGAAATAGTATCCAAACGCTTCTCCCACAGCCTGTTTCCCTGAAATGATATCCAGTTCCTCAAGGCTTGAGTTGCGTCGTTTTGCCATTTCTTTTGCATCACCGATACCATGAATGACAATGTTCGTGTGATCATATAAGTCCATCATTTCCTTAATGACAGGCTCTTTTATCATGGTCTTATATGCAGCTTCACTTAAATGATCAGGTAAGTATAGTGTTCTGGAAGTACCACTAGCTTGTGCGGCAAATGCAGATGCAATATGATTCGCTTGCAGTTCCACATTTTCCCCGATTCCTCCCCGCGCTGCCACAAACACTAGATTCTTTGGTTTGATGTGCACCGACAAGTGATTTGTAATGGCAGCAATCGTACTTCCACCCGTTACAGCTACAATATCAAGCTCTTTTGATAATTGCTCCAGTTGCTTTGCAGCTTCCTGACCAATCAATGACTTCGCTTGACTTTCTTTTTCGCTATCTCCAGGCACGATGATTACGCGACTTAACTTGAAACTCTTCTCAAGTTGTTTTTCCAGTTCACTTAATCCAGACCATTCGTGAACTAAATTTTTCAAGCTATCTAAAACATCTTTACCTTCATGCGTAATTTCCATTCCATTTGCAAGCACATGTATTAATCCTTGTGCCCGTAAAATGTCAAGCTCTCTTCTTGTCTCCCGTTCGGTTGAATGAACGATTTCACTGAGGGCTCTGCGACCAATTCCAGCAGTTAATTGGATGGTCATCAATAAACGATATCTTTTTTGGAGAAGCGTAGTCATTTCCGGTAACAATTTTTGTTGTGCTCCAAGTAATAGATTCATTGCATTCTCCTTCTGAAAAGTGGTTGGACGTTTTTTGTCCCACTACATTATTTTATGTCCCACCTTAATAATAATATACCCCTTTTCTAAAAAAAGAGCAAATAAAAAAGACGTTTACGATGTAAACGCCTCTAATAACGTAGGATAATCAATCCGTCCTTCCTGAATGACCACTCCGTTGCTTTCGATTACTGGAATGCGGAGTAAGTACTTTTCATGGATGTCATCATTGTCTTCAATATTGATTTCTTCTATATGTAATTCAACATCTTCTTTTACAAGTTGCAGCATCATTCGTGCGTCTTCACACAAAGTACAGTTCGGACGAGAATAAAATTGTACGTTCATTATCCATCTTCCTTTCACGTCTTTAACATCTTGATATCCAAAATTGTACTCTATTTTTCACAATTGCACGTCATAAATTCATAAAAAAACAAGTGGCTACCATGAGCCACTTGTTGCAGACTGTAGACAAACAATAAAAAAGAGAATATAACTGTATACTATTGAGCGTATGCAAGAAAAAATGTTGATTTCGGCGGACGCGTTTCGCGGGCACGGCTTTAGTCTCCTCGACTCTAGAAAAACCGGTGCTCCTGTTTCTGTTTCTGCATCGCTTCTCTAGCTTCGAAACATGGAGGTTCGTTGCATCGCTCTGCTAGCTTCGAAACATGAAAGTGCGTTGCATCGCTTCTCTAGCTTCGTCGCAAACGAATAGTGCAAACTTCATTTGCACTATTCGTTTCCTGCGTGGCCCTGGAAATTCACTCTTTCGTTATAGCATCCTTAAACATGCCAAAAACAAAAAAGCTACAATGACTATAATAGTCACTGTAGCTTTGGTTATTATGCTTTTTTCAATTCACTGCGAGAAATAATGTGATCAACAAGACCATATTCTTTCGCACGCTCAGCTGTCATGAAGTTATCGCGGTCCGTATCTTTTGCGATGACATCAATCGGTTGACCTGTACGTTCTGACAAGATACCGTTTAATTTTTCACGCAAGAATAAAATACGTTTTGCAGCGATTTCAATTTCAGTCGCTTGCCCTTGTGCTCCACCAAGTGGTTGGTGAATCATGACTTCAGCATTCGGTAAAGCATATCGTTTACCTTTTGTTCCAGCCGCAAGCAAGAATGCACCCATTGAAGCTGCCATCCCGATACAAATTGTTTGCACGTCCGGTTTGATGAAGTGCATTGTGTCAAAAATCGCCATACCCGCCGTGATACTTCCACCTGGGCTGTTGATGTAAATAGAAATATCTTTTTCTGGATCTTCAGCTTCTAGGAAAAGTAATTGTGCCACGATGGAGTTTGCAACATTATCATCAATGCCGCTTCCAAGCATAATCACTCGGTCTTTTAATAAACGTGAGTAGATGTCATAAGCGCGCTCTCCGCGGCTTGTTTGTTCAATAACTGTAGGAATTAAATTCATGGAAATGCCCCCTTCAAGCTTTTAATAATTTTCGTACATCCCGAGTATCATCTATTGTACTCGGTTGTTCCTTTATAATATACAAGTTGGTCAAGGAAGGTCAAATATTATGCATAAAAAAGTACAGTTGAATTGTTTGCCTACTATTTGTATAATAGGTAAGTCGCTTGCCCTCGTGGTGCAATGGATAACACGTAAGATTCCGGTTCTTGAGATGGGGGTTCGATTCCCTCCGAGGGCGTCAAAAGGAAACCGTCCCAAACGTTAGAAGACGTATGGGACGGTTTTTTTATTTATATTCATTCATTCAGACAATGGATCACTAACTTCCACAAAGAATGGAAATCTGCGAGTAACAACCGTTTTTGCATCAGTGGCTTTCCATTACAAAAATCTTTCCCCATTCAAAAACGTGAATTTTTTATATTTTATCCAGCAACCGTTTTAACACAATTGCAGTTAATCCAATCGCTTCAGATTCTGTCAAGCTTCCCTCCTCAGCCTTTTTCTCCCAATGATTGGATTCAATTACGCCTTGTTCACGTGCCTTGGTCAACATATTTTTAAATTCATTATTTAATGATAATGAACCTGTATTGAAAAACTTCGTTTCCTCCTTTCCTGAAGAATCTATAACTTTTTTCATTTTCAGCCCGAAACTCTCCGCGATACCTTGAGCGATTGCTACACCGTGTGCTTTCAAATAGTTGTCGTCACGCATTTTTACGATATCCGTGAGACTATCCATAAAACCACCTTCTACTAGTACTGCTGGCATAACTGTCTCCCGCAATTCATGAAAGTTGGCAGATTTCACACCGCGATCCCTTAACCCCATCGCTTTCACTACTTTCGGATGTATGGAATTGGCGAGTTTGAGTGAGGAAGGATTATTGTTTGCCGGCTCCATTACGTAGGTTTCGGTTCCTCCATGATTTCCCCATTGCCCTCCAAGAGCATTATGGTGGCAGCTGATGTACATATCAGCTTTCCAAGCATTTGCCATATCAGTGCGAGTCGCTAAGGGTATATCCGTTTTTCCGCTGGGATCGTCGACCCGCATTTGTAGAACACCTTCATATTTATCCAGATGTGCCATGCCTGAAAGAACCACTTTGCTATTGAATGTCCATTCTTTTTCATCATTTGGCGACCGTTTCCCTGCAGTAGTCAATCCATGTCCTGCAGACCATGCTATTTTAATCACCTCTATTTCCCCCTTTCCTATTAAGATTTTTATCCCATTTTTTAACAACATTCCAAAAAACCATGAATAGTCATCGTTTCTTTTATGCCCCTGTTATTTAATATTAAATAGTATTGTAGCTATAACCCATAGTATTCTCGTAAATCTATTGGGACTGAGTAATTTACTAGATTTATGGAAAAGTAACAATATTTATTAAGTGAAACATTGTGTACTTGATGAATTTTGTCCATAAAAAAACCTTCGACAGATCGTCGAAGGTTTATGATTTTAATCTACTTTTTGAATCATGGCGATTAGTCCTTCAACCGCCTGTTCTTCATCTGATCCTTCAGCACTGATTGTAACTGATGATCCTTTACTGATGGCTAGGCTCATTATGCCCATAATACTTTTTGCATTTACTTTTTTATCTTCTTTTTGCAGATATACATCTGCTTGGTAASGATTTGCTTCTTGCACAAAAAGAGCAGCCTGTCTTGCCTGTAATCCTGATTTCAATTCAACTTGTACTTGATTTTCCGTCATTAGTTCATGCCCCCCTAATCTCTGTCCGTTCATGTATTATTTTTTATGTTAGCTGAAATGAGTCATTCTCACAACTATCTTTTCACTTTATCGAACGCAACTCCACCGCGAAGTCCATCAGCAATTTCATCAAGCTTACGTAATCGGTGATTAATGCCAGATTTACTGATTGTACCTGTTGAAACCATCTCGCCAAGCTCTTTAAGCGTGACATCTGTGTACTCTACACGCAATCTTGCTACTTCCCGCAGTTTCTCAGGTAATTGATCAATTCCCATGACATTATCAATATAACGAATATTTTCCACTTGTCGTATGGATGCGCCAATTGTTTTATTTAGATTGGCCGTTTCACAATTGACGAGACGATTTACGCTATTTCGCATATCGCGGACAATGCGGACATCTTCAAATTTCAATAATGCGTGATGAGCTCCGGTAATACTCAAAAAATCCGATATTTTTTCAGCTTCTTTTAAATAGGTCACAAACCCTTTTTTACGTTCAATTGTTTTAGCATTCAATCCAAAGCCATTCATTAAACTAACAAGTGCATCACTATGGTCTTTATATAGCGAATAAACTTCCAAATGGTATGCAGAGGTTTCCGGATTATTGACTGAGCCACCAGCCAGGAATGCACCACGCAAATACGCCCGCTTGCAACAATTCTTTTTAACTAGTTCAGCTGAAATTGTATGATTGAACTGAAAGTCTTCTGTAATGATTTTCAAATCTTCCAGCAATGCTTTTGCCCCATCTCGCACCCGACAAATATATACATTGTTTTTTTTCAAGCGCATCTTTTTTCGTACCAATAGTTCTACTTGGTACGGGTACAATTCTTTCATCAATGTATATAAACGTCTGGCAATCGCTGCATTCTCGGTTTGTACATCCAAACTCAAACTTCGGTTCGCAAATGAAAGCGCACCATTCATGCGGATGAGTGCAGATAGTTCTGCTTTCGCGCAACAAGGTGTTATGTCAGCCTGCGTCATTTCTTTTTTTGTTTCAGATGCAAATGACATATATATTTCCCCCTTTCGAGCGAAAGTTAGATAAATGATTGCTTGATTGCATTTTCCTTATCTTCCGCATAATGGACCAGCCATTCAGCAACTTTGGTTGCGTCATGACGAATGGCTCCATCCTGGATGGTCGCAATATCTTTTTTGACCACTGTTATTCCTAATTGATTTAATCTTGATTCGTCATAACTCACCGGCATGGACTGTTCTTGTGCATAAATTTCTTGAACGGATAATGGAACTTCATCCGTGTTAAGCAAAATCGTCTGAATAAATGGCGCACCCATATGCAACATCAATGCACGGACATGATCAGCCGCTGAATAGTTCAATGTCTCTCCAGCTTGTGTCATCAAGTTGCAAATGTATACGTTTGGTGCCTTCGATTGGAGTATTGCTTTTTGAATTCCTTGAACCAATAAATTGGGCAAAATACTAGTATATAAACTTCCTGGTCCAAATACGAGTAAATCAGCTTTGCAAATTGCTTTAATCGTATCTGGAAGCGGTTCCACATCATTGGGTGTCAGAAAGACACGATGAATGCGTTGATTATATGTAGGAATCTTTGATTCTCCCGTAACAATGGTCCCATCGTCCAGTTCTGCATGAAGGGTGATTGTCTGATTCGCGGCTGGCAATACAGTACCATGTACATTTAATACGCGACTCATTTCCCGAATTGCATGCGAAAAGTCACCAGTTATATCTGTCAACGCCGTTAACATTAAATTACCTAGTGAATGTCCACCTAAATCATCAGATTGACTGAAACGATATTGGAACATTTCTTCAACTAAAGGCTCTACATCTGATAATGCCGCCATTACTTTTCGAATATCTCCCGGAGGTGGAATATCGTAATCGTCGCGGAGTCTGCCTGAGCTGCCTCCATCATCTGCAACTGTAACAATTGCAGTGATATCGACCGGGAATTTCTTTAATCCTCGCAACAACGTGGATAGACCCGTCCCCCCGCCGATTATGACGATTCGTTTCCGGCGTTTGGAACGTGCCATTCCATCAGCCCTTTCTATGTTTAATATCGCGATGCGTAATTACAGTTTGATAATCTTGTTGGAACAATTTCGCATAGTATTCCGTAAGGGTTACGGAACGGTGTTGCCCACCGGTACAACCAAATGCAATGACGAGCTGGCGTTTTCCTTCTCGTTTATATTGAGGAATCATGTAAGTCAGTAAATCAGTCAGTTTTTCAATTAATATTTGGGTTTCCGGCCATTTCAACACATAACCAGATACATCAGAATCCAAGCCGGTTTTCGGACGCAAATCTTCTATATAATAAGGATTTGGCAAGAATCGTACATCAAATACTAAATCCGCATCAATCGGTAAGCCGTGTTTAAAACCGAATGACATGACGTTTACAGTAAATGTAGAGCTTCCTATTGAAGAAAACTCTTCTTGTATTTTTTCACGAAGATCTTTCGGTTTCAGGGTTGAGGTGTTGTATATGAATTGAGCTCTTCCTTTCAGCTCAGAAAGCAACAAACGTTCTTTTGCAATCCCCTCTAAAGGCAAGCCTTCAGGAGCGAGCGGATGTGAACGCCGTGTTTCTTTATAGCGTCTGACCAGAGTTTCATCGTCTGCTTCCAGGAATAAAATTTTTGGTGTACATAAATTCCCTTTCGCCATTTCATCGAGAGCACCAATCAACGAATCGAATAAATCTCCGCCACGCATATCCATTACCGCAGCAATCCGATTCATGTCTTTTCCTGATTCCTTCATTAATTTTAAAAACGTCATTAATAAAGCTGGTGGCAAGTTATCGATACAGAAAAACCCTAGATCTTCGAAACTTTGAATGGCAACTGTTTTCCCTGCGCCAGACATGCCGGTAATGATGACCAATTCCGAATCCTGAGTTTGTTTTGATTCCATCATTGCTTCTCTCCCTCATATGACGCTTGTATATCTTGTTTAATCAAATCAAAATCATGGGTGTAAACAAATGTCCCGTATTGAACCCCTTGTCCTGATACAACAAATTGTAAGTTCGTACGATCTCCTTCTGCCATTGGCAAATGTGCCAAGGCTTCCACAGGATGCCACTCCAAAATTCCTTCTTTTGTTACTTCAAATGGAATACCTTCTAAATCATGCGACACAAATGTAAAGAGCATCCACTCATTTTCGATCTGCTGTTCATCTTGTACGATCATCGTATAAACGCCTTTTAAATGAGGTTTGACAGGTACGGTGTTGGTTTCTTCTTGAAATTCACGAATGGCCGCACTGTAAATGGACTCGCCTGCTTCCATTTTCCCGCCAGGTGCCACATACCAATTTCTACGTGGTTTTTTCAATAAAAGAACCTGTTGATCTTTCAAAACAATTAAATTTGCTATACGTTGCACATTCGACACTCCAAATCCAAATAAACTCACTTATTCTATTATACAACTTTGAAGGATGGCATATCAAAAAGTATGCAAAAAAGAAAAGCGGAAAGCTCGTCTAGTGACCGGAATGACATCATGGCAAGTTGTTTTCAAGAGTTTTGACCATTGTTATTGAATATATGACCATTCAGAACCGTTATTGACCACTCAAAGACGTTTTCTGACCGGTTAACTTGATTTTCTGTCCAGTTCGAAGCACTTTCTGTCCATACACTTTCAAACACCTTTCCAAACGGCAAAAAAAGAGGCTGTTTCATCGATTTGCACCGAGAAACAGCCTTTCAAAATGTTGCTATAAAAAGGGGGTCAATTTACTATCCTTAATATACACCTTTATTGTTGCAAGGGTATTACAGATGGATTAAAGAATGATTAAAATTAAGCCTTAATGCTTAATTTTTCGTGTAATTCTTCGATATAATGCTGTGCCGCCTGTGCAGCGATACTGCCATCACCTGTTGCCGTTACAATTTGACGCAACGTTTTTTCACGGACATCTCCAGCAGCAAAGATACCAGGGATGCTCGTTTCCATTTGTTCGTTTGTTAAGATATAACCCATTTCGTTCAGGATACCTAATTGAGCAAATGGTTTTGTCAATGGAAGCATTCCGATGTAAATAAATACACCGTTCGCTTTAAATTCCTGTTCCGAATCATCTACTGTTGATGCCAATGTCACGCTTCCGACTTTGCCATTTTCATCGTTAATCGATTTCACAGTATGGTTCCAGATGAAGTCGATTTTTTCATTCGCAAACGCACGTTCTTGCAGGATTTTTTGTGCACGAAGTTCATCACGACGGTGAACAATCGTTACTTTGCTAGCAAAACGTGTTAAATACACGCCTTCTTCCACAGCAGAATCTCCGCCTCCTACAACGACTAATTCTTTATTTCTAAAGAATGCGCCATCGCAGACCGCACAGTAACTTACTCCACGTCCACCCAGTTCAGTTTCGCCTGGAATTCCCATTTTCTTATATTCAGCACCAGTTGTGATGATGATTGAACGGGCTTTATATTCTTTCCCACCCGCTTTAATTGTCTTGAATGCTTCACCATCAGTGATTTCCTGTACATCTCCGTATGCGTACTCCGCACCGAATTTTTTGGCATGTTCAAACATTTTCGTTGAAAGTTCCGGTCCTAAAATATGTTCGAAACCGGGATAGTTTTCAACTTCCTCAGTATTTGCCATTTGGCCACCTGGAATGCCACGTTCAATCATTAAAGTCGATAAATTTCCTCGTGATGTATATACAGCTGCTGTCATACCTGCAGGACCAGCCCCGATAATCACAACATCATAAATTTTTTCTTCAGTCATTAAAAATACCTCCTAAACCCTTCTATCACAAATCGTATAAGATTCATGCAAGTCATTCAACTTTTTTGCTTAAGTATCAAAAAGCGGTAAAAATTGAATAAGTTCATTTACATATTTTGTGATGGTTGGTGTGGTAATCTCATAGCGTTCCGCAAGTGCTTTTTTTGTAATGCCTTGTGAACGTGATGATTGGAACATATAATCCGCAGCGGCCGCTAAAGCCTTAGGGTTTTTAAAGGCATAACCTTTATCAATACCACGCTCAATTAACACAAACCACATTTGAAAGAGGAATGATCCGTCAATTGTTAAAGGGTGATTTTTCCGATACAGCACTTCTGTTGCTTCGACCGCTCGTAAAAAAGAACGTTCAGCAAGTCGACTAGTTTCAAATTCGTGCCCAAGGGCATGGGCCAACAACCATTTTTCCATCGTAGAGTACGTTTCTACATTTACCCATTCAGGATGAGCGATAATTTCTTGTTTATGTGCGGTCTTACCCAACAAAAACAAACCGAACATTCGCTCACTGCGATACGCATTTTCAAGCTTTTCTACAATAAAATCACGATTGTGCTCCATGCCATCTAAAGATTCGCCTTCTTTTTGGCCAGCCCAAGGTTCCAGTCCGTGTTTTTCGGGATCAATTTGAATCAGTTGTTTCCAGTATTGACGAGCTTCTTTTTCATGTCCCGAAAAGTATGCGGAATGTGACAACCAGAAATAAAAGCCAGGGTCGCCCTCGTATCCGCGTTTTTGAAGTGAACGTAACCATTTATACGCATCTTCATATTTACCAACCAAAGCAAAAGTTGCACCCAGCTTGTAGCGGTGTTCCAGCATATACGGTTGGATTTTCCCGAGTAAATTCAAAAGATAAGAGAGTTCCTGCTCATTTTTTTCGTAATAATGAACGACTGCTAAATTACACAATGCATGTAAATTTCCTGTGTTTTCTTCCAACACTTTATGTAATAAAGCTTTTGCTTGATCGACTTCGCCGATATAAAAATAAGCGAGCGCCAAATTGTTGAATGCAGCCCAAAAATCCGGATTTTCTTCAATCAAATTCTCCAAAACTTCAATTGCCTTTTCAAAGTTTCCTTGTTCCATCATCCGTCTTGCTTTTTCTTGAATGACTAAAATTTCGCTTCCGAAATTATCATCTTCAAATAACGGCCAATCTTCTTGTTCCGAGAAATCAATGATCTCCATTGCTTCCTCAGCGTAAGCTCCCGTCATATCCAATTCAATATACTGTTTGGCATACTTATGGGCATCCGAAAGAAAACCGAGATGAGCGTTGACTTCGGCCAAGAAGAAAACAATTTCACTTTCATTTGGATCAAGACTGTACGCACTTTGCAATAATTCAAGGGCATGGTCGTATTTTTCCACTTCCATTTCCACAATTGCGTATTGCATTAAAATAAGCGGATCATCAGGACTCAGTTCCGCTGCACGTCTCAAATATTTATGCGCTTTTTCAAAATGCTCACGATTCAGAGCTACTAACGCTTTTTGATAATAATATTCGCCTGTAGGAATAAACGAGACGATGTTTTCATTCGCGAGTTGTTTGTGTTTTTTCTCCAATTAATGCCTCCGAAAAAATAAAAAGGAACACAACAGGTCCCTTTTCAGTATCTCTCTATTATAGCACATTGGCTTATGATTTACTCTCATGTCGTTTCTGTAAAACTTCCAACACATCATACAAATTCACTTTTTGTTCTTGAAGCAAGACTAATAAGTGATAGAGCAAGTCAGCAGCTTCCCATTGCAATTCTTCGGCATCACGGTTTTTTGCGGCAATTACGACTTCTGTCGCTTCTTCCCCGATTTTCTTGCCGATTTTGTCCACGCCTTTTTCAAATAAGTAGGTCGTATAGGCACCTTCTGGCATAGATTTTTCACGTTGTTGGATGACTTGTACCAAATCTGCCAAAATCCCGAAACTGCCGACAGTTTGTCCTGGAGAGAGGATGTCTTTATGAAAACAAGTGGCTTCACCCGTATGACAAGCAGGGCCTTTTGGCAACACTTCCACCACTAATGCATCTTCATCACAGTCTGTTCGGATGGCTACTACTTGTTGCGTGTTACCACTCGTTGCACCTTTATGCCATAGTTCTTGTCTCGAACGACTGAAGAACCATGTTTCTTTCGTTTCAATTGTTTTTTCCATTGATTGACGATTCATATAAGCGACCGTCAACACTTCTTTTGTTTGTGCATGTTGAACAACAACCGGTATCAGTCCTTGCTCATCAAATTGAATGGTTTCCATTACGTTTTTTGTCATCTGACTGACACTCCCTTCTCTCGTAGTACACTTTTCACTTCTGCTACACTGGTCTCTTTATAATGAAAAATGGAAGCAGCCAATGCCGCATCTACATCCACTTCATTGAATACATCATAAAAGTGTTGGGCATTTCCTGCCCCACCACTTGCGATAACCGGAACATTGACAGCCTCCCGAACCGCTTTCGTTAACGCCAAATCAAAACCACTTTTTTCACCATCTTTGTTCATGGACGTTAGGAGTATTTCTCCTGCACCTAATCGCGTGGCTTCTTGTGCCCATTTAACTGCTGTCCATTGTGTAAGCCGTCGACCACCATGCGTATAGACCATCCACGTCCCGTCATTCTCTGACCATTTTGCATCAATAGCAACGACAATGCATTGTGAACCGAAATATGCCGCACCTTCAGCAATCAATGCCGGACGTTCAAGTGCAGATGTATTGACGGATATTTTATCTGCACCCGCCCGCAGCATGTTTTTCATATCATCCAGTGTTCGGATTCCGCCTCCAACGGTAAAAGGAATAGCCAGTTCAACAGCAGTTTGACGTACGACATCAATCATCGTCTCTTTTCCTTCATGCGAAGCCGATATATCCAAAAATACTAACTCATCTGCCCCTTGCTCATCATAAAATTTTGCAAGTTCGACCGGATCTCCTGCATCTCGTAATGAAACAAATTGAACCCCTTTTACCACTCGTCCTTCTTTGACATCCAAACATGGAATAATTCGTTTTGTTAACATGAAGCCACCTCACGCAATGCTTCCGGTAACGTGAAGCGATTTTCATAAAGTGCTTTACCAATAATCACGCCACCGATTTTTGAACCTGCGGCTGCTTGTGCAACTCGCTTCACGTCTGAAAGTGAACTAATGCCCCCAGAAACAATCACTTCTGCTCCCGTAGCTTCGGCAAGAAGTTCATTCGCAAGAATATTAGGTCCACTTAATGTTCCGTCCGTTGCGATATCCGTAAAAATAAAGGTTTTCGTACCATGAGTTGCAAAATATTGCCCTACTTCAATCGCGGATTTTGAGGAAGTTTCCAACCATCCATGTGTAGCAACCATGCCATCTTTTGCGTCAAGCCCTATAACTATTTTCTCTGCACCGAACTTTTGGATCATCGAGACCGCTAGCTCTGGTTGCTGAATAGCCAAGCTTCCGATGATGACTCGTGCCACACCATTATCCAGATAATATTTCACATCTTCTTCAGTGCGTATTCCTCCGCCAATTTGCACATTCACACCAAGCTCAGTAGCCGCACGGATTACATCTTTATCGTGAATTCGTTTCCCATCTTTCGCGCCGTCCAAATCTACCATGTGAATCCACTTTGCTCCTGAGCATGCAAACGTTTTTGCCATTTCAAAAGGAGATTCCGCATAAACCGTCTCTTGATTATAATCCCCTTTAAATAAGCGCACACATTTGCCTCCACGCATATCAATTGCAGGGTATAATTCAATCACTTTCATCTTTGTTCACTCCTTTCTTTTACTTGACCGACCCATTTTTTCAACAAGTATTTTCCGAACGGTCCAGACTTTTCAGGGTGAAACTGCATACCAGTTATTGAGTCTTTCTGGACAAGTCCAGGAACAAACTGACCTGCATATGTACTGCTTGCCAGTACTTCTTTTTGCATTGTATTTTGTGCCAAATAGGAATGAACAAAGTAGACATGAGTTGAATCTTCTTTATCGAGACCATTCAGCCAATCTGGTTGATGTGTAAAAGATAATGGATTCCATCCCATATGAGGAATTCGGATACGTTTTTGTTCTGCATCCAGTTGTTCAAATTTCTGAATATGACCCGTTAATATACCTAAACCTTCCGTCCGTCCATTTTCTGTACTATCTTCATATAGAAGCTGCATGCCCAGACATATGCCAAGTAACGGTTTGTTGGTGTTCTCGATTTGTTTAATATATTGATCCAAGCCAGACTCACGCAGACGACTCATGGCATCTGGAAATGCCCCCACACCTGGTAAAACATAACCATCCATTTGATTTAAGACGTTTGTATCTGCCGTTATGGAAACTTCACAACCTAGTCGAAGCAGCGCTTGTTCAACACTATACAAATTGCCCATTCCGTAATCGATTACACCAATTTTCATGTTAATAATCCTTTCGTGGATGGCACTCCTTTGACACGCGGATCAATGGATACCGCTTCATCTAGCGCTCTTGCCAAAGCTTTGAATATAGCTTCAATCATGTGGTGTGTATTGTGGCCATAGTGAAGGATTACATGAACATTCATCCGTGCTTCGAGAGTGAATTTCCATAAAAATTCATGGACAAGTTCCGTATCGAAATTTCCTACTTTTTCTTTAGGGAATGTCGCTCTGAATTCAAGGTGAGGACGGTTTGAACAATCCACAATCACTTGCGCCAGTGCATCATCCATTGGCACAAATGCATTACCGTATCGTCGTATCCCTTTTTTATCACCTAACGCTTCTTTGACAACTTGCCCGAGTACAATCCCGATATCTTCAGTTGTATGATGATCATCAATATGTGTGTCACCAGACGCTTGAATGGTCGCATTAAAGAATCCATGTTTCACAAATAAATCAAGCATATGATCCATAAAAGGGACGCCAGTATCAATCGTGGCCTGTCCTTCTCCATCCAGTTGCATCGTAACTTTCACTTGTGTTTCGTTCGTTTTTCTATTAATCGTTGCTACGCGTGTCATGATTGATTCATCCCCTTTTTCCAGCCTCTTGATTCTACAGCTCTTGCATGGGCTTCTAACCCTTCCATTCTCGCCAGTCTTGCTATTTTATCTGCATGTTGTTGCCATGTTTCTTCCGTGTAAAAAATGATGCTTGTCTTTTTGATAAAATCATCCACTGATAATGGACTGGAGAACCGAGCAGTGCTGTTTGTCGGCAAAACATGATTGGTCCCTGCAAAGTAGTCACCAATTGGTTCCGAACTGTATCGACCGATAAAAATCGCACCTGCATGTCGCACTTGTTGTGCAACTTCATGAGGATTGATTGTCATGATTTCCAAATGCTCCGGTGCCAATTTGTTTACAGCTTTAATAATATCCGGCATTGTTTCTGCAACATAAATTTTCCCGAACTTTTCAACAGCGGCACGTGCAATCTTCTCACGTGGGAGCGTTCGCAATTGTTTCTCCACTTCTATTGCAACTTCCTGAGCAAATACATCGCTCGTCGTCAGTAAAATCGGACAAGCCATCGGATCATGTTCAGCTTGGGATAATAAATCGGCGGCGATTTCGTCCGCATATGCAGTATCATCTGCGATGATGGCAATTTCACTCGGTCCTGCAATCATATCAATAGCCACTTCACCAAATACTTCCCGTTTGGCCAATGCAACAAACACATTACCTGGACCTGTTATTTTATCTACAGGTGCAATGGATTCAGTACCATATGCAAGAGCGGCGATTGCCTGAGCTCCACCCATTTTATAAATTTCTTCAATTCCTAAAATCGAAGCCGCAACCAATACTGCGTCTGGTAGTGCTCCTTTATCGTTTGGAGGTGACACAATGACAATTCGTTCAACACCAGCCACTTGTGCCGGAATGACATTCATTAATACCGATGACGGATAAGCAGCGGAGCCACCTGGCACGTACAAACCAACTGCATCCAATGGACTTACTCGTTGTCCAATAAATGAACCATTATTGACGTCAACTTCATAAGATGACCGTTTTTGCATTTCATGAAAAAGGCGGATATTTTTTGCCGCTTCTTCCAAATCACTTTTAAGTTCTTCATCAAAATTGGCGAGTGCGTGTTGAATTTCATCCATCGAAACACTAAATTCACTTAGTTTAATTCCGTCCCATTTCTCGCTATAGTCCGCGACTGCTTGGTCACCGCGTTTTTTGACATCGGCCAATACCATTTTCACGGTGTTCAATTGCTCCGCATTGCCCATTTCCAACGGTCGTTTTAATGATATATCTTTCGTTAAAGAAACGATTTGCATATAATATCCTCCTTACTCCATTGACTCTTTCAGTCGCTTCACCATATCGCGGATGCGTTCGCTTTTTAGTCGGTAACTGACGGGATTAGCAATTAACCTCGATGTCACATCCACAATGCGTTCGTATTCAACAAGTCCATTTTCTTTCAATGTCCGGCCAGAAGATACGATATCCACAATTCGATCGGCCAGCCCAATCATGGGTGCCAGTTCGATTGAACCATTTAATCCAATAATTTCAACTTGCTCCCCTTTTTCTTTGTAAAAAGCCGAAGCAATTTCAGGATATTTAGTTGCGACACGAGGCGCAATCTCATTCATGACTGTATTCGGCAAGCCTGCAGTTGCTATATAGCATTCGCTGATTTTTAAATCCAACAACTCATGAACAATTCGTTTTTGTTCAAGTAATACATCTTTACCCGCTATTCCTATATCTGCAACCCCATGTTCCACATAAACAGGTACATCCATCGGTTTCGCAAGAATAAATCGAATCTTTTCACCAGGAGCTTCAACAATGAGTTTCCGTGATTCTTCAAAGTCATCCGGCAACTGAAAACCCGCTTTTTGAAGTAACACATAAGCTTCTTCAAAAATTCGTCCTTTCGGCATTGCAATTGTCAGTTCACTCATTATTTCCATCTCCTTCTGTTAACCACACTACTTCTGTAAAGTTATCCTGATAAGCCTGTCTGTCCTCTACACCATTAACATATTGAATGGTTGTCCGAATCCCTTGCTTTCTAAATTTATTCGCCTCATTGACTGCTTCCATATAATTAGCTTCATCAAAAAAGATTAACGTATGTGGATTACGTGTTGTCGATGTAGTCATCACTTCAAGCAATCTGTCTACTCTCAATCCAAAACCTGTTGCACCGACATCACAATTGAATTCCTGCAACAAACCGTCATAGCGACCTCCATTGCCTATCGGAAAACCTGATCCACTCGCAAAAACTTCAAATAACATCCCAGTGTAATAACTCATTTCACTAGTAAGTGTTAGATCGTATGTGACCAGATTTGAAAGACCTGCATTTTCCAGTAATACGGACAAGTCACTAAGATACATAAACATGTTCACTTGCTGAATATTTGATTGGTCGATAAAAGGATGTAATGATTGAATGGATTGCACATTCGAAGCATGTCCAATAAATTCAATAAAGCGTTCTTCTTCTACTTTCGATAATCCATACGATTGTACAGCCTCTTCAAATCCAACCATGTTCTTTTCCACAAGTAATTTACGCAGTTCTTTAACTTGTTCTTTGGATTCGGTAAATTGCGTTAAAATTGATTGCAATAACCCTGCATGTCCGACAGTTAAATGATATTCACCAATTCCAAGTTCCTGTACAAAATCCGATGCGGTTATAATCATTTCTGCATCTGCGAAAACTGAAGAATCTCCTATTAACTCCACGCCCATTTGCTCGAATTCAGCAGGTCTTCCGCCTTCATTTTCCTGAGCACGGAAGACGTTCGCAAAGTATGCGAGACGCAATGGGATTTGTTCCTTCAATAGCTTAGATGTTGCCACACGAACAATTGGTGTCGTCATATCTGGTCTTAAGACAAGTGTCTCACCTTGGCGATCGACTAATTTAAACAATGATGAATCTGAAATTGCCGAGGCTTTCCCCACGGTTTCGTAATATTCAACAGTAGGTGTTTTGATAAAATCAAAGCCGTGAGCTTTGAAAAATTTTCTGCCGACATCCCGTACTTTTTCCTTTTTTTCATTTATTAACGGAAATGAGTCTCTCATCCCTAGCGGTTTCTCAAATTTTCGAATTGGCGTCATTCTTTCATCACTTCCTAAAATAAGGATATTTTACTTTAGTACACTAGCATGCTACTACAATGAAATAAAATATATTTTAACGTAACTAATAGAGTGCGTCAATACAAAAGACCTCATGAAGCATTGGAATTCTCTTCATGAGGTCTTTTCTGGTTATATAAGGCGACGTGTCGCCATTTCTTCAGCAGTGTAAATGAGTTTCATTGGATTCCCCCCGACAAAACTGCCTTCTGGTACATCTTTATGAACAAGAGTAGCAGCAGAAACAATCGCACCATCACCAATAGTAACTCCAGGTAAAATGGTAGAATTCGCTCCTATAAGAACACGATTCCCAATAATGACGTCTCCAATACGATATTCGTCAATTAAGTACTCATGGGCTAAAAGCGTCGTATTGTACCCGACGATTGTATTCTCTCCAATTGTAATTCTCTCTGGAAACATGACATCAGGCATAACCATCAAGGCAAATGAAGTTTGCTCTCCAACTTTCATATGTAAAAAGTGTCGGTAGAGGAAATTTTTCAGTGGCAATGAAGGGCTGTATCTGCCCAGTTGAATAACGATAAAATTTTTCATCACCTTCCAAAAAGGCACCGTTCGGTAAATATGCCACAACGAGTTTGCCCCTTCTACGGGATAACGTTCCGTCCTTCTCATGAAGATGTTCCGTCCACGATTTCAAGCAAATCCGTTATATGCTGCAACATATATGTTGGGTTAAAAGTAGCTAAATATGCTTCGCCTTTAGCAGTCCATGCAACACCAGCTGTTCTTACACCTGCGTTTTGACCACCCTCGATATCATGGGAGTTGTCCCCGATCATTATTGCCTCTTCTTTCGTTGCATTCAAACGCTCAAGTGCCAAAAGAATGGGTTCAGGGTCTGGTTTTGGGGTAACCACGTCGTCGAGTGCAATCACAACATCGAAGATGTCCTCAATCCCCATTAATGTTAATCCCTTCTGAATCATACCTTGCCTTTTCGTTGATACAATCGCCATCTTAAAGCCTCGAGCTTTTAATATACGGAGAGTATCAGTAACACCATCAAATTCGACAGCCATTTGATCGTGCATTTCAATATTCCATGCGCGGTATTCTTTAATTAGCTCTTCTGTCAACGTTTCATCAATCGAATCAAATGTCTGTTTTAGGGAAGGTCCTATAAAATGCAGCACGTCTTCTTTAGTAAATCTTCCGGGATATCTTTTACCCAAAACACTTAAAAACGTTTGAATGATGAGCTCATTCGTATCCAGCAATGTACCATCAAAATCAAAAAGAAGCGTTGTTATTGGTTGAGATTTCATGATGTAAGTACTTCCTTTCTTTTCGTTTGCTCAGCTCTTTTCCAAATTGATGCGACCACAATCGTCAATACAAAAGCGATGCCGAGCCTTAGTAAAAATAATGGCCAAATCGGTATTCCAAGAGGAATAAAGATAAGCGTATCTTCTACAACTGCGTGACAGGCGACTAAAAAGATAAATACCAGCGTTGCATCTTTCTTGCTGACCCCGTCCTCTTGTACTGCCTGAATCATTACGCCTGCACCAAATGCCAACCCAATAACCAATCCAGATACCAGTGTCATCGAAGCATTTGGTTTAATTCCGAGCAACTTTGTAAAAGGTGCGATTTTTTGTGAAAACTTCTGCAAATATTGTTTGTCTTTCAAATATTGAATGACAACCATTAATGGAATGACGACCAGGGCGAGTTGCAGTACCCCATAACTTGCTTTTTGCAGTCCGAGTAAGACGATTTCAAGCCACCCTTCAGGCATGGTAGCCATTTTTGGTGCCATCCCATATTGAGCGACTTGCGAACCACCAGACCACACCAGGTTTATGACGATTGCCGATATAGCTGCAAGACCAAATCTTACGAGTAAAACTACCCACAATTTTACGCCAACCTTTAATGCCACTCCCGTTTCAATAAAAATATTATGGGAGAATGACAACATGACTGCCAGAATAAAGACTTCTTTCACAGTCAATTCGAGTGAAAGTATTCCGGCAATCCCTGCATACAAATTGAGCGCGTTTCCTAATACTAGCGGAATCGCTGCATCGCCGCGCAATCCGAATATACCCATGATGGGAGAAACGAAGTCAATAATCCACGGAAGAACTGGTGTGTACTGCAAAATAACCAGCAACAATGTAATTGGAAATATGATTTTGCTAAGCGTCCAGGTTGTTTTAAGACCCGCCAGCAGTCCATTTTTTATTGTAGTCATGTATGATACTTCCTTATTTATGCGTCTTTATAACGCACAGGATCTTTAATGGTCATACGACGGTAAACAACAATCAATAGTGCAACAACAACTGTAATAAGAGACACTACCTGTGCCGTGCGAAGTTCCCCGAGTAAATACAGACTGTCAGTCCGCAATCCTTCAATAAAGAAACGTCCCACAGAATACCAGATAAGATAAAACAAGAACATTTCTCCGCGTAGTAAATTAACTCTACGCAATAATATTAAGATAACAACACCCATGAAATTCCATATAGATTCATATAAGAAAGTGGGATGGTAATACGTCCCATCAATTCGCATTTGTTCGATAATCCAGTCTGGTAAAAACATATTCTCTAAGAAAGCACGTGATACAGGTCCTCCGTGTGCTTCCTGATTCATAAAGTTGCCCCAACGTCCTATTGTCTGACCGATTAGGATACTTGGTGCCACTACGTCCGCCAGTTTCAAAAATGAGACTTTGCGTTTTTTCGTAAACACATAAGCGGTAACGAATGAAGCAATCAATGCTCCATGTATGGCAAGTCCTCCCTCCCAAACTTGAAGGATATCACCGGGATTTTGGGAGTAATACTCCCATTTAAATATTACGTAATAAAGACGCGCCCCAAGAATTGCCAATGGGACAGCCCATATCAATAAATCCGTTAAGAATTCTTCGTGAAAACCTCGTTTCAGCATTTCACGCTGTGCTACTAGAAATGCCAAAACAATTCCAAAAGCGATAATGACGCCGTACCATCGTACATCAATCGGTCCAAGAGAAATCGCGATTGGATCAAATGCTCCAAGTAAAAAATTCATGTTATACCCCTTCCATACTTCCTGCTTTTAATATGTAGCGTCTTCATTTTGACTAATGACATCGTTCAGACGATTGGAAAATTCCTCTGCTGCATTGACTCCCATACGTTTCAAACGATAGTTCATCGCTGCCACTTCAATAATAACTGCTAAGTTCCGACCAGGTCGAACGGGAATCGTCAGTCTCGTCAGATCCGTATCAATAATTTTCATTTTCTCTTCCTCGAGCCCGAGACGGTCATACGTCTTCTGTGCATCCCAAATCTCTAAATCAATTACTAGAGATATCCGTTTGAAGCTGCGTATTGCACTTGCACCGAACAAAGTCATGATATCAATAATGCCCAGTCCACGGATTTCTAGTAAATGCTCAATCAGTTTTGGTGGATTCCCTACAAGCGTATTTTCGGCTTCTTGTCTGATTTCCACACAATCGTCAGCAACGAGGCGATGACCTCTTTTGACAAGTTCTAGAGCGGTCTCACTTTTACCGACCCCACTCTTCCCTGTAATCAAAACGCCTACCCCATAAATATCAACGAGTACGCCGTGTACTGCAGTGGTAGGTGCGAGTTTGCTTTCCAAAAAGTTTGTCAGCAAACTGGAGAACCTCGTAGTTGCCATTTTTGCAGTCAATACCGGTACGTGCTCTTCATTCGAAGCAATCTTCAGTTCTTCCGGTACGGTCATACCATGTGAAACAATAATAGCTGGTGTATCAGGTGAGCATAACTTTTTCATGCGATCTATTCGTTCGTGAGGCAGCAACATATCATAAAATGACAGTTCTGTCGTACCGAGTAGTTGGACACGGTTTGCTGGGTAGTGTGTAAAATAACCGGCCATTTCTAACCCTGGTCTTGAGATATCGCTGATGGCAATATGCCTGCCGATGCCTTCCTGGCCACTGACTAGTGTTAAATCGAACATTTCCATTACATCTTTTGTTGTCACTTGTACCAAAATATCACCTGCTTTCTTCGAAATGCGAATTATCCGTCATGTCCTTTATTTTAGCATGCACTTTGAGAAAAGCGCAAAGTGCCGTTTTGCTGTACACCTGCGCTGGAAGGTTAGGGATGGCAATTGGAGCTAGACAAGCATTTTGATAGTACAACATTAATTTCATTGTACTAAATTGAAGGTAATCCCTATCGAAATTATCTCTCTTCTTTCATTTTTCCTATGTAAGTAGTAGGAGGGATGAAGAATGAAGAAGATAATCATCGATGCTGGACATGGTCCAGAAACTTCAGGTAAACGATCGCCTGATGGGGCCTTACGGGAATTCACTTTTAATGAAGCCACGGCTATACATGTCAAGAAACTCTTAACTGCTGAAGGATTTACCGTACTATTTTCGCATAATAATTCTTGCGATGTTGCACTTTCAGAACGCATATCTCTAGCGAACAAACTGAAAGTTTCAGCATTTGTATCGATACATGCGAATGCTTTCGGCAATGATTGGAACCAAGCTCAAGGCATTGAAACGTATACTTGTTTGAACCCAAGCGAAACTTCAACTAGGATGGCTACTTTTGTGCAGAAAGCTTTGATTATGCGCACAGATAGAAAAAATCGGGGTGTTAAAAAAGGAGACTTTGCCGTGCTGAGGGAAACGACGATGCCTGCCATATTAGTGGAATGTGGATTTATGACAAATAAAAAAGAAGCAGACTTGTTAAAAAGTCTAGAATATCAACAGCAATGTGCACAAGCCATCGTTTTCGGTATACTGTGTTCATTAAAATAAGGAATAAAAAAATCCCCAAATCGATTGTACGTTCGATTTGGGGATTTTCTATTTATTCAGCTGTTGTATAGCGTACGATGATCGAGCCTGTTTTTGCTTCCCCTTTAATATACAGAGGGACTGCTGTTGAATCTGTGAGTTCTTTTGTAAAACGGATATTTTTTTGCAAGAAATGCTCTTGCTCATTTAAACGTGTCACGTCCGGCAATGATACGTCCATTTTCCCAAAATTCGAAGACACGTCCCCTTGTAGGGCAACCGTGGAAGGGACATAAATTTCTACTGTACCAGCCACTGCACGTCCCTCAACTTTACGCGCTTCGGGATTTTTCGTGGTGACAACGACATGACCATTCACAGATTGTGCTTCAATATCTTTTAAATGGCCATCAATGTAAATACGACCATTGATGGTTTCTGCATCGACCTTGTTTCCTATGGCATCTTTAATATTAATGGCGCCATTGGCAGTTTGGATTTCGCCATCCTCCAATTGAATATTTTTCAATTCAATTTTGCCATTGGCGGTTTTGACTTTAAAACGTCCCACTTCTAGATGTTTGCTGATGAAGGCACCATTGAACAATCGAACCGATATGGAATCATACATTTGTTTTGGAACATACAAGACGACATTGACAGAAGTTGTTTTCATGTCGCTGATAATGCGCAACCTTTGTTGATCCACGACAAATACAAATTTTTCAAAGAAATCTTTCTTCCCATCCTCTTCATTGGGTGCACGATACACTTTCACATGGCATTCCGCTCGTACTTGACCGTCTTGTGAAGGATAAATTTCGAACTTCCCATTGGCAATGTCGACAGTGACTTCTTTGAAATCTGCTAACTCTTTTGTAAAGGTGTGATGAAATTCGTTCGGTTCACCGAAAGGCATATCGAAATCGAATGATTTCATTTTACCGACAGCCGTTTGCATAAATTGCATGAAACGGTCGCTGAATTGCGAAAAATCTCTTTTAATATCTTCCATAAAATCTTCTGCTTGAGAGGATGTGGTTTTCTTGTTGTGTGTTTCAGAATTTGTATGAGTGGAATGGTTATGCACATCAGACGTTCCCGGTCCAGCGTATGCTGACACATTAGGTTTAGCCTTATCAGTTCCAAGAGCCTCTAGTAATACCAACGCTTCTTGAGCAGAAATCGTTCCTTTTTCAACTAGATCTAAAATGCGTTTACGTTCTTCTTGCATATAGTTGGCCTCCTTCAAAGCCGCTTTGCGCGGAACTTTGTTCTTCCCTTATACATACGGTTCATCCACAAAAAGGTTTCATTTAGCTGAAACTGTCTCTTTTTTCGCCTTCTTTTTTGTGGAAGCTTTTGCGATTTGATCTTCCATGCGCTGACGGTCACGTTCTAGCACAGGTTTTAAATAGCGACCTGTATATGACTTTTTGACATTGGCAATTTCTTCAGGGGTACCCACCGCTAAAATGGTGCCGCCTTTATCGCCACCTTCTGGACCTAAATCAATCAAGTAATCGGAAGTTTTAATAACGTCTAAGTTATGTTCGATTACTAAAACGGTATCGCCACTTTCAACCAATCGCTGCAAGACAACAAGTAAACGGGCAATATCATGTGCATGAAGTCCAGTCGTCGGTTCATCTAGAATGTAGAATGATTTACCATTCGAGCGTTTATGCAATTCCGAAGCCAACTTAACCCGTTGTGCTTCACCACCTGATAACGTCGTAGCTGGCTGGCCCAACTCCATATAGCCTAGGCCTACATCAACAATCGTTTGAAGTTTACGGCTGATTTTTGGGATATTTTCAAAGAATTTCAGACCGTCTTCCACTGTCATTTTTAATACATCTGCAATATTTTTGTCTTTGTATTTCACTTCCAGTGTTTCACGGTTGTATCGTTTCCCATGGCAAATCTCACATGGTACATAGACATCCGGCAAGAAATGCATTTCAATCTTGATAATACCGTCGCCACGACAAGCTTCACAACGTCCACCTTTAACGTTAAAACTGAATCGACCTTTTTTGTAGCCACGCACTTTCGCTTCGTTCGTCGATGCATACACATCACGAATATCATCAAATACGCCCGTGTAGGTAGCTGGATTTGATCTTGGTGTTCGGCCAATTGGAGACTGGTCAATATCAATGACTTTTTCCAATTGTTCGATACCTGTGACTTCTATGTGCTGTCCAGGTTTTGATTTTGCTCGATTTAGCTTTTGAGCGAGAGCTTTATGCAAAATTTCATTTATCAACGTACTTTTCCCTGAACCTGACACACCTGTAACCGAAGTGAAAACCCCCAGTGGAATATCCACGGTAACATTTTTCAAATTGTTTTCTGTCGCTCCCTTGATCGTTATCAAACGACCGTCCGGTTTGCGACGTTCTATAGGCAGCGGAATGAATTTCTTCCCGCTTAAATATTGACCGGTAATGGACTTCGTGTTTTTCATGACTTGCGCCGGTGTTCCCGAAGCGACAATTTCTCCACCATGTACTCCTGCTCCAGGACCCACGTCAATTAAATAATCTGCAGCCATCATCGTGTCTTCATCATGTTCAACCACAATTAACGTGTTCCCGATATCTCGCATATTTTTAAGCGTTGAAATCAAGCGATCATTATCTCGTTGATGCAAGCCGATTGAAGGTTCATCCAAAATGTAAAGTACGCCCGATAAACGCGAACCAATTTGAGTCGCTAAACGGATACGTTGTGCTTCCCCACCCGACAATGTTCCAGCAGCCCGACTCAACGTTAGATAATCCAGTCCCACATTAATAAGGAACCCAAGTCGTTCATCGATTTCACGTAAAATGAGTCGTGCAATTTGCATATCTTTTTCGGATAACTCGAGTGATTTGAAAAATGCATCAGCTTCCTGAATGGAGAAAGACGTCACTTGTCCGACATGTAGTGAAGCTACTTTTACTGCCAATGTTTCAGGTTTCAGACGATAGCCTTCACATGTTGGGCAGTCTTGTTGGGCCATATATTTTTCCATTTGCTCGCGAATATAATCCGACGACGTTTCTTTATAACGGCGTTCGATATTTTTTAATACGCCTTCAAAATAAATCTCATTGCTCCGAACTTGTCCAAAATCATTTTCATAACGGAATGTAATTTTATCTTTGCCAGAGCCATGAAGAATTTTATCCATTTGTTCTTTCGGCAGTTTTTTCACGGGTTTTTTCATATCGATTTTGTAATGTTTACATACTGCCGCCAAAAGTTGTGGATAGTATTGAGAACTGGTCGGTTCCCACGGTACAATCGCTCCTTCATTCAACGATTTTGACCAATCGGGAATCACAAGTTCAGGATCCACTTCAAGCTTCGTACCTAGACCATCACATTCCGGACAGGCACCAAATGGACTGTTGAATGAAAACATGCGTGGTTCTAGTTCACCAATTGAAAATCCACAAATTGGACATGCATGATGTTCACTGAACAGTAATACTTCATGTTCCATTACATCAATCAAGACACGACCATCCGCTAGTCTTAACGCGGACTCCAATGAATCTGCCAGTCGTGCTGCAACATCATCCTTCATCACGACACGGTCAATAACAATTTCAATATCATGCTTTTTATTTTTGTCTAAATTAATGTCGTCATCCAGATCCATTAAATCACCGTTTACACGCACTCGTACATAGCCTTGCTTCTTCACATCTTCCAGCATTTTTGCATGAGTACCTTTACGACCGGAAACAATCGGCGCTAAAATTTGCATCCGCGTACGCTCCGGGAATTCCATCAAACGGTCAACCATTTGCTCAATGGTCTGTGATGTAATTTCAGTCCCGTGATTTGGACAGATCGGTTTCCCGACACGTGCAAATAACAGTCGCAAATAATCATAAATTTCCGTTACTGTCCCCACAGTGGAACGAGGATTGCGGCTTGTTGTTTTTTGGTCAATGGAAATGGCAGGTGACAAGCCTTCAATGGCATCTACATCCGGTTTATCCATTTGACCTAAAAACTGTCGTGCATAGGCAGACAATGACTCAACATAACGTCGTTGTCCTTCTGCATAAATCGTATCGAAAGCAAGTGAAGATTTACCCGATCCAGATAAGCCTGTCATGACAACAAGCTTGTCTCGTGGAATTATTAAATCTACGTTTTTTAAATTATGTGCACGTGCACCTTGTATACGAATTTCCTGGTTTTTCAAATCGGTTCATCCTTCCGCTTTCAGTTCCAAAATCGTGTCACGCAGTTCAGCTGCACGTTCGAAATCGAGTGCTTTCGCTGCGTCTTTCATTTCTTTTTCCAAAGTCAGCAACAATGTCGCTTTCTCGTCCTTGGTCAATTTTTTGCCTTTTGTTACTTTTTCCATATATGTCGATGTTTCTTCTGCATTATGAGAAGCACGAATGACATCGCGAATTTTCTTCTGAATTGTTTGCGGGGTAATGCCATGTTTTTCGTTATACTCTATTTGGATATCGCGGCGTCGCTGCGTTTCACCAATTGCTTTGGTCATCGAATCCGTCATGCGATCCGCATACATGATGACATGTCCATTGGCATTACGTGCTGCCCGTCCAATTGTTTGAATAAGTGAACGCTCGGAACGTAAAAACCCTTCTTTGTCCGCATCCAAAATCGTCACTAGCGAAACTTCCGGAATATCGAGTCCTTCTCTGAGCAAGTTGATGCCAATCAATACATCATACGTACCCATGCGAAGTTCTCTAATAATTTCAATTCGCTCAAGTGTTTTAATTTCTGAGTGCAAATAATTAACTTTAATGCCGATTTCTTTTAAATAATCGGTTAAATCCTCTGACATTTTTTTCGTTAATGTGGTCACAAGAACCCGTTCATTACGCTCGGCCCGTTGACGGATTTCATCAATTAAATCATCAATCTGACCTTCAATCGGACGGACATCGATTGTAGGGTCTAACAAGCCTGTCGGTCTAATGATTTGCTCAACCATGTCAGGTGTGTGTTCCAATTCATAAGGTCCTGGAGTCGCTGAAACGAATATGGCTTGCCCCATATGACCTTCAAATTCCTGGAATGTCAATGGTCTGTTATCCATGGCTGATGGTAACCGGAACCCATGATCCACCAACACTTTCTTACGAGCCTGATCCCCGTTGAACATCCCCCTTACTTGAGGCAATGTTACGTGGCTTTCATCCACGACCATCAGGAAATCGTCTGGAAAATAATCAAGTAATGTATATGGAGTGGCCCCAGATTCGCGCAGTGTTAAATGACGTGAATAGTTTTCGATACCTGAACAAAAGCCCATCTCGCGCATCATTTCCAAGTCGTAGCGGGTACGTTGTTCCAGACGCTGCGCTTCTAGTAATTTGTCTGCGCCACGTAGAACTTTCAGTTGCTGTTCTAATTCAATTTCAATATTTTCTATCGCTTTCAGCAATTTTTCTTCACGGGTAACGAAGTGGGAGTTCGGGAATATCGCAACATGTTCACGGTCTCCGATAATTTCACCTGTTAAGGCATCCACTTCACGTATCCGGTCGATTTCATCCCCGAAAAACTCAACGCGAATGCACCGTTCATCACGGGAAGCCGGGAAAATTTCAACGACATCTCCTCGCACGCGGAACTTCCCGCGGACGAAATTCATATCGTTTCGTTCATATTGAATATCGACCAATCGACGGAGTAATTGATTGCGTTCGATTTCCATTCCCGTACGAAGAGACAACACCATTTCCCGATATTCTTCGGGATTTCCGAGTCCATATATACATGAAACGGATGCAACAATTAATACATCCTCTCGTTCAAATAAAGCCGACGTTGCGGAGTGGCGCAATTTATCAATCTCTTCATTAATACTTGAATCTTTTTCGATATACGTATCCGTTTGTGGCACATAAGCCTCCGGTTGATAGTAATCGTAGAAACTAACAAAATACTCCACCGCATTATTCGGGAAGAATTCTTTGAACTCACTGTACAGTTGTCCTGCAAGTGTTTTATTGTGAGCCATGACTAATGTCGGCTTTTTGATTTCCGTCACTACATTCGACACTGTAAATGTTTTACCTGTTCCTGTTGCACCGAGTAACGTCTGGTATTTCCGACCTTCTTCAATTCCTTTTACCAATTCGCGAATCGCCTGCGGTTGGTCTCCGTCGGGTTTGTAAGGAGCCTGCAAATCAAAATTCTGTACCATAATTTCCTCCTTGTTTATAAAGCGGAAAGCGCTACTTTTGTTAAGGTTAGCGGGGTTCGGCCATTTTTATTGAATGTTCATATTTTATCATATTCCCCAATGGAACACGAATAAAAAGCGAACGTATGTTTTTCTGCTAAAAAAACAAAATCCGCTCTTCGCGAAGAGCGGATTTTTCACAAGTCTATAGGAACTAATCATTACACACTATCTTGTTGCAACTGACGTAATTCGCTTGTATATGCCACAAACGATTCTTTATCTTTCAGATCGAGCGCTCCATCAATCAAGGTCAGCAAGCGTTCTTTCCGTTGCTCGCGATGCACATGGTTCAAGAACAAATCCATGTAGATATCGTTCAACAGTTTCTCCGCTTCACTAACGGTCTGATTTCGCCCCATCGCTTTCAGAAAATCAGCATATGAATAATACTTATCCATTGCAATCACCTCGGATGCCTTTTTTCTATTATAAATAAAAAACCTAGGAAGTTGCAAATGTTTTTTCTGAATATTACGTATGATTTATTTTTTCTTAATATTTGTACTAATTAGTCAAAAGTATTGCAAAATTCCCAATTTTCTCTATAATAGGGTTTGTAGTCTAAAATAGGGATGTGAATAGATGGATAAAAAAATCTCCGCTGCCTCGAATTACATCGTGTCATTCAACACCATTGCTCTCGTACCGTTCTGGAATGAGAATAATCTTTACACTCGTGTCATTGAAAACCATATTGAATTTATCGTTAGAATGAAGCCTGGGGCTATTATAAAAAAATCACTTATTTTTTATGGAAACTCTTATAAACATGCTACGTTTTTCTCTCGTGAATCCATTGGCCCTTTGCATAAAGTCCCTCTCATCATTTCACATGATTTTGGAGTTCCATTAATCATGATGCCGACCCTATCTGCCGAATCAGACGGAAATATATGGATATCCTTTTCTGCTATCGATAGCTATTCAATTAATTCCCACAACCAATGTTTAGTGCATTTCACTAATTCGCAGATTCTACCGGTGAATGTTTCGTACGCAACAATGTGCAGACAATTTGTGCTTTCCCATTTCCTGACGAATCAATTTCAAAAAACACGCGATCAAATGAACCATCCTTTTTCTCAGTCAAAACTTACATATTTACCAACCCGAACAAATCCTACCTGATAATACATACTCTTAAGCCCTTTCTCTGTGAAAGGGCTTATTATTTTGATTTTCACTCTATTTCCCCACTCACTCAATTAGCCTGTTTTGCAATTGACAGATACACACTCAGCAGCTCCTCGACTCGATTTCTCAAGCGCACGTTCAAATAGCGGCGATGCTCTTCGTATCCACTGTGAAAAAAAACATATTCGGTAAAGGTGTCATCGTGATTGCCTCGAATGACTTTCATATTGTGTTGGCGCAAATAGATTTTGGTGTCTTTCAATTCGCGCTGCGCTTCCTTCACTGCTTGATCGATCATGGCCACATAAGGTCTTTTCAACTTGAATGGGCCTTTTTCAACGATTTCCCGGTCGCGCTCCAAAATGGTCAATACCATGGGGAGATAAATCATTTTTTCAAAATAGGGTAAACTATCGGCTGGAATGAGCGGCATGTTTTCGCCTCCTTTAAGAACGTTTGTTCGTATTTTATATTGTACGCTCATTTTTAAAAAATACAAGTGGGAAATCAGGGGAATTTCGCTGGAAGTGTTGCTGCGTCTCACTTCAAGTTAACCTGATCGTGAGATGACATGAAATATTCAGCATAAAAACCATAAAAAAACCACCTCGAAAAAGAGATGGTTCAGCGTTATTTATGTGATTTTCCTCGATAAACCCAAGCAGAAGCGATAAAGAAAAATCCGGATGTAACCATTAATGGAGAATGATCATCCCATACCGCATAAAACCCTGTAGCCAAGGATAAAACAGAAATGATTCCGGCAAACATTCGCGTTTGCAGTTGGAATCGTTCCACTTTGGATTGTGCATCCCGCATTTGCATGTATTCCCGCATTCGAGTCGGTTCATCTAGGAAAGTAATTACTTTTTGTGGGAAAGCACGCAATGGTCCGATTGCATTTAATGCAAAGCGTACCGCATCCTCTTTCGAAAATGATTTGTCCCCCTCTTTTTGGGTTGTTGCCCATTCAAGCACACGCGGTCGCGCAATGGCAAGTAAATCCACTTTCGGATCCAGAACATGGAGAACTCCAATAAACGTCGAAACTGCCCGCCCGAAAAAGGCGAATTCCGCAGGCAGCTGCACAGGTTGCGTACGGACAATTCCTTTTAAGTCATCCAGTAAACGGTCGACGACAAAACTGTCCATTTGCGTCAATTCTTCGGATTCATACGCTGCAACCACTCTGGCAATTGCATCTGCCAGTAAACGGCGGTCTGCCTGCGGCAACAAGAATCTCAACTCTTCCAGACCATCCAATACTTGGTCAAACTGTTTGAGCAGTATACCTTCGACGACTTTTAACACGGAACGCGCTTCCTCTTTACTGATAGAACCGACCATTCCGAAATCAATCAACACAATCGTGCCATCGGGTTTAATTAAGATATTTCCACCGTGTGGATCCGCGTGGAATTGTCCACCATCCAGCACTTGTTCTAAAAACAACCGAAACAGTCGCTCCGATAAAACGCGACGGTTTATCCCATTAGAATCAATAAATGCAAGGTCGGTTATACGGGCACCTTCAATCCATTCCATCACCAGAATGCGACGCGTAGAAAATTCATCATAGTACACAGGGAAACGAACACCTGGCATTGATTCGAAACGGTCCGCAAAGCTGCGCCCATTACGTAGTTCCTGTAAAAAATTAAGCTCTGCCCCAACCGTATCGACCATCTCGCTATACAACCGATTGAAATCAATTTGTTTGCCAAAAGCCGTGAAACGTTTTGCCAGCCAAATCACAATTTTCATGGCACGAAAATCAGCACGTAAAATGCGCTCGATTTCCGGGCGTTGAATTTTCACTGCCACAGGCGTCCCGTCTTTCAGCGAGCCCTTATAGACTTCGCCGATCGATGCAGATGCGACAGGTTTATCCGATAGGTTCATGAGAATATCCGTATGAGTTTCATTCCACTCCTGTTCGAGAAGATCAATTGCTTTCTCTCTCGGAACAGCAGGAACCCGGTCGGTCAACCCTTCTAGCTCTGCAATAAATGAAGGCGGCATAATGTCCGCACGTGTCGATAAAAACTGTCCCATTTTAATCATTAATCCGCCGAGTTTGAGTGCGGTCCGTTTATATTCCTTCGCTTGCCTCGTCACAAGCCGCTCCCATTTTTCGTTGATTACCGGTGTAAAACGACCTTTATAACGGCGCTGAAAAAGCGTTACTTGTGTAAAAAACTTTACGGACATCCAGACAATGCGATAAATTCGATAAATTGCTAAACGTTCCATTTCAAGCGCCTCCTTTGCCTACCATTATAGAGAGAGATGGCGACAACGTCCAAAAAGTGATATGTTTTGAAGGGGAAAAACTTTCAAAATTGTGAACATTATAAGGGGGATTTACCATGGAAACCATTCGCTACGAACAAAACGGGAATTTAGCTATCATCACACTCAATCGTCCGGACTCTATGAACGCCTTTAACTATGATATGTTACGTGAACTTGGTCAGGTTGCCGAAGCCATTCGCATCAATCCAGACGTTCGTCTCGTTGTTTTCACAGGTTCTGGTGAAAAAGCATTTAGTGTAGGTGCAGATTTAAAAGAACGCAAAACATTGACAGAGCAACAAGTAAAACGCAATATTTACAAAATCGGTGAAGTATTTTCAGCCATTGAAAACTTGCCACAACCTACGATTGCCATGATGAATGGCCACGCATTCGGTGGAGGGATGGAACTTGCACTAGCATGCGATTTCCGAATTGCAGCAGATAATATGTTACTTGGTCTCACTGAAACGAGCTTAGCCATTATTCCAGGAGCCGGTGGTACACAGCGCCTGCCACGCTTAATCGGAGAAGCAAAAGCTCTTGAATTAATCCTGACTGCACTTCGCTTAACAGCTGATGAAGCTCTGGCTTACGGCGTTTTAACAAAAGTGGTTTCCAGCGGAAGCTTACTAGAAGAAACCGGGAAATTTGCCAATCTGATTTTAGCAAACGGGCCGATCGCCGTACAACAAGCGAAATTTGCTATCAAACACGGCATGAACGCTGATTTACATACAGGCTTGAACATTGAACGCAAAGCCTATGAAATAACGATACCTACTGAAGACCGTGTTGAAGCCTTGATTGCATTTGGTGAGAAAAGAAAGCCTGTCTTTAAAGGGAAATAATAAAGAGCTATTCCAGAGATTTCACACTATCTCTGGAATAGCTCTTTTGGGTAGTATCTTCACTATCATGTTCCAATAGAATCAGTCGTTTAAAAAAGCCATCACATATTCCGCATCGTCTCCTACACCTTGAAGAATAGCGGATCCTCTTTTACTTTGCCATGGCAAGCCCAAGAAATACAATCCCTTTACTGGACTGATTCCTTGTTGATGCAGCACTTCATTTTTCTCACTAATGGCTCCATTAATTTGAATACAAGAGTAGTCAGATCTGAATCCTGTGGACCAGATGATATTTTGTATATGTAAGGTGGAATCATCTTGGAATCTTACTTCATTCGCCTTGCACTCAATGAGCCTCGATTTTAGTACAACCCGATTTTGTTTTAGTGCATTTTTCAACTCGTGACCAAAAATGAAATCGCCTTTTCGCTGTATGAATTTACCTAGCATGGAATTTGAAGACGCATTTAATATTCCCACTTTATCCAACCACCAAAAAATGCTTTTTCCCATGATGAATAACGGCATATAATCGGGGTTTTTACTGACCGCCAAATATGTTTTCTTTGATTTCGATAATTCCACAGCAATTTGTGCTCCACTGTTCCCTCCGCCCACCACCAACACATTACCTTCTTGCAATTGGCTTTCGTTGCGATACTCGGATGAATGCAATTGAACAACATAATCATCAATTGATTTAGACATTGAAGGAACAAACTTTTTATGGAAAGGCCTAGTTGCCATGATGAGGTTTTTTGTTTGAAAAACACCATTATTTGTCGTTACCTTAAACGACTGATCGTCATTTTGAACGACTTCATGAACTTCCGTATTAAATTGAACGGGGAATTGATATGTCTTGGCATACCGCGCTAAGTAGCGGCTAACTTCATCTTTCGACGGCAATCCATGCGGCTCTCCTTCCATTATCATGCCTGGAAGGGAATTATAAAGGCGTGGTGTGAAAAGAACCAATGAGTCATATCGATTAACCCAACTCTCACCAATGAATGATCCTTTGTCGAGAACAAGAAACTCCTTCTCATTTGACTTTAAAAAATAGCTCATAGCTAATCCAGCCTGACCAGCACCGACGACAATTGTATGATACAACTGGGAACACTCCTAAATAGAGATTAAAGTTTTAAATAGACTTCATTGAAAATATAAAATTGTTATCACTCACTGTCCGGAAAAAATGGAAATTAAATATCACTCTGAATCAATAGCTTCTAAAGGCATGTCCCATAAAATATAATCGTCTATAAAAATGGCGGTTTCTACCACAATCGTATCTTTATTTTTCTTGAAAAATAAGGCCGTTCCTTCTTGTGTTTCATACGACCATCCCAGATCACTCATGATTTTCTTCACATGGTCAAATGTCGCCTCTTCCGTATATTCAGAAACATAACGTTTCACGTATTCCGTCTCCTGAAACTTTACAGACTCACGTGTAGTGACATCCAAAACTGCAACTGCCAAACCAAGTCGAATTGTCCCTTCATCCTGAGCCAAGATATGACCATACCGTATCCCAAAAATTGCGCAAAGGATTACGCACAATAAACAAAGAACCAAACTGATTTTTTTCATGGCGACCTCCTGTCCATATTATAGAATATGTTCATAAGGAGGATAAATAGTATCCAATTCATTAAACAAACCGCTCTATTAATTTTTATTTATGAAAAGGGAACTGACTATTTTACTATCAGCAACATCGTTTATCATAAGCCAAACAAAAACCACTCCATATCTCGATGGAGTGGCTAAAGTCTACGAATATTAAACTAACCCTTGCTCTAAATCTTCAATTAAATCTTCAACGTCTTCAATACCAACCGAAATACGAACAAGGCCGTCTAGAATGCCAAGTTCTTGGCGGCGTTCTGCAGGAATTGACGCATGCGTCATCCGTGCCGGGGTGGAGATCAAGCTTTCCACCGCTCCCAGACTTTCAGCAAGTGTGAAGTATTTTAATTTCTTGATCAGCTGATCGGCTTTTTCAGTACTGCCCACATCAAATGAAATCATTCCGCCAAAACCAGTTGCCTGTTTCTTCATGATGTCGTGCCCAACATGTGATTCCAATCCTGGATAGAACACGTTTCCAACAGCTTCATGAGCAACTAGGAAATCAGCAATGCGCTTAGCATTTGAATTCGTTTCTTCCATGCGGATTCCGAGTGTCTTCAAGCCACGAATCAATAACCATGAATCTTGTGGTCCTAAAATTGCCCCTACTGAGTTTTGAACAAAGTGTAGGTCTTTCGCTAACTCTTCTGTCGCAACAACTACCAACCCAGCAACTACATCACTATGGCCGCCAATATATTTCGTTGCACTGTGCAACACAATATCCGCTCCAAGTGAAAGTGGCTGTTGCAAGTAAGGAGTCATAAACGTATTATCAACAATCGTCAGTAAGCCTTTTGCTTTTGCCAATTGTGCAATTTCCGCAATGTCCGTTACTTTCAGCAATGGATTGGTTGGAGATTCAATAAAGACCGCTTTTGTATTTTCTTTAATTGCTGCTTCAAATTCAGCAGCGTTAGAAGAATCAACAAACGTGGATTCAATTCCGAAACGGTTTAATACTTTTGTCATGACACGGTATGTACCACCGTATACATCATCCGTCATGACGATATGATCACCAGAATTGAACAGCATCATGACTGAACTGATTGCTGCCATTCCTGACCCGAAAGCGAAGCCTGCATGGCCACCTTCTAGATCACTAATTAAAACTTCAAGTGCATGGCGAGTCGGATTCCCTGTACGTGAATATTCATATCCACGGAAATCACCTACGGCATCCTGTTTATACGTGCTTACCTGGTAAATCGGAGTAGAAACGGCACCCGTTGTTTCGTCTCCTACTATTCCAGCATGAATTAATTTCGTTTTCGGTCTCACTCTGCTTCATCCTCCTTCAATAATTCGTAAACTTTCTGACTTAAATAACGTTCGCTTGAATCTGCAAAAATAGTTACGATATGGCTGCCTGGTTTTGCAACCTTTGCTTCTTCCAGTGCAGCATAAAATGCCGCTCCTGACGAACTGCCTACGAGAAGACCTTCTTCTTTAGCCAACACACGCAGTTTTTCAAAAGCGTTCTTATCCGTAACCGTATGGATAGCATTAAAATATGCTTTGTTCATATAGGCTGGTAAAAATTCCATACCGATGCCTTCCGTGTAATGCGAACCAGGTTCACCACCATTTAAAATAGAGCCTTCTGGTTCTACAATCACTGTCTTAATATCTGCATTCTGCCCTTTTAAATACTTCGCAGTTCCCATAAAGGTTCCACCAGAACCTGCGCCTGCGACAAAGACGTCAATTTGACCGTCCAAATCACGCCAAAGTTCAGGTCCTAAAGTATGGACATACGTTTCAGGATTAGCTGGATTTGAAAACTGAGATGGTGAAAAAGCGCCTGGTGTTTCTTTGACAAGCTCTGCGGCTTTTTCAATAGCCCCTTTCATTCCAAGTTCAGTTGGAGTATTAATAATTTCAGCACCCAATGCGCGCATCAAAGTTTGTTTTTCCATACTGAACTTTTGCGGGACCACAAATTTCACTTGGTAGCCTTTGCCGATGGCGGCAAGAGCCACACCGATTCCTGTGTTGCCAGCGGTCGGCTCAATAATAGTGCCACCTGGTTGCAGTTTTCCCAATTCTTCAGCATCTTTTAATAAAGAAACGCCTAATCGATCTTTTACGCTACCACCTGGATTCATGAATTCAAGCTTGGCAAAAATACGGCAATTATTAGGAATTTCACAATTTTTAATTTCAACAACCGGTGTATTGCCGATTAATTCATGTACGCTGCCGTATACGTTCATTATGCTTCCTCCGCAAATACGTTACGCCACTCATCTTTCTTCGATAGCATGTCGCGTGCAATTTCTTTCGCGCCTTCGAGACTGTGATTTGCAGCCCATCCACATTGTACTTCGTTACAAGCCGGAACTTCCGTAGCTTGAAGAACATCTTCCAGCGTTTTTTCAAGAATCGTTAGGATTTCCTCATAATTGTCATGGTTGATTACAGCCAAATAGAATCCAGTCTGGCATCCCATTGGACTCATATCGACCACTTGATCTGTATGGTTGCGAATATTTTCAGCCATTAAATGTTCGATGGAATGCAAGCCTGCCATTTCCATATGTTCTTTATTCGGTTGTTTGAAACGGATATCATATTTCAGGATTTCGTCGCCATTCGTGCCCATTTTACGACCAGCAAGACGTACATAAGGTGCCACTACTTTTGTATGATCTAAGTTAAAGCTTTCAACATTCATTTGTTTCATCAAAAACACTCCTTATTTTTTACTCTTTACTGTTGATTTTTATTGAAAAGGTGGGAATCTGCTCCCTTTCCGCGGACGAACTGCCAAGTTATGGTCAAATGTAGTTTGACCATAATATTGGCGACGAGTAACCGCAGGAGCAAAGTAACTTGGTCCTAATCTTTGCGACGAGTAACCGCAGGAGCAGATGTTTTTGTCGTAGATTCCCTAAAGTTCAACAACATTGTTTAACAGAGTCTATTTTTTAGTTGCGTCCATTAACCACACATAATCATTCATTTGTTCAAACTGAACGTCGAAGCCAGCTTTTTCAAATGCTTGAGTCAAAACAGGAATCGTCGTGTAGTACTCGCGTTCCAAATCGTCTGCCACATTGTTAAAACCACGTGCGCGTTCTTTTGTAATCTGTGCTTGTTTTGCTTCTTCTGATACAAATACAGTATCTGCAAATACAATTTTCCCACCAACCGGCAATATAGTAGCATATGTGACCAAAGCGTTTTCTTTCTCTAAATCTTTTAAATGATGAAAAACATACGAGCTGACAAATGTATCAACTTTCTCGGGAGCTTCAAATTCCATTAAGTCACCATCCAGTATTGCCAATTCAGGAAAACGTTTCGCCGTTACTGTACGCATTGCTTCATTTGGTTCGATACCAATTACAGAATGACCTGCATCTATTAATTTCGCTGTCAAGTTTCCAGTCCCTGTTCCAAATTCAACAATTGTGCCAAAAGATTTAGAAGCAACCGCAGAAAGAATCTCTTCATATTTATCAAATACATCACGGTATTCTGGATCTTTTCCGGAAACGGATGCATCATAAGAATGTACCCACTCGTCAAAAATATCTACGAATTCACGTCCCATAGTAAATCCTCCTTTTTATTTATATATATTATTCCAATAAGTTTACTTGGTATTAGGTAACTGACTTATTTATAACATAGTTTACCCGTTATTTCTACTCCCAAATCCCAAAAGACCCCTTTCACATTATGCGAAAGGGGTCTTGATTTTATTTAGATTGTGCTTCCCATTCTTCACGTAAAATGCCCATGCGAATCGAGTCATAGTATATGCCATTGTAGTAACGAACCTTGCGGATACGGGCTTCCATCGTCATGCCAAGCTTTTCTCCTACCCGAATCATCCGATAATTACCGGACCACGTGGTAAAGCCTACACGTACGAGCGGCATGGTTTTAAAGAGACGATTCGTCCATTTTCTTAATGCTTCTGCACCGTAGCCTCCGCTCCAATATTCCGGCTTAAAGATGACGATTCCCATCTCAAGCCATAAAGAAGGTTCATGCTCCCAGTAATAGGACACCATCCCGATTAGTTCATCATTCACTTCAATCCCATACATATGCTCCTTATTGAGATAACGATCTTTATCGGATAAAAATTGTTCAAACGTTTTTGGTGAATATGGATAATAGGGTGCATCCCATTTCTTCCATTCGGGATTTTCTTCTTTCGCACTCATTTCCCACAGTCTACATAAATCCTCTTCATAAAAAGGTCGCAAGTGGACCTGTGAACTTGCCTCAATCAAATCATTTCACCTCATAAATACTTATCAAACCAACCAGTAATTTGCTCTAGTCGGGCATAGCGTAAATTTGGATAACCCGTTCTCGACAAGTTATGATCTGCATCCGGGAAACGCACAAAGCCCGCTTCTTTTTTCATTTGTTTCAATGTAATGTAAAGTTGCTCTGCCTGCTCAATCGGACAACGGAAATCTTTTTCACTGTGTAAAATCAATAATGGTGTCTCGATGTTCTTGGCGTACTTCAGAGGGGAATGATTCCACAGTTTTTCAACATCCGTCATATCCGCGCCAACTTGCCATTCGTTGAAATAATATCCGATATCAGATACCCCAAAGAAGCTGATCCAGTTTGAAATCGATCGTTGAGTGACCGCCGCTTTAAAGCGATTCGTATGGCCGACAATCCAGTTCGTCATGAACCCGCCATAGCTTCCGCCAGTTACTCCAAGACGATTTTCATCAATCCAGTCGTTTTCAGCAAGTACCGAATCGAGGCCTTTCATTATGTCTTCATAATCACCGCCGCCATAATCGCCGCGAACCGCATCGACGAATTGCTGACTGTAGCCATGACTGCCACGTGGATTTACATATAGAACGCCATAACCCTGTGCTGCTAAAAGCTGAAGCTCATGGAAAAAAGTGTTCGCGTACATAGCATGCGGACCACCATGAATCTCTACAATTAATGGATACTTTTCACCTTGTACGTAGCCCGCCGGTTTCATTAACCAACCATGAACGTTCCATCCTTCTGCACCTTCATAAACAATTGCCTCAGGTGATACCAATTCTACTTCGTTTTCAAATGTTTCATTGAATGTCGTTAATACTTGTCTTTCACCAGTCGCAATCGTTTGTACATATAGTTCGCCAATGCTGGTTGGATTGGACACTGTTACCAGAGCAAATTCCCCAGATTTTGCAACATCATAGCCATATATATATTCATCGTCGCCAGTCGCCGGATACATTTCCCCTTCCAATGAAGCGGCATATAATCGAACGTCCCCCATAGTAGTTACTTGGAAATACAAGTGGTCATCTTTCGTCCATACAACGCTAGGCGCATTTGCCCCTTGTTGTGTATCTGCTACGACATAATCCCCAACTGGAGCATCAATTCCTTCAGTCAGGTTTTGGCGTGAACCTGACTCGATATCATATACATATAGTTCTGTATGTGTTGCGTTCTTGAAAGATGCATCGCTACCGACAAATGCCAGTTTCGAATCATCAAAAGAAAATGCAGCACCCCCAAAGTAACCATCTTCTTCAATAACAACCGTTTCTTCCTTCGAGTCCACGTCCACCAAATACAATGATTGACGGAATTCGAAATCCTGGTTTTCAGAACGATTGACACTGAAGGCCAGTTTCGATCCATCGTGTGAAACGGACTGTAGCGAATAAAAATGATTGCCTTCCGTAAATTGTGTTACTTCCCCGTTTTCAAGATTAATTAGACCGATATGTTTATAACTGTCTTGAGGCAGCAATCCCGTACCGTCCATTTTGTACTTCATTTTATCCACTACGTATGGTTCTGGTTTTTTCTTTTCCTCTTTATCCGGTTCATCAGTAAAGTTCTTTCCTTCTTTTAAGGAAGCAGAAAACCATATTTTCTTTCCACATGGAGACCACACAAAACTGCTGACACCTTTTTCAAATGAAGTCACTTTACGTGCTTCTCCGCCTTTTGTGGACAATACATAAAGTTGATTCTTATCATCACGAGTAGATAAAAATGCAAGCTGGGTGCCGTCTATGGAATATGTAGGAGAAGAAATCTTCTCTTTGCCATGTGTCCATTGTGTCAATTTCTTTGAATCCAATTCCACATGCCATAAATTCGCTTGATATGTATTTTCCTTGTCGTCTATTTTTGTATGAACAAAAACTGCTTCTTTTTGATTTGGTGCTAAAGTAGGCTGAGTAACAGAAACCAATTGATTTAAATCTTCTATAGTTAATTTGCGTTTTGACATTTTATTTCCTCCCTAGGTGTGCATAATACCTATTTCGACAACCGTAAGAGTTTTCCTTTAATTCTGAACCATAATTTTCCCGTCGATTATTTGAATTCAATGCAGTATGTTTGTTATATGAAAAATGGAGGTTTTATTATGGCTTGGATACTAGGTGGAATTGCATTGATTCTTCTAGGCTTAGTGGGTATTTATTTTTTGGTGTACAAATACGATCGTGATAAATTCGAATTGAATCATATAGACTCTCCTACAACAGACAGCATCATAGTCTCAGTTATTTTCTTGATTGCAATAATCCTGATTGCTGTCTTTTTCGAAAAACTGCCGATTTGGCTTGCTCGGAGTATTTTATTCCTTGTCTGCCTATTGCCTATTTTGATCGGGGTAATGATTATTTTGGAAGAAATATAATTTTCAAACCCTCCTTACAGTTCAAATTCTTCCATCCATGATTGTATTTTCTGGAAACGGGTAATAATAAAGAAACTACGAGCAGGAGGGTTTATATTATGTGTGCACTTGAATTGCCTAAATTCACAAAATCCTATTGGAGAAAAGTACGATCAAATAAAACATTTCCACAAATAGAATCGGATGTCTCAACAGAAGTATGTATTATAGGCGCTGGCATTACCGGGGTGACTGCAGCATACGTCCTCGCTAAGGCAGGCGTTAAAGTAATCGTAATTGAAGGAAGCAAAATCGCCAGTGGAACTACTGGATTTACTACAGCGAAAATAACCGCACAGCACGGAATAATTTACGACGAGTTAATACAGACATTCGGAAAGACCAAGGCACGCCAATATTTTGATGCAAATCAACAAGCACGTGAACAAATACAAATGTGGGTAGACGAGCTTTCCATAGATTGTGATTTTGAAGAACGAGATGCTGTTCTGTACGCACAAACTACACAAGGTGTTGACCAATTACATACGGAGAAAGCAGCTTATGACAAGCTTGGTATTCCTGGTGAACTATCGATATCCTTGGATGAACTCCCATTTCCGGTAAGTGAAACATTAACCTTACCAAAACAGGCGCAATTTCACCCTGTCAAATATATCAACAGATTAGTTAAAGAAGCACAGAATCTTGGCGTCGTTTTTCACGAAGAAACCCGAGCAAGTTCCCTTAAACATAATGATGAAATCATTATCGAAACGATGGAGGGAATGAAAATCACGACCAAGCAAGTCCTTGTTACAAGTCATTATCCGTTTAACGATAAAGACGGTTTGTATTTTTCAAAATTGTCTCCGCAACGCTCCTACGCGGTGTGTGTCAGTGTTCCAGATGAGCATATGAACGGCATGTATATCAATGTAGAAAAGCCTACCCGTTCAATTCGAACAGCCAAAGGTGATAAAGGTGAAAGTTACGTGATTGTCGGTGGTGAAGGTCACAAAGCCGGGCAGTATGAAGACACTACTCATGACGATTCTACCGTTGAACGCTATGAAACACTCGTACAATTTGCCAAACAGCATTTCCCTGTCCAGTCCATCGACACACATTGGTCTGCCCAAGATTTAGAAACGCTCGACCGTATTCCCTATATCGGCGAAATGACATCTGGATTGCCTCATGTATTTGTGGCAACTGGCTTTGCGAAATGGGGTATGACAAATGGGACGGCCGCAGGTCTATTGTTAGCCGATCTTGCACAAAATAAATTTAATCCCAATAAAGATTTATACTCACCGACTCGATCAAAACTAAAACAACATGATACGAAAAACTTTGTAAAAGTAAACTCAAATGTGGCGAAAGAATTAGTAAAAGGAAAATTCACGAGACCTTCTGATACCCTTGAGAATTTACAGGTGGACGAAGGCAAGATTGTCATGATTGATCATCACAAGACAGGTGCATATAAAGATGAGCAGGGAAAAATACATTTAGTAAAACCTACATGTACCCATTTAGGCTGTGATGTTCATTGGAATAACAGTGAGCGTTCATGGGACTGCCCTTGTCACGGTTCACGGTTCTCTTATACAGGAGAAGTATTAGAAGGTCCTGCCGTGAAACCATTAGAACGCAGATAAATTAACTTTTAGAAACAACGTCTAGGACATATTCAATAGGACAGTTTTGTATTAAAAACACACACTCTAGCAAGTAGCTCTTATAAAGAGTTGCTTGCTTTTTACATGTTTCTTAATGTTTTTGTAAATGTTTCGAAAAAAATCATATGGGTAAAGTTTTAGGCGATGAACACCATTTGAGGAGGATGGTATATAGTTCCACTCGCCATAACCAGTGAAGCTTACCAACTATTTAACGACCATGAAGATGAAAGCATCAAGTTTGTCTTGAAGCCATAAAGGAAACCCCTTTAGCAAGTAAAAGCTTCTAAAGGGGTATTGGATTTAGAATCGGATTACTTCAGTGTTGATGTGCTTTTTCACAACCATTACACCTTCACCAAGAATAGGGAGTAGATTTGAAATGGAATAGATCATGAGCATGGTAAAAAAAGCGAACGCAATTAAGTTAATCGGTTTCGTTATATTTCTTCTGTGTCTTATGAGAAAAAAGCCCAAAGCAATTTGAACCAAAACCAATGATGTATTTTTCATTTCCTACTCACCTCCCATTTTAAACATATTGTTCTTTCGTTTAATTCCTCTAGTAGTAGTTTACATGAAAAAAACGTCGAAAAATGTCGAAAATGTTGGGAAAGTTTTCACATTCAGGGCATATATATATCATTTTTATGAAATAAATTTCTTAAACTTTTGTTTTAAGTTTAATCCATGTATAGTAGGATAAAATTTGAATATTAAAGATGTAAAATATAAGTAAAGGAGGAAGATGTGACCATGAAAAACTTCGGACATGTGATTAAACTTGAGAGAATTAGAAGGAATATGAAGCAAATTACATTAGCTCAAGGGATTTGTACTCCCTCCTACCTAAGTAAAATTGAAAACAATTCCATCGTTCCAAGCCAAGAAGTGGTCAATTTACTATTAAGCCGACTCGAAATTGCGATCAACCAAAACAAAAGTTTAGACGACGATAGTTATCTAAAGCAAATTCGTGAGATTTATTTCAATGCCGTCATGAACAAAGACCGCGAACTCACAGCTATAGCGTTAAAAGAAATTAATAATGAACGTTACTTATTTAAAGATTCCTCAAATTTTTATACATATCAGCTCATGGTGCTCAGATTAACTTTGATTGTGCAAGATGTTCAAAATGACACAAGTGAACTGATTATGGCATTATCTGAGCTATCCAGTAACTTTGATAATTACCAGATGTTTTTATTTAATTCTAATGTCGGCAGTTACTATTCTTTTTTGATGGATTATAACTTAACTCTTCAATCCTATGAAAAGGCAATTTCTTATTACAAAAAAATCAATATTGAGAAATGGGAAGAAGCCGATTTTAATTATCTTTTAGGACATTGTTATCTAACTCAGCAGAGATGGGTCATTTCAATAGAATATATCCAAAAATCTCTAGAGTTTTTCAAGAGCGGATTTTTCAACACTCGTGTGATTGAATGTTACTTAATTTTGGCTATTGCACAAGAATCCTCGTTCCAATATGAAGAAGCTTATGAAAATCTATTGCTCGCACAAAAAATAGCATCCCAACTTAATCTTGTTGAACACTTCCCAATCATTACACAGAACTTAGGGTATTCTGCGTCAAGAAGGGGTTTGCCAGGGGAAGCAATAAAATTCTATTTAAAAAGTCTTCAATCGCGCAACGATAACGAGGAAAAATTGCTACCTATATATTCGCTCGTAAAAGAATATTCTAAATTAAGAAACTCGGCTGAAGTCATTAAATGGTGTAAGGAAGGTTTATCATTAATAGATAATAATCAGAATCCCAGTCAGAAAACATTTTTTCACCATTTAAATGTTTACTTGGCAAGAGAAACTGACTCAACGATTTTCGAGAAAGTGGCTATTGATGCTTATAATTTCTTTCTGGAACTTAAAGATTATCGCCATGCTCATAAATATGCGCAATTGTTAGGCAACTTTTATTATGAAAACAATAAATATAAAAATGCAGCCAAATATTTCGTATTATCTAATGCAAGTATGTTTAATAAAAATAAAATGAACCATTGGGAAGAATTATAAAAATTCAAATCAAAAAGCCTGTAACTATTTCCCGAGGTCGGGGGAAATAGTTACAGGCTTTTCGGTATATGTCAGAGACACTGGCGGCAGTGCCTTTGAACGCTAAAATCAGCTGGCAGTTGTATAAACTAAACAACCAAGTTCGTAATCAATATAGTAACTGTTAATTTTTTGTGCAGTGGAAACAGAATCTGTTTCTTTCTGTTTATTTGCAGCACGTTTGTTCACTTTTGAGATAAGAAAGCCTTCTTCCTGAATGTCTACTAATAATACGTCGCCAACTTTCATATCATAAGTTAAATCATCTGTTGGAACGACCAATACATTTGATTCCCTAGGAAATTCCAAGAGAACTGCTAAATCATCCTGAAATCGATCCAATTTATACATTCTACCTGTAAACATACTGAACAGCTCCTTTTTAAATGATAATTTGCTTGTTGAAAGATAAAAATTGCTAAATATTCATAATAAACGTAGAATTTGAAGAAATACTAATTCATTAACTAGTTACAATATAATCATAATTCGTTAAGATAGAATAAGAAAGAAAAACAGGTTGGGAAACTTTTTTCCAAAACACGCGTTTTTTTATAGGTATTTAAGTTTTATTTCCCAACCACATATAGTAGATATTACTCAATGACTCTATTAGTATAAAAGGTGGATATATGAATAATATCGGTTTGCTCATCAAAATGTCCCGCATACAACAGAATATGAAACAAGTCACGTTAGCCAAAGGAATTTGCTCGACTTCCTATTTAAGCAAGATTGAGAATAACCAGACGGTTCCAAGCGAAGATGTCCTGCAGCTTTTATTGGAAAGATTACATTTGGATTATGAGGATCTCTCCACTGAACAGGAAACGGAGTTTTTATCTGAACTTTATCTTCTTTATAAAGATGCAATTATTAATCGAAATAAGGAAGATATTTCATTAAAACTTGATTCCTATAAGGTAAGAAATTTTCTGTTTAAGGATGAATCCAATTTCTATACTTGCAATCTCTATTTATTCCGTTTGTATTTAATCACTCAAGTTGACGTGGAAATTGTAAAAAGTTTGATGAATGCTTTGGAACAAATGCAAGAAAAATTCGATGAGAGACAAAGCTTTATCTTTAATAAGAATTGCGGCTTCTATTACTATTTAGTTAAAGATTTCAAAGTAGCATTAGAGCATTTTGAAACAGCCTTAGACATACTCACTAACTTTCACTTGGAAGAATGGGAACTTGCAGACTTCTACCACGCTATTAGTATGTCTTATTTATCCAACAATCATCTTTTAAACACTATTGAATACTCTACAAAATCTTTGAATTATTACAAAGATAATCTAATTTTTGCTAGAGCGATTGATTGCTACATTGTTACGGGCGTGGCTCAGATGATGACTGCTAAATTTAAAAGTGCTGAAGAATGTTTCCTTCTTACGCAAAAACTAGCTAAAGATGTGCGGTTGACACAATATGATGGTATTATTACTCAAAACTTAGGAGCGCTTTATTCTTTAAAGGGAAATCGTGATAAAGCAATCTCTTATTTTATTGAAAGCCTAGAATATTGGGATGATACAGAAGGACATTTAATAACAATTTTTTCAATAGTTAAAGAATATTCAAAAACAGAAAATATTGGCAAGGTTATTGAATGGTGTGAAAAAGGACTTTCTTTAATTGAAAAAGAGTCAATGGAGAAGTACATGTCATTTTTCTATCATTTTAATATATATAAAGTTAAGCACGAGATGGACCTAGCTTCTGATCAAATCATTCTTTCTGCAATCCAGCATTTTGAGACAGTTAAAGATTATCGCTATGCCAATAAATATTCTATTTTACTGGGCAAAATTTATAGCGAAAACAGGAAATACAAAAATTCTGCTTTAACTTATCAACAAGCTGTTCTTTACCAATTTAAATTAAAATCTATTAATTTACTGGAGGAATTATAATGAAAAAGAAACTACTATTAACTTTCATCGCTGCATTGCTTGTCATGACATTTGCTCAACAAGGTATTACACTGGCGGACAATGTGCTTCCTAGAATCACAAGCATTCAATCACCTACATTCCTTGCTCTAAACAACTAATTAAAAAAGCAGAAACTGCCGGGATTTTCATTCCATTGCAGTCTCTGCTTTTTTATTTGATTTGTTTTTTGGATACGCCCTCTGATAAAGAGTCTTTTAGTTGGTTGTGATTTTTACGGCTTTTCAAGGACATGAACATATAAATTAAGAGGCCAGTGATGAGTACTGGAATGATGAACACAATAATAGTGAGAAAGAAGTCACCTATATTCAATTTGTTTCCCCCTCTCTTTAAGTTTCTATTTATATATAGAATACGCAATATCTCACATTTGTGTTTCAATTTTTAACAATTTATTTTTTATACTCAATTGCCCATATAATTGAATGTTAAAAGCCACTCTTCTCATAGAGTGGCTTTCGTATTGTTATCTGTTAAAGAATTTTGCACAACTTGTAAAAATGCATTAATTTCTTCCACAGTTGTCTTGTGATTAAAAGAAACTCTTATAAATCTACTTGCCATATCTTGTTCAAGACCCATTGCGCTCAAAGCAGAAATTGCTTCTCCATAGCCAATTTTGCAAGCCGTTCCAGTGGAGATGGCAATCTGATGACGATTGCATTCTAGCATCAGCCACTGCCCTTCAACATGTGGCAAAATTAATCCTTGTATAAAAGGAGACTTAGTCGCTGGGTTTCCTACTAAATGGACAGATTCAGGTAGATTAGCCAAGATAAAATCTTGTAAATGATTCGCCTGTTGATAGGCACCATCTTGCTCCGCAAAGGCATATTTTGCCGCGATTGTCGCTGCTATAATTGATGGGATATCGACTGTGCCAGCTCGAAATCCGCTTTGATGCGTGGTACCTTCATAAACAGATTCCCAGTGTACGGACGGGTCTAAATAAACGATTCCTACCCCCTTAGGTCCTCCAATTTTATGCGCTGAGCAAACGACGGACGTTACATTCAATACACTAACATCCACAGGTATCTTCCCGACCCCCTGCACCATATCGCAATGTATAGGCACGCCAAATTGCTTGGCATGCGTTGCACATGATACAACCGGTTGAATGGCTCCCATTTCCGAGTTGACTAGCTGCATGATGACTAAAGCGGTATTACGTTTCACCGATTGCTTAAACAATTGCAAATCGATTACACCATATTTGTCTACCGGTATGTAGTGAATACGGTAGCCTTCTTTTTCTAATTCGTGCAGTGCGGTTAAAACGGAAGCATGCTCAAGTTTGGTTGTGACGATATCCCGATATTCAAGAGGTCTCCCTCTTAATAAGGATCGAATCGTCAATTGATTTCCTTCTGAAGCATTGGCTGTAAAGTAAATCCCTTCCGCACGTCCATTTAATAATTTTGCCCACAATTGCTTACAAGATGATAAATATTCTGCAGCGGTAGAACCCGTATCATGCAAGCTTTGTGTGTTTCCAAAAGCTTTCGTTGCCGCCTCTACATAGGCGTCAATCGCTTCTTTTCTCATTGGTGATGTAGCTGCTGCATCTAAGTAAATCATCAAAACTCACCCATTTTCCTTCCAAAAACGATTTTCTTCTTGTAATCACTGTATCTTTATGTCATTAATAGTGTCAAGACAGCTGTAAACTTTTCGAAAAGTTGGTGTGAAGAATGTTTGATATTTGTATCATCGGTGGTGGAGTCGCAGGGTTAATGCTCGCTCATTCTCTCCCCGCTTCCATGTCCATTGCTATCCTCACAAAAGAAAATCCTTTCACTAGTAATACTGCACTTGCTCAAGGCGGAATTGCAGCATCACTTGCTCCTTATGATTCCCCTGAGACACATGCCGTCGATACAATACTTGCTACTGCTGATCATGCGCACTATACACGCGTGGAGCTTCTTGTTCATGAGGGAAAAGTACTCATCGAAAGATTGATGGCACAGGGACTTCCTTTTGATGCTAACTCGCATGGCTTACCCGAACTTGGTCAAGAAGCAGCACACACACAACGAAGGATTTTACATGCTGGTGGAGATCAGACCGGCAAGATGTTAATGCATTATTTGCTCGAACAAACACAAGAAAAAGTTACCCGCCTCCCTTTTCATACCGTACTGCAATTACAAATTGCTGACGGGCAATGTACTGGGGCGTTCGTTAGTGATTCAAATGGTCACAAACATCTTATTAAAGCGAGACATGTTGTTCTTGCGACCGGCGGTATTGGCCAACTTTATAGTCAGACGTCCAATTCCCCAGTAGCAACGGGAGATGGGTTATCCCTTGCCTATCATGCAGGTGCTATTTTGGAAGACTTGGAATTTGTTCAATTTCACCCCACCATTTTTACGTTGAATGGAAAATCGTGCGGTCTTATTTCTGAAGCCGTAAGAGGTGAAGGTGCTTTCCTCGTTAATCAAGACGGAATTCGTGTGATGAAGGATATTCACCCGTTGATGGAACTAGCACCACGGGATATTGTCGCTCGTGTCATTGAGTGGCACTGGCAAAAAAACGATCCCGTTTATTTGGATGCTCGACATATTTACCGGTTCGATAAAAAATTTCCATCAATCTATGCTAATTGTATGAGTTATGGTGTGAATCCACTTCATGAGTTATTACCTGTTCGTCCAGGCGCTCACTTTCATATGGGTGGCGTACAAACGAATGATGTTGGGGAAACATCCATCCCGCAGCTGTATGCAATTGGTGAAGTAGCTTCTACAGGTGTGCATGGAGCGAATCGTTTAGCTAGTAATTCATTATTGGAAGGTCTCGTTTTTGCAGAACGATTGGCAAAGAGATTGCAAGAAAACGTGATTCGCTCAGGAATTCAACTTGATGAAGAAGTAGATTGTTCATTCATTCAGGTCTGTCCAGCGACTATGCAACTACGAATGACGGAACAAGTCGGAATTATTCGCACGGGAAACGGTCTTGCAGATTTCATTCAAGAATTCCCTCTCTCTCGCCTTAACCTTGCAAACTACACAAAAGAAGAAATACAGCTTATTCACCGTTATACAGCTAGCAGTTTAATTGCAAAATCCGCCTTCCATCGAACAGAAAGCCGAGGAGGTCATTATCGACATGATTATCCAACGTCGGCTGATTCATGGACAGGAAAAGTTATCGAACGTTCCTTTCAAGGGGTGTCGACGAGATTACGTGAAATTGAAAGTAAGGAGACTGTAAAATGAATCGTTTAAAAGTAGAAGCTGCGTTAAAAAATTTCTTGATTGAAGATATAGGAGATCGTGACGTGTCCTCAGTTCTCTTCCAGGAATCCGACATCGGCGCGGCCATTGTGCGTCTTAAAGAGGATGGAGTGGTAGCTGGTTTGCAGTGTTTTACATGGGGTTATGGTTTATTGGATGACACAGTGGAAGTAGAACTGTTAAAAAAAGATGGAGATCATGTGGCATCTGGTGAAGCTATTGTTCGATTGAAGGGTCCGATTGCTTCCTTACTGTCAGGAGAACGCGTGCTATTGAATTTAGTTCAGCGAATGAGTGCCATTGCAACTTTAACAGCAAAATGTGTGGAAGCACTTGGCTCATCGCATACACGCATTGTGGATACTCGCAAAACTACACCGGGTCTCCGGATGTTTGAAAAATATGCAGTTCGAGCTGGAGGCGGGTTTAATCATCGCATCGGTTTATATGATGCGGTGATGTTGAAAGACAATCATATCGCTGCGGCGGGTTCCATTACGCAAGCCGTGGAAAAAGTCCGTGCATCGCTTGGTCATATGGTCATGATTGAAGTGGAGGTAGAAACAGAAGAACAATTACTTGAAGCAATTAAGGCAAAACCACATGTCATCATGTTTGATAATCAAACGCCTGAGACGATGACATGTTGGGCAAAACTTGTGCCGGCTTCCATTCGTACAGAAGCTTCTGGCGGAATTGATTTATATAAACTTTCATCATACCGTCATACTGGAGTCGATGTTATTTCCATTGGTGCACTAACACATAGTGTCTCAAACATAGATATCAGCATGAATTTAACCGTTTCAAGCAAGGAGGCCGTTTTCGCATGACATCGTTATTAGAAGAATTACAAATTGCTGATCCAATACCTGCCCATTATTTGAACACGCCTGCAAAAGAACTACATGAACGAGCATTGAAGGCTAAGAAGTTATTGGGTGAAAGCTTGTACATTTTGGGGCACCATTACCAAAAAGATGAAGTCATTACCTTTGCAGACGTGACTGGCGACTCGCTTCAGTTATCGCAAATTGCAGCCAAACAAACGGCCGATTATATTATCTTTTGTGGCGTCCATTTCATGGCGGAAACCGCGGATATATTAACTACTCCAAACCAAGCAGTGATTTTGCCTGATATGAGAGCTGGTTGTTCAATGGCGGATATGGCGAACATTGATCAAACAGAACGTGCCTGGATTGAATTACAAAAATGCTTCGGTGATACAATTGTTCCTTTGACGTACGTCAATTCTACTGCAGCGATCAAAGCATTTGTCGGTCGTAATGGTGGCGCGACGGTAACTTCCTCTAACGCAGAAGAAATGGTGGAATGGGCACTTTCCCAGAAAGAGCGCATGCTATTTTTACCTGATCAGCATTTAGGACGCAACACTGCCGTGAAACTTGGCATTCCTTTGGAAACGATGGCAATTTGGGATCCGATTAAAAACCATCTAGAATTGCAATGTGCTTTAGAAGACGTTCGAGTAATTCTATGGAAAGGACATTGCTCGGTGCACATGAATTTCTTACCTAAACACGTGGCAAATTTAAGAGATAAAGAGCCGGATCGCAAAATTTTAGTCCATCCGGAGTGCACGTATGAAGTGGTTGCCGCATCTGATTATGCTGGTTCCACAAAATACATCATTGATATGATTGAAGCGTCTGAAGTAGGTTCGAAATGGGCAATTGGTACGGAAATGAATTTAGTGAACCGCTTAATCGCTACCTATCCTGACCGTGATATCGTGTCCTTGAATCCCTTTATGTGCCCTTGCCTGACGATGAATCGCATTGACTTGCCCCATTTAACGTGGGCTTTGGAGGAACTCTTGGAGGGTCGCATCATCAACCAAATATCAGTTGATGAAAAAACAGCTGTGGAAGCAACCATGGCTTTAGAGAAAATGCTGTAAATAGAAAAAGAAACGATTCCATATTGATGGAATCGTTTCTTTTCATTTTGCTCAATTATTTAGCAAGTGCCTGATCTTTTAAAGAACGACGTAAAATTTTACCCGTCGTGTTTTTCGGTAATTCTGTCAGAAACTCAAAACTACGTGGAATTTTATATTTTGCTAGATGTTCTCCGCAATAGCTGGACAGAGCTACACTGTCGAGACTTTCGTCTTTCACTACCACATAAGCATGAACAGTCTCTCCGAAGTTGGCATCCGGTAGACCAATCACGGCTGCTTCCACGACACCCGGGTGAGCAAATAATACTTCTTCCACTTCACGTGGGTAAACATTGTAGCCCCCAACAATGACTAAATCTTTCTTGCGGTCCACAATATAGAAATATCCATCTTCATCAATTCTCGCTAAATCACCTGTGTACAACCACCCATCACGGATTGTAGCGGCAGTCTCTTCTGGCATTTTGTAGTAGCCTTTCATCACGTTTGGTCCACGGACAATCAGTTCGCCAACTTCACCAACCCCTACATCTTCGCCAAGTTCATTCACAACCCGATTTTCAACGTTGCTGATTGAAGTCCCAATTGAGCCTACTTTACGATTACGATCTAATGGATTGAAGCAAGTAACGGGTGAAGCTTCTGACAAACCGTATCCTTCCGAAATTTGCACATTGAACTTATCTTCAAAGTTATGCAGCAAGGCAACAGGTAAAGAAGAACCTCCTGAAATCGCCAAACGAATCGTTGAGAAGTCTTCGACATTTGCCTGCGGGAATTGATACAGGAAATTGTACATTGTCGGAACCCCTGCAAAGACAGTTGCTTGCTTTTCCCTCGCTAATTCAAAAACATCTTGCGGGTTAAAGCGAGGCACTAGTAATATCGTAGCACCTTTTAATAGTGGCGCATTCACGACAACTGTCAGTGCAAATACGTGAAATACAGGTAAAGTTGCGAGCACTTTATCTAATGAGGAAAAGCCTAAATAGTCAGCTGAATCACGTGCATTTGAATACAAGTTTCCGTGCGTTAACATAGCCCCTTTAGGACGCCCCGTCGTTCCTGAAGTATATAAAATAACGGCATTGTCATTCTGGTCAATATCAACAGGTAAAACGTCAGGTGAAGCAGACATGACTAGTTGTGTAAAAGATTTCACTTTTCCGCGGAGCTCTTTAGGAAGAGCAGCCAGCTTCTCTCCCGTATCTGGAGAAGTTTCACAAATTACATATGTATGGACGGACGGAAATGCTACTGCTGCTTTCACAACAAATGGCAAAAGCATATCAAGTGCTATTACTACTTTCGCGTCACTATCCTGAAGGATGTAGGAAATCTCATCAGGTGTATAGATTGGATTGATTGGTATTACTGTAGCTCCCAAACGCATCGTTGCGTAAAGAGAAATCAAGAAGTGTGGTGTATTGCCGAGCAATAATGCGACGTGGTCCCCTTTTTCCACACCTTGTTCACGCAAAGCTGACGCAAAACGAGCAATTGATTGATCGAATTCTGCATAGGATGTATCTTTCCCCATAAAATGATAAGCCGTTTTAGATGGTTGTTGCAAAGCCGTTTCACGAACCCGAGATACTAAATTCATCTGACTATCCCCTTTGTATTGAATGAATACTCACTCATTATTCAATATATTCATTATATAAGAAATGTTCAGTCAATACAATAAGCACCGTTAACTTTCACGGTGCTCCTGCGGTTAATCGTCGCAAACAATTCTGCTCCTGCGGTTACTCGTCGCAATTTATGCTCCTGCGGTTACTGATTGGAAACATTATGCTCCTGTTTCTGCATCGCTGTGCTGGCTTCGAAACATGAAAGTGCGTTGGAAACATTATGCTCCTGCGGTTACTCGTCGCAATTTATGCTCCTGTTTCTGCATCGCTGTGCTAGCTTCGAAACATGAAAGTGTGTTGCATCGCTTCGCTGCTTCGTCGCAAACAGTTCTTATGCTCGGACATGTGCAATATAACGCCAGCGTATTAAAAAATAATAAACGACCTGAATTAATGTGAAACCAATCAATACTAAAATCATTTCGCTCAAGATGGAGACTTCCGCCAAGTTCCTCCAAATGACTTGCAGTGACAAAAATGAAAATGCACTGTGTAACATCGCAATCCCCCAGGGGAGGAAAAACTGAGGAACCAGTTGACGATTGACGATTTTGATAATTTCCGATTCGGTCAAGCCCATCCTTTTCAACACATCAAATTGTCGTTTGTCCCGCTCCAGTCCCGTATACAGTTTAAAGTAAACAAAACTTCCGGCTGCCAATAACAAAACGGCTGCAACCATTAACCCTGTAAACAATAACAACGAGAATGTTGCCCGTATAACACTGTAGTTCAATCCTGGATTTTCAAAGTAAAATGGCAGAGTGGTAAAACCTCCATCATAAATTGCGTTCGTCACTTGGGAGTCTATATCTAATCCGATTGATTTTGTACGTTCCCATTCGGCTACATGGAAAGCAAAAAATTTATACGATGAGTCAAGCATTGTTCTTCCTGCAAACGGTTCGTCTATCAATCGATAGTCTATGTCGTCTACTACCACAATGTTTGATCCTATAATCATTGAAGGAAATAACATCTTCGGATACACACCATGGATTTTAATCGGGACATTGCTTTCTTCCAAAACAGTCTGAATTTCTTTACCTTTTAAATTGCCGATTGATTCCTCAGAATACGGAATAAACATGGCTTCTCCAGGAGCCAATTCAATGAGTGGCGAACCGAGTGCTAGTGCTAAACTATTGACATCCGACTCTCTTAAAATATCCACCGAGTTCCGTGAAAAGGATGAAGTTTGCTGTTTAATTAAGAACGGCACAAGCGTGTAAGATAACCCCTGCTCTTCCAATTCCTTACGCAATAATGAAATGTGGTCCGATTCATATGGATTATTCATTTCACTCGAATAGATTAGCGAAAGCGGGTTTATTTCACGAAACTGCCCTGTATAGGAAGACAGTGATGTTAATGTTCCAACTGATAAAAAAGCAACAGTCGAAACGATGGTGACGATAAAATACATACGTGCATTTTCACGGAGCTTTACAGCCACTTCCGAAACGGCGATCATGCGATACGGATGCCAGTAAAGAGACTTGCGTTTGCGTACTTGATGAAGCAAAAACAACACACTATGTGTAAAGAAGAAATACGTACCTAGTGCAGCAAGAGGTGGTAAAACAATGGCCAAAGCCAGTACCACATTCATCGATGTAAACGCGGCCGCTCCGTACGCAAACAATAACATGGCAATGCCTAGAATTGCTTTCACCGTCGAGTAACTTTGTAGTTCATCGTTCTTCCAGTAACCACGTATCAGTTCGATTATTTTTTGCTCTCGTATGAACACGACGCTCGTCATCGCAATGATGACAAAAAGACTGAAAAATGCCCCAATTGTCAAGGCAAAGGGCTTAATTGATACATATAAAGGTAAACTTTCCAATTGAAGCAATTCGCGCACAATCATAAAAAAGAATTTGGAAAAGGCATACCCAAAAAAGATTCCGGTTGCTACAGATACAGCACCAATCAACATCGTTTCTAGGAAAATCAATTTATTCAATTGCTTCTTCTCCATACCAAGCTGAAGTAGCAACCCGAACTCTTTGGAACGGGCCTGTAAAAAAGCGCTCATGGAATAGAACAGGAAAAACAGCGTAAATATGTACAATATTATTTCCGCTACAATCATCCCTGAGGCCGCAAATTCCCTTAAAAATTCATCTTCGATTTTCGGATGAAATAGTAACATGGAATACATGAAAAAGACCATGACTGAAAACATACTCGCCATAAAAAAAGCGGCATATATTCGACGATTTCGAATGACATTACGATAGGCGAATTGTCGAAAGGTCATTGACATTGCCTCCTAGCAAAGACAGCACGTTCAAAATACGTTGGAAAAAGGTTTGCCTACGATTATCGCTATAAATTTCATTAAAAAACTCACCGTCTTTTATGAAAATGACACGGTCACAGTAACTTGCGGCAATCGGATCATGTGTGACCATGAGTATCGTTGTTTTTTGTTCCTGATTTACCTTTGCCAATAGTTCTAGCACATCACGAGAAGCTTTAGAATCCAAGTTCCCGGTTGGCTCATCGGCTAAAATGAAGGCGGGATGATGAATGAGCGCCCGCCCAATCGCAGTCCGTTGTGCTTGTCCTCCAGAAATTTCATTCGGTCGTTTTTCAAGTATTTGTTCCAAGTTCAATTTCTTCGCCAAATCCTCTATACGTCGCTTCATTTCATCTAGTGGAAGTCCATCCAGTGTTAATGGGAGAACCAAGTTTTCTTCCACTGTCAGCATTTGCAATAAATTAAAATCCTGAAAGACAAAACCGAGCTGTCTCCGACGAAAAAGAGCGAGCTCGGTTTTTGACATTTCATCTGGACGTAGCCCATCAATCGTGAGGGTACCTGAAGTTGCCTTATCAATCGTTGAAATTAGATTGAGCAGGGTCGTTTTCCCGCTACCTGAAGGGCCCATGACAGCAACAAATTCACCTTTTCCCACTTCAAAACTTATTTGGTTAATTGCACGGTGCGTCACTTTCCCCTCGTACACTTTCGTCACTTCGTCCATTTTCAATATGCTCATCTTCTGTTACACCTCGCTTTGCAGCTTCATGTTTATGGAATAAAACCGATACTGTCGTGCCTTTGCCTTGCTCAGACATTACACTCATTTCATGACCGAGTTTCCCACAAATTTCATTAGCTAAATATAAGCCCATTCCTGTACTTTCTCCTGTTTTCCGACCATTTTCCCCCGTAAAAAAAGCTTTCAAGACGCGGGGAAGATCGGTCGCAGGTATACCGATTCCTTCATCTTGAACAGAAAGGAGAACTTGTCCTTGTTGACAGGTTGCTTGAACATTTACTTTCTTGCCTTCTTCAAACGTGTATTTTACGGCATTCGTGATAAACTGGCCGATCACAAACTTCATCCATTTCTCATCTGTTGGCACGATAAATTCATCATCAATCGCAATCACTGGATACACATGATGTGTAATGAACAAGCGTTTATTTTCCGACACTACTTCCGACACCAAAGTCTTTAGATGTACTTGTTCAATTTGCATATCCTGTTCAAACGTATCCAAGCGGGCATTCATCAAGACAGAATCAAGTCCGCGCTTCAAGCGGTCAATCTCTTCTTGCATGCTTTTCTTATCGACGTTGCCATCTTCTTGCAATAGCAATTCCACGACAGATAGAGGTGTTTTCATTTGATGCACCCATTGATTCATGAATTGAAGATGACGATGCTGGTTTGCGTAGAGTGCCTGAACTTCATTTTGGTACAGTCTATACAAGCCCTGTAAATACGCTTCTATTTGTTGTTGTTCAGGTGATTTCCCATCACGCTGCAAAGCCTCTTCCATGTGCTTCGGTGGAGACAATACTTTTTGATAAAATGCGTATCGTTTCACAAACCGACCAAATAAAAACGATAAAATCAGTAACGTGCTGATGACAACTGAATAAATAGCCGTATCGACATTGCGAAATCCATCCAACCAATACAGCAACATAATAAAGAGCACCATAATCAGTTGAAAAATCAAGTAAGCAGCATGTTCTTTCACAAACAGCCGGAAATTCATGACGACTCCTCCGCACTTAATATAAAACGGTACCCAGCCCCTCTTACCGTTTCAATAGTTGAGGTGATTCCGTAGTCCTGTAATTTCTTCCTTACACGAGTCATATTAACGTTCAATGTATTCTCATCGACAAACGCTTGGTCGTCCCAAAGTTCTTCCAGTAATTGCTCACGAGTGACCACTTTTGGTGACTGGGTCATTAATAGCTCAAGTATTGTACACTCACGTTTTTGCAGTGGAATTTCTTGCGAAGAAGTATGAAGTTCCATGCGCTCCAAATATAAACAGAGTTTGCCCGTTTTTATCGTTCGTTCTTCTTGTTTCGCTGCATATTCACCGTAAGTTCTTCGTAAATGACTTCTTATTTTGGCTAGGACGATTTCATAGTGGAAAGGTTTCGTGATAAAATCATCCCCACCATTTTCAAGCGCAAACACTTGGTCCATGTCACCAGATCGTGCTGAGATAAAAATAATCGGGCACGTCGTCTTCATGCGGAACTGACGACACCAATAGTATCCATCATAAGAAGGTAAATTAATGTCAAGCAAAATGATGTGCGGATCGAACGCTTCGAATTCTTCTAAAATCAGTTCAAAGTCTTGAACCGTTTGCACTTCATAATGATATTTACGTAACGTATCGGCAAGCAGCGAGGCGATTTTCCGATCATCTTCAACGATATAAATGCGATGTGTCGACATCTTGTCCTCCCCCTTAATATCTTTTTCTTAATTGTACTTAAGAACGGCTCGAAGTGCTACTCTATGTAGATTATTCCGATGAAAGGAGAGAATGGAACAATGGCGTAATTCCAGGTAGACAGTTTGGTGTTCCAGGTAGACAGAATGGACTTCTAGGTAGATAGTTTGACCGACCAGGTAGACAGATTAGCCTTCCAGGTTGCACAAATTGGATTTGGACGACCATCTTTACCTCTTGTCCATAAAAAAAGCCTGACCGAAGTCAGGCTTTCGTAATGAATATTAATAAATCAACTGAAGGAATTCTTCTTTTGTAATTCCGCCGAGGTACGTTGAGATTTCCATATCACCTAGCGCGTCAGAAATCGCCGCTTTATCGTAAGTCACACCGATGATTCGCTTCTCGATATCTGCAACATCGCCTACTCCGAAGAAGTCACCATAAATATTAGCATCTTCAATGACTCCGTTTTTCACTTGCAATCTCACGTCAATTCCACCCGTTGGGAATCTTTCTGAATGGGACATATTGAATGCTGGAGACTTGCCATAATTCCATTCCCAATTTCCATAACGTTTTTTTGATAGGGCTTTGATATTTGCCCAATCCTCTTCAGTCAATTCAATTGTTTTAACTTCTTCTCCACCAAAAATTGAGTGGAGCAATTTCACACGAAACTCTTCAATTGTAATTTGCTTGTCCAAAAACTCGGTAATATTTGCCACTCGACTGCGAATTGATTTAATTCCTTTTGATTCAATTTTGTCCTTGCGTACTTTTAATGCAGAAACCACTGCATCAATTTCAGTATTGAACATTAATGTACCATGACTGAACATACGGCCTTTTGTTGTGAATTGGGCATTTCCAGAAATTTTTCTACCTTCGGCTAAGATATCATTGCGTCCTGACAGTTCTGCATCAACGCCCATTTCTTTCAGCGCATCCACAATTGGTTGCGTAAATTTCTTAAAGTTTCTGAAGCTGTCCCCATCGTCTTTCGTGATGAAACTGAAGTTTAAATTACCCAAATCATGATAAACAGCTCCGCCACCAGATAGTCTGCGTACTACGTGAATACCGTTAATATCTACGTAATCTGTATCGATTTCTTCAATGGTGTTCTGGTTCTTGCCAATAATAATAGCTGGTTCATTGATATAGAACAGAAAGAAAGAATCCTTTTCTATGTCCATTGTTTTTAGTGCATATTCTTCAATCGCCAAATTTATGCGAGGATCTGTAATTCCTTTGTTATCAATAAAATACATGAGGGTATCGCTCCTTTTAGATGTTATTCATATTATATAGGAATATTAGGCGTTTGTGTTGACATTCGTTTAACTGTTATAATACAATACCATATACGATAACAGTACTAGTACAGAAAAAGGAGGTCACCGACATGATTGAGAATGTAGTAGAGTTTTTCAAGAACCTTCCCCCTAAGCAATGTGCCCAATGTGGAGAAAAAATCGAAGAACAGCATGAGTGCTACGGTAATACATGCGATAAATGTAATACTATTTAATTAAAAAAACAGCCGTTCAGGATTTCCCTCCTGAACGGCCGTTTTTTTATGCTTCCTGGACTTTTGAATAGCGTCGCTTGAACAAAATGACGAAATAAGTCGTCGTACATGCAACTGCTACTATAAAGAATGCCAGCAATATTCCGATATTCCACTGAATAAAGTCAATATCCGTTGAGGAAATCGCAGCTTTGAATCCTTGTACGGAATAGGTCATCGGCAACCATTGGTTAAATATTTGCAATGGTTGCGGAATCATTTCGAGCGGGAACGTTCCTGCACTTGTCGTCAGTTGCAAAATAAGAATGATGATGGCGACAAATCGACCACTGTCACCAAGAACTGTAACGAGCAATTGCACGATGGCTAAAAAGGTGAAACTCGTCATGATGGCTATCGCAATAAACCATCCAAGATTTTCTGGATCTAATCCTAATCCGAAAATTAGGATTGCTACCGCAATCAATGCTTGCACAACGCCAACGATACCGAGAACGGTCATTTTACTCGTTGCCCATGCAAACCCACTTGTCGGTGGGATGGCTGTTTGTACCAGAGGGAAAACGATTGAAATTAGCAATGCTCCCACAAACAATCCAAGTGACAAGAAATATGGCGCAAATCCTGTTCCATAGTTTGGCACGTGATTGACAGCTGATTTTGTTACGCCAACTGGAGAAGAAGCCATGTCAATCGTATCTTCGTTAGCATTTACTTCGCTTGCTACAGTAGAAGCATCTGCAAGTTTTTCTTGTAAAGAAGACGTACCTTCAGCTAGTTTCGCTGTTCCATCAACAAGCTCAGTGGATCCAGCAGCAAGTTCTCCAGATTTTGATGCAATTTGTGATGTACCTGAAGTTAACTCATTCGAACCTTGAACAAGTTGTTGCAACCCGTTTGAAAGTTCATTACTGCCCGTAGAGGCACTTGCCAACCCGTTTTTCAAATCTCCCAACTTAGTCGAAAGGGTGTCACTTCCAGTTGCTAAAGATGCAGCCCCTGCATTTAATTCTTCGGAAGATTGAGTTAAGGTAGACAATCCATTCGCAAGCTCCTGATGACCTGTAGCTAATTTCTCTGCACCAGATGATGCTTGATTCATGCCGCCGCTTAGCTGTTCTGTTCCGACTTGTAACTCACCTAAGCCTTGAGAAACTTGTGAACTTCCTTGTTGAAGTTGCTCAAGTGCCCCTTTCAAAGCGGTTTGTTGCTCTTTTGGAAGAGATGCGAGAATCGGAGCCATTTGTTCAGATAAAGTCTCCAAACCAGATGTTACTTGAGTAGAACCCCCTGCCAATTTGCCAACAGATTGATTCGTCATGGTGGCACCTTGTTGCAGTTGGCTTAACGCTTCATTGAGTTGCTGTTCTTTTTCATTTGCCGCCGCTAATCCATTTGATACTTTTGCGACACCTTGCGTATAAGACGCAACTCCATCTTGCAGTTGGCCAGCTCCATCTGCTGCTTTACCAGCGCCTTGTTGTAACTGACCCGCTCCTGCTGTAAGTTTCCCGAGTCCTTCATTTAATTCTGTTGCTCCATTTGATGCTTTTACGGTTCCTGAAGCAAGTGCTGTTGACCCATCAGCCAATTGTACCGATCCGCTTGCCAATTGTTCCAAGTAACCTTTCAAATCCGTCGCTCCAGAAGAAAGACTATCTGCTCCAGCCGATAATTTCTCGGCTCCGTCTGCAGCCTCCCCATACCCATTGCCCATTTTAGAAATGGAAGCGAAAAGATTTTCGGAGTAACTAGCGACGACTTGTTTATTTACTTCTGCACGAATTTGTTCAATTGCTGACTCACCAATTTGTGCGGATAAGAAATTAAACCCTTCGTTCGGTTTGTATTCAATCATCAATTTTTCAGGTTTCTCATCTAAAAGTGTCGTTGCATGTTGAGAAAAATTCGAAGGAATCTCAATTACCATATAATAGTCTTGATTTTTCAGAGCTTCTTCTCCCTGTTTTTTTGACACTTCCACAAAATGAAACTCTTGACTATCTACTAGGTTCTTCGTGAGATCCTTCCCGACCGTTATGCGTTGCCCATCCAATTCAGCTCCCGCATCCTCATTGACTATTGCTACTGGCAGCTCATTTAACTGTTCATAGGGATCCCAAAACGCCCATAAGAACATCCCCGCATACAATACCGGAATGAATAAAACCGCTAGGATTGGAACAAGTAATTTACGGTTCTTAAAAATGTTTAGAAATTCTTGTTTTATCATCTAATTTCCTCCTAATACTTATTGACCGAATTTCTCAATTGGTCATTTTGTTTCAAAAAAAGAGTCTCACTTAATGAGACTTCGGAATATAGTGTCACGAAATACATCCACTATTTTTTCTTCCGGTAGCGCTTGCTCATGAGTTTTTTGCCAATCAACAGCAAAGGCCATATAGGCTTTAAAAATTAAGTAGGCGACTAGTTCAACATCTACTTCTCTTATTTCATTCTTGGCAATCGCCCGCTCGATATGCTCTGCAATATAGCGTACAATTTCTTGTTCAACCTTTACAAGAACAGCCTGAACGACAGGCGTTTTCATATCTTTTTCTTCAGCAATCAACTTTGCAAGTAAAGCGTGTCGCTCCCGGAACTCCAGCATTTTCATTAATACGAGATGGGCATTGTTCTGGAAAGAGCACTGATCCGAAATGATAGCATCTTTTTCTGCCTTCATTTCATTAATCATCGTAAAGGCAATTTCATGAAACAATTCTTCTTTATTTGCAAAAAATGTATAAATCGTCCCTTTTCCTACATTTGCAACCTTCGCCACTTGATCCATGGTGGTCGCTTTATAACCAAATAAAGAAAATGATTTAGTTGCTGCTTCTAAAATTTCATGTCTGCGATCCAATTCTTTCACCTCATCTCATAAAACTGACTAAAAAACCATATCGGTCATCTAGTCATAATCATAATAGATTCTTATGTTTTTTACAATAGGCAATTCATTACTGTCACTATTTGTTCATAAATCATTAATCCTTCTTAATATATAGTATGAACTGATAATGGCTAAAATGGTTGCAATAATGGAGCGAATGCATAGACCCATAATGCCATCAGCACCAAAAGGATGGAAAATCATAATCTTCAACAGAAAATCAAAACACAAGATTAAAATGATGAAAATCATAAATTTCATAATAAGATACATAGTTTTCCCACCTACTATTACAATTTTTGATAGATTTACTAAACACTATAATACAAATTAAAGAGCTTTTTTAAAAAAGCCCTTACTTTCAACAATTGAAAAAAGATTAGCGCCAACTTTTATCTAGATTAACTTCCTATGATTCTAATCCTAACCAGAACTCGTGATGACAATGGTTGAACAAATAAAGGATTAAACCCTCAAATCATTGCCCAAATTTACTCAATTCCTCACAATCCATTGCTTAAATTCCATCCCGATAAAAATACATTTGAGTTCTGTAAACTTAAACTTATATCTTCTATTAGTTACCTACGATAAGCGAAGGTCTATATGTAAAAATGCGAATGCCTAAACTCATAGTCACCTACTACATACAATGTAAAAAACAAAAGGATGTTTGTGAATTGAAAGTTGTTGTCACGGGAAAAGCCGGATTTATTAGTTCCCATTTATTTGACGCGTTCATTTTGTCAGGAGTAAGTACGGCGAAAAAATCTTCCATCAATGAGCTTTTAAAGTTACCGGCAGATATTAATGGTATTAATATGCAGCCACTCCATACTGTTTCTCCGGATGTAGATATCAAACATAGTAATCTTTGTAATAAAAATACACATCTAGGGCTATATTGGGATCCTCTCGTTGAAATCCAAAATGGAATGAATGATACCTATGATTTTATCAATCTAATTGACTGTTCATTTCTAGGTCCTTTCAATTTTCATTCCGATAGGAGTGGAGGATTTGACGCAAAATAACGAGTCATCAAGCCAGTTCCCGCAAAATGCTATACCATTGGGGAAACCGAGGATTTTAATTACAGGAGCAAATGGATTTACGGGGAAACACGCATGCAAATACTTTATGAATGAGAACTATCATGTGATTGCAGTAACGAGAATGGCAACCAATCAAATTTCAAATCGCTTAGTAACCTATGAAAAATGTGAACTTACAGATAAACAGGCAGTTAAAATGCTAATCAAAAAAACAAAACCCGATTTTCTTCTTCATTTGGCAGGTCAGAACCATGTTGAAGCATCCTGGAGTGATCCACTTGGCTCTCTCGAGGCAAATGTCTTCTCTACTGCATATTTATTGGAAGCCCTGCGAAATGAAGAATCTGATTGTAGAATCGTAGTTGTTGGATCCTCGCTGGAATTCAATCCTACCGACTTCTCCGCTCCTCACCATCCCTATGCTTTATCGAAAACTCTTCAAACATTGATTGCACAGTCCTGGGAAATGCTTTATGGAATGAATGTTATTATCGCAAAGCCTTCCAATCTTATCGGTCCGGGCATTTCTTTCGGGCTATGCTCAATCCTTGCAAAAAAAGTAGTTGAAATGGAATTCACTAATGCCGAAAAAATACTAAAAGTAATTAACTTACATGCGAGACTCGATTTTTTGGATGTCAGAGATGCTATTTTGGCGTACGATACATTATTTCAAAAAGGTATTCCTGGCAAAACGTATGTTATATCGTCTGGAAAATACAAGTACTTAAAAGACCTGATAAATACTCTCCGTCTTTATTCTTCTGTTGAATTTGAAATTCAAACATTGGGCAATTACCTTGAAGTAGTTAAACCTCTTAGACCTAAGTCAATCAATAAACTGGGATGGCAACCTAGCATATCATTTGATGAGTCAATACAGGACATTCTAACGTATTATCGCGATATTTCACTTGGTTTTTCATAACTTTTTTGTAAACATAGCAGGTACTATTATCCTTGTACTCTCTGCTTAATAAAAAGGCTCCGTTTACTTTTACTATTGATTATTTATAGAGTGGATCCGCAACCTTTCGTGAACTACGCAGGAAAGATTAAGGCCAAAGGTAGTTTTGCCATGACCATTCCTCCGAAGCTATTGCAACGATGTAACAATAATTGTTATTTTATACCATTAGAATCTTTTATAATAACTCTACAATAAACGTAAACAAAAGGACAACTCCGAGGAGTTGCCCTTTCACATTCATTTATTTAACAAACAAGTCATCCAAAACTTCACTGACAGCGGCTTTCCCTTGATCGACACAATCAGGCAGTCCAAGGCCTTCATAAGAACTTCCTGCTAGCTTAATCATTGGAAAACGCTCTCGAATCTCTCTTTTCGCTTTAGCCACGCGTTCTTTATGCCCTACCACATATTGGGGAGAAGCATTTCTCCATCGAGTGACGACCGAAAATAGAGGTTCTTGATCAATGTTAATCGTTTTGCGTAAGTCCGAGAGAACGATTTTTTCAAGTTCGCTGTCTGATAATTCAACCGCAGACTCATCACCTGCCCGACCAACAAATCCTCGAAGCAATACATGCCCGTCTGGTGTTGTTGTTGGCCACTTACGATGTGTCCACGTACAAGCAGTGATGGAGTAATCACTGTTTCGAGACACTAAGAAGCCGGTGCCTTCTTTATCTTGTTTGACCGCTTCTTCTTTAAAAGCCAGTGCAACAGTCGCCACTGAAGTAGCAGGCATCTCCTCGAAGTCAGCCATCAATCCGTGCTCCTCAAATAATGGCAGAGCGGCGAGATGTGGTGTTGCAAAAATCAATTGATCGAGAAGCATTTCTGAATCGTTGTTTAGGAACAAATTCACTTGTTCTCCAACTCGTTCGAAACGTTCCACACGAACACCTTTCATAACTGAACCTGGTTCAAGCTGTGCTTCAATTGCTTCCACTACAGTTTCCAATCCATTTTTGAATGTACGGAAAATACCTTCTTTTGACTTAACAATCGGCTGTTTTGGTGTCGTTTTTTTCGAACCGATTATCAAACTTCGATGTTCCTGTTCTAGTTTATAAAACTGGGGAAATGTAGCCTGGAGGCTCATTTTATCAATGTCTCCGGAGTAGATGCCTGATAATAAAGGTTCTATTAAATTTTCAACCACTTCACCGCCGAAACGTCTGCGTAAGAATTGTCCAACCGACTGATCTCCGTTAACAGAGGACTTAGGTAAAATAAAATCTCCAGCCGCGCGAAATTTCCCGCTCCATGAGAACAATCCCGAGGTGAAGAAAGGCGATATTTGTGTAGGGATGCCCATGACAGACCCTCCAGGAATTGGGTGCAGCCCGTCATTGACCAGAATATATGCCTGTCCAGTTGCATTGCTGACAAGTTGGTCACTGATGCCAAGATCCTCGGCTAAAATGCCAAAGCTTTTTTTACGTGCCAAAAACGAGTCAGGTCCCCGTTCAATGACAAATCCATCTTTGCGGACTGTTTGGATTTTCCCTCCGAGTCGATGGGAAGCTTCTATCAAAACTACTTCAAGAGGATACCCTTTTTCTTTCGCTTCTTTCTGCAAGTAATATGCAGCTGCCAATCCAGTAATTCCGCCACCAATTATCGCTACTTTTCGTTTTCCTTGAGACACAGTCATCATCACTTTCGATTTCAGTTTCCTTATTTTTTATCTAAATGTTTCAATACAACATCGGACATAGCATCAATAAATAATGGTTGTGTGTTAGGCATTTCAGGTCGGTAGTAATTGGCACCGATTTCATCAGTCACCACTTTACACTCATAATCATTGTCGAATAACACTTCTAAATGATCTGCGACAAACCCTACTGGCGTATAGACAAATGTAGAATAGCCTTTTTGTTCGTGCAATTCATGAGTAAGGTCTTGAACGTCTGGTCCAATCCAAGGTTCTGGCGTTTGACCAGCACTTTGCCAACCGACTTCGTAGTTTTCAATACCAGCTGATTGCGCGATTAGGTTGGCCGTTTCTTTTAATTGATCTGGATATGGATCTCCATTTGCGATAATTTTCTCAGGTAATGAGTGTGCAGAAACGATTAAACAAGCTTTTTCACGTTGTTCTGCCGACATCGAATTGAAAGTTTCGGAAACCTTTTCAGACCAATACTGAATGAATTTTGGTTCATCGTACCAGCTCTCTACTGAAGTGATCTGTAGACTACCTAATTTTTCAGCAGTTTCTTGTACGCGTCCGTTATACGACTTAATCGAGAATGTTGAGAAATGAGGTGCAAGTACAATGGAAACCGCTTCTGTGATTCCATCCTTATGCATTTGCTCCACGGCATCTTCAACAAACGGTTCAATATGTTTTAACCCAATGTATAATTTGAATTCAATTTCGTCTTGAACGGCATTCAAACGGTCACGAAGTGCAGTCGCTTGGTCGTCTGTAATTTTTGCCAAAGGAGAAATTCCACCGATTGCGCGGTAGCGGTCTCTTAAATCGGTAAGAGCTTCTGGGCTTGGCGGACGGCCATGACGAATATGTGTATAATAACGCTCTAAATCTTCTTCTTTATAGGGCGTGCCGTAAGCCATCACAAGCAGTCCCATTGTTTTTTTAGTCAACTTGATCACCTCGTTCATTAATTTACAATCTTCATTTTGCTAGGTTCAATTTCATTGCGCGAACTTGTAAGACTTATGAATGTGCTTTGATTTGTGCACGGCTGTATTCATGGACAAATGACGTCAATCGTTTTAATGTATCTGGATTTACTTCAGGGAATACGCCATGTCCTAAATTGAAAATATGTGAAGGATGAGCGATTCCTTGATCGATGATTTCTTTAGCACGTTTTTCAATGACAGACCAATCTGCCAACAAAAGAGATGGGTCCAAGTTTCCTTGAAGCGTTTTTGTTAAGCCCATTGCTCGAGCTTCTTTGATTGATAAGCGCCAGTCTAGACCTACTACGTCCACTGGCAGATCATGCCACTCTTTTGCTAAATGACTTGCACCAACACCAAATGTCGTTACAGGTACACCTTGTTCTTTAATAGCAGTAAAAATCCGTGTCATTATCGGTTTGATGAAAATACGGTAATCTTCAATATTCAATGCGCCAACCCATGAATCAAAAATTTGAATGGCTTTAGCACCAGCATCGATTTGTGCTTTAGTATAAATGATAATCATATCAGCAAGCTTGTCCATTAATGCAAACCACGCTTGAGGCTCAGAGACCATGAATGCTTTCGTTTTGTTGTAATTTTTAGAAGGACCGCCTTCAATCATGTAACTTGCAAGCGTGAACGGAGCTCCAGAGAAACCGATTAACGGAACATCCAGTTGTTCTTCAGTCAAAATTTTGATGGTTTCAAGAACAAATGGGATGTGATCTTGAGGCGAAAGTTCACCAAGTTTTTCTACATCTTGCACTGTGCGAATCGGATTAGAAATAACAGGCCCCACGCCTGATTTGATTTTCACATCAACACCGATTCCAGGAAGTGGTGTCACGATATCTTTATATAAAATCGCGGCATCCACATTGTAATTTTCAACCGGTAAGCGTGTAACGTATGCACAAAGTTCTGGTTGATGCGTGATTTCTTCTAATGAATACTTCTCTTTAATTTTGCGATATTCCGGTTGTGAACGTCCTGCTTGACGCATATACCATACAGGTGTGTAATCTACTTTCTCGCCTCTCGCTGCGCGTAAAAAAGTGTCGTTAATCTGTCTCATGAATTGCCTTCCTGCCTTTCAACCTTACATATTTGGGGTCGTCCTTGTTATATTCGTTCTAAATATAGACGTTCTCTACACTATTGTATAGATTTCAAGTGCAATTGTCATAGAATTGTCTTGATTCAACGACACTCTTTTGACAAAGTGTTGTTTTGAGCACTTTTAACTGGGGAAGATTATAATGTACTTATAGAATGGAGGGATTTTGAGTGAATATTTATTTGACGTCAGGTACACCTGAATTCATGAATTCTTTAAAGGAAAAACATGCTGGAGAAAAGATGGTCGTCCTACACGGACAAGGAAATGCAGTGCTACTTCATGAAACAAGTGGCAAAACAGTTTTTCAAACACCGCGTAAGTATGAAGTCATCGACTCTTCAGGTGAATTAAGTGACCAGGGCTACTTCGTTTTCAACAATATCCCAGTAACAGAAGAAGGTCGCCCGATTTTTGAACACCGATTCACAAATCGTCCGCGTGCTATTGAAAATGAGCCAGGATTTATTGCAATCCGCGTATTGCGTCCAGTCGGTTCGGACACATACATCATTTTGACGGAATGGACTGGTGCAGGCTCATTCGAAGCTTGGCAGAATTCACAAGCTTATAACAAGGCACATGAAAAACGCGGTACCGATGAAGGCATCGACAAACGTCCAAATATCTTCTCAAGTGCTTCTTATGTTACAACTTATAAAACTGCAAAAAAGACAGACAAAGCTTAATAATATTGAAAAGCGCCTATTCCCAAGGGAACGGCGCTTTTTTGATGGCTATGGATTTCTTAATAAAAATTTCGTGAAATTTTTATCGCTGAAATTAGAGGATTTATCAATCAAACTAGAAATTTATCGCTCAAACTGGCGATTTATCGCTCAAATCAAACACTTTATCGCTCAAACTCGGTTCACAAGCAAGTTAACTTCTTGAGAAATCGTTTAAAACCCTACATGTTAGCCATTAAACGTTTGGCAATTTGTTGATATTCATCCGGCCCAATTCCCGGCGCGAATTCTTCGGGTAAATCGTCAAGGTCCGGAATTGGTCCACCTTTAGGAATACCATCTTGAACAACAAGTGGCTGACCGGTACTCGGATTATCGCCTTTCCAGATAGAGCGAATATCTTTATACTGCCCTTCATCATTCCATGTAAAGAGAACATTTCCTAAACCACGATCTTCATATTTTACCGCATGATCAAATGACCGATTATCCAGATTCGGTATTGGAAGCATTCTTGTTATATCAACACCGGTGGCCATTTCAATGGCTTTCGCATACGCAAGTACGTGCGTGCCACCGCGTACAAGTAGATAACCAATCATTTCTCTCGCTGTTTCGTGACTCGTCATTTCATAAACGCGCATCTTATGTGTTCTAGCTCCACATTCCAGGAAGAAATTATGCAACAGATCCAGCACCAAGTTTCCGCTAGAAAACACATGGTCACCGCGCCATGGATTACCCATGGAATCCCCTGCCATCGAAGTTTGGGCGGTTGCTATGAGCGCGTAAGTATTTCGTAAATCTTTACCATTTTGCAATGGTGTCAAATCAGGATCACCTGCAAAAGAAATACCTTTGTTCAAGATATTGATGGTATTGGATACCAGCTCAACATGTCCAAATTCTTCAGCGGTAATACTTGCGACTAAGTCATAAAATGGTTTAAATTTCGTTTTTTGACGAAAATTGAATGACTGATACATATAGTTATTCAAAGTCGACATTTCTCCGAATTTACCACCCAAAAGTTCTTGAACGGCTGCAGCAGCGTTTGCATCGCCATATTCGGGTACAGGCAACTCGATTGCCAGCCTATTTATGCGTTTAAACATGGAATCTCCTTCTCTCAAATTTGATAATTAAACGAATTCGACTCTTCCCGTTTATGTTTATGACTCCCAGTAAGTGAATATATTCAATTATTATTTATGAGAAGCTGGAGACACCCAAATAATTTGTTGGATACGAACGTAAAATGGTGTTCCATTTTTTTCCACTATGATATGATCGGGCACAACCTCTTTAAGTACACCTGTGACCACACTGTTATTTGATAATTGAACAACAATTTTTCCTCCTACAGCTGACGTTAACGTCTGGTACACAAAAGGATCAAAATTGCTGACAAACTCTACGGACTGTTGTTGATCATCCATTCATGCCACACTCCTTTCAATCAATACCCATATTGTATGGAACTGCTGTGGCAAATGTGATATGAAATTTCCAATCCTCAAAATTTGAAATGTCCATTGTAACAGGTTTATTCTGACTTCATTTCCCTCATTCGTAATTCTGCCAGATGCTTTAGCTCATTCGAACGGGATTCAATAAATCCTTGCATGTACTTTTCCAAAAACAGTTTATCTGCCACGCGTCCAATGATACCGAATGGTGCATGATAGACAAACGTATCTTTCATCATTGTCCCGTAATGGATTTCCGTAAATTCGTGCGTATGTGTAAATGATTGAAAAGCTCCTTTAACTTGAACATCTATAAAAAAATTGGGTCTAACCATCTCTATAATTTTGGCAGTTAATCTCTGTTTCACTCCAAAATGAGTGGCTTCCCAAGTGACACAATCACCTTTTTCCAATAATCCTGTTATTACGCCATCAACTGCCCTTTCCTTTGTTTGAGAGGTAGTTTGCATATGCGCTTCAACGCTTCTGGCAAGATTGAAACACACTTCAATCGGTGCTTTTATGTAAGTAATGTGTATGATAACAGGCATCATGAGACACTCCTCAATGTGAAAGTCAGTTTATTCTTTCCCGTGCAAGATCCCATTACGGTTGGCATAAACAGCAGCTTGAGTGCGGTCGGCACATTCAAGCTTACCTAAAATATTGCTCACGTGAGTCTTCACCGTTTTGATGCCAATGAATAACTTCTCCCCAATTTCCTGGTTACTAAGCCCGTCCCCTAGGCATTTTAATACATCCAATTCCCGCTCCGTTAAATTATCGTGAAGAAACCTCTCTTTAGGACGCAACTTTTTCATCATCAAGTCAGTCACTTTAGGGGCAATCGTCGCCTGCCCTTTAAAGGCATCTTGAATCGCCTCAGAAATTTTATGGGCTGGCAACGTTTTCAATAAATAGCTGAAAGCCCCTGCTTCAAGCGCTGGAAATACTTGTTCTTCATCATAATAGCTCGTTAATATCATGATTTTACATGTTGGATGAAAAGCCAGGATTTCTTTTGTGGCTTCGATTCCATTGCCATCTTCCATTAACAAGTCCATCAGCATCACATCGGGCAGATGTTTTTTAGCTAAGGCGATTCCTTCTTTACCACTTCTCGCTTCTCCAACAACTTCGATTCCCGGTTCTGTCATAAAATAAGATACCAATCCCAGTCGGACCATTTCATGATCATCTGTTATGCCAATTCGAATCGGTTTCATCACGCATACCTCCTTTTAAAGGTTGGCAAGGAATCTGGAAAAGCCATTCCGTTCCTTCCCCTTCTTTTGAGTGCAATCGGGCAGTGCCGCCTACTTCTTCACAGCGTTCTCGAATCGTCATCAATCCATATGATGTTTGCTTCTTCTTTGCCGAATCAAACCCTCTTCCGTCGTCTCTGATGGTCAATACAAATTGTGAACTACTGAGTTCTGCTAAAATTTTCACATGTGTGGCTTCTGCATGACGAAGACAGTTGGCAAGCACTTCCTGCACAATTCTGTACACATGCTCTTCACTTCCTTGAGACAAGCAGGACTCTTCTGGAAATTTAAGGTCGAATGTAACATCAGTCCTCGTCTCCAACTCTTCGAGTAACTCTGAAAGTGCCACAAAGAGGGTTTTATTTTGTAAATCCATTGGTCTTAAATGAAGCAATAGAGCTCGCATTTCATTGAGGGTTTTTACGGATAGAACAGATATTTGCTGAATAATGGATACAGCTCTTTCAGGATTTTGTAGAACTGTTCTCTCTGCAGCAGAGGACAGCATCGATAAGGCAAACAATTGCTGACTGACAGCATCATGCAATTCACGTGCAATTTTTTGACGTTCTTCCGTCATTGCAGCTTGTTCAGCTTGTTTGATCATCATGACATTCTGATCCACTAGACGTTGTAAAGTTCTTAATTGGACATTCATTTGTTCTGCCAACTCATTAAAACCTTCTTCAAGCAACCCAAGCTCGTCATTCCCTTGAACTGGAAGGCGGGTACGGTATTTGCCGTTTTGCAACATGCCAAAACCGGCCAGTAGATCGCGGTGGCGACTTGATAAATGATTGTCCCTTCGATATCCCCGGATCATTTCGTAAGTAGCGATTACTATAAAAACGATGATGGGCACTACAATAGAACCTTTTATAGTAATAAATGTGTACGGAATGAAATAAACATATAGTTGAAGAATGGCGAATAGGAAAATGGAGACATCACGTGCAAGCCGCCAGCCTTGTTTAATGGATTCAACATGAAATGACTTCATTCCTACTCTTCCTTCCTAGACACCATGAATTTTAACATCGACAACATTGTACTTAATGAATATTCGCAGACGTTTTTCTGAAGTTTCAAAGTTTGGGGTTTCATAAACGAGGTCTGCACCAAGTCCTTTATCCAGTTGGTCGAATAATTCAACTTCACCTACATTCGCTTTAATCGTAATATGAGCACCGATATGTTCAGGGATTAACATATGGATTTCTCCTACAAAACCAGTTAATTGTATCGGAGTCTCGCCAGGCGGAATAATTGCCTTTGAAAAGTCAAAAAAATATTCAGCCACATTTTTTGTTAATTGTAGAGGCCCTAATTCCCAATCAGGACTGTGAAAAGACTTCTTTTCACTATTTTTTGATGTATTAATTGTAATGATTTTCTTCTTTTTCTCTTGTAAAGGCCGTTTGAATAGTTGATGTACACCGAAAGCAACAAATAAAATCGGCCATAATTTCAACCAGTCTCTATATGCAAATTCAAAATAATCCAGAATTCCCAATGTAATGAGAATTCCGTACAAAGCGGCAAACATTCCCCAAACTAAGGAAATACCTTGACGATCTTTTTTTAGATAACTATCCAGAGCAATCAATCCAAGCACAATAAGGATTCCCGGAATAATAAAAGTTGTCCAGGAGGTCTCTCGTAAGTTAAATACACCTAAATTCATACTAAGTAAAATCGCACCCATCCCAATAAAAAAAAATGTGGACAATAATGGCCTTTTCATGTTTTTACCACCAATCTAAAATTTCTTATACTCTTTATTCTAACTAAATCGTATGCGAATACATCTCTCGCTAGTGGGAGGTGTTCTCCGCCTCAAGACGGAATTTGCTTTGTTTGGTGAATTTATTAAACTTCAATTGTTCTGATGTTCCCTCAATGATATAATAACAAACATTCAAACTATTTCGACAGTCGAAAGGAGATTTTTTTGTGAAGAATCAATTATTTGAAAAACTAGATGCGGCATTTGAGGAAATGCTAGTCATCCGCAGATATTTACATATGCATCCTGAAGTTTCATTTCAAGAGACAAATACAGCAAAATACATTCAAGATTACTATGCAGATTTAGGTATTGAGTTCACAGCAAATGTTGGCGGAAATGGTGTAGTTGCACGAATCAAAGGTGCTTTACCAGGTAAAACTGTTGCCCTGCGTGCGGACTTCGATGCATTGCCAATTCAGGACGAGAAAGATGTCTCGTATAAATCGACGGTTCCTGGCGTTATGCATGCTTGCGGTCACGATGGTCATACCGCTACTTTATTAGTTCTTGGAAAAACATTGCATCAAATGCGCGAACAACTTTCCGGAGAATACGTACTCATTCATCAACATGCAGAAGAGTATGCGCCTGGTGGAGCGAAGCCAATGATTGAGGCGGGCTGTTTAGAGGGTGTCGATGCCATTTTTGGTACACATTTGTGGTCACTGACTCCTGCAGGAACGATTGAATACAGAGTCGGACCGGTCATGGCCGCAGCTGACCGATTCGAAATTACAATTCAAGGTCGCGGAGGACACGGAGCCAGCCCCCACCAAACAAAAGATTCAGTCGTAATCGGTGCTCAACTAGTTACTAACCTGCAACAAATCGTCTCTCGTCGAGTGAGTCCAGTGGAATCGGCCGTATTATCTGTGGGTTCTTTTGTAGCCGAGAATGCATTCAATGTCATTGCGGATTCAGCGAAATTAATTGGAACAGTCCGTACATTCAATCCTGAAGTCCGTGATCTTATTGAAAAAGAAATGGACCGTGTCATTCAAGGAACATGCCATTCGAATGATTGCACCTACGAATTTTTATATGAGCGTGGTTACAATGCTGTCGTTAACCATATTGCTGAAACTCAATTTTTGAAAGAACTGGCTGAACATGTGCCGGGTGTCAGTGAAGTGCGTGAAACGGAACAACATATGGGCGGTGAAGATTTTGGTTACTATTTGGAAAAAGTACCAGGTACATTCTTCTTTACCGGGGCGCAACCACAAGGAGAAATATTCCCACATCATCATCCCAAATTTGATTTTGATGAAAGTGCCATGTTGATTGCGGCAAAAACATTAGGTGCAGCAGTCATAGATTATCAAGACTAAAATAAATGAGAATTCGACATCAGTAACATGGTGTCGGGTTCTTTTTTTGAATGGCTCTGTTAACTTTCACGGTTGATTTTATAAAAAAGAAGGAATCTGTGCCCTTTCTGCGGATGAACAGGCAAGCCTCCTCATCAAGCTACTTTATATAAGAAGTAGGTGTTATTAATTTCCAGTTCGTGCTTTCATGCCAAACTTCGAATAATTAAAAGGATTAGGCATATGATTTTAAAACCATGTCTAATTGGAGGTTGCGATGAGAAGGTCAAAAAAAGGAGTAATGTTACTAGGTTTCTTATTTATCAGTCTGGTAGTCGTGATTATAATTCTATCGTCTTTGACTAGCGAATCGGATCAGGACCTTTATTTGCGAGATGTGAAAGAAGTTGAAGCCGTCAACAGTAAATTGATCGAGACGAACTTTCAGCAACAACTTATTACATCATTGAAAAATGAAGGATATAAACCTACTGGAAGCATTGCGTACACGATTTTCAGTATGGATAAAAAGGAATTAACGATCATTTTGCATGGAATCGATACGAGTCAAAGAAAAGCAGAAAACTACATACAGGATCTTACCAACAAACTTTCCACTTCGATGGGTCTTGGAACTTTTGAGGTAACGGTTATAGAGGATAAAGATTAGACTTGTTTTAGAAAGGATGAGCAAATGGATTTACCTGTTACGATAGCTCACAAAGTTCTTCAAAAACAAACACCTAAAGTTAACGTATACTATCCTTTTGTAATTGGTCTCGCCAATCGACAAGCGGAAATGAAAATCAATTCCGTCATTGTTTCAACAATAAATAACACGATGGTCGAGCTTGGATTTCATGAGCCATTTCTGCAGGAAATGGTCGGAGGATTTGAAATCAAGACAAACGAACGAAATATTTTAAGTCTGACATTAACCGTTTATGGGTTTACCGGTGGCGCTCACGGCAATACCATAGTTAAAGCACTGTCGTTTGATGTAACTACAGGAAGACAGTATGAATTAAAAGATTTATTTAAACCAGATAGTGATTATGTAACGGTTTTATCGAAAATCATTGGACAGAAAATCAAAGATTGGGATATTCAATTGCTTGAACCATTCACAAAAATCAGGCCAGATCAAGATTTCTACTTTGCTGACCATTCACTGGTCATTTACTTCCAGCAATACGAAATCACCGCTTACGTCTGGGGCTTCCCTTACTTCCCTATTCCGATTCTCGACATACAAAATATCATTCAGCTAGATGGTCCACTCGAAAAGTTACTGCCCTTCTGAAAAAAGTAATTTCTATTACCAATTGTATTAGAAAAAGGTCTCATAACCCCCTTATATTGGGCTATGAGACCGTTTTAAATTTCCTATTTACTCATCCTTAAGGTAATCTCACTAACTACTACGACAATTAGAGGCAAAGCATATAAAATGCCTTGCTCTACACCAGTAAAAAGCACAGCAATCAGTACGATTATTGCTTGCAAAACTTGTACTACTCTTACTAATTTCAGCACCGCTTTTTTCCGTGCAGTTTCGACCAAGGGATAAAGCATATCCATTCGGAATTCACTAGATGACGATAGGGCTTGTTTGATTTGTATGGCAGAAGCAAATGCCAAAGCTCCTACGAAAATCATTACAACAACAGGAATGCTAATAAATGCCGCACCTATAGCAGAAAGTGCAGTTAAGCGAAGCCATAAGTAGAAAGTATCATCTGTACGAACAAAAGTACGAAACACTAAGTAATTTTGTGCGTTTCCCTCCTGGAATGGAATCAATCGATACATGACATCCATCCATGGACGACGGTGAATACTTCCCCGTACGTGAGGAACATCCGTGAAATAATTAGCAAATCTATAAAAACGCAACATACGATTTTGTTCCATTTTCACAAAGTGCTCATACGGGAATGGTTGTCCCTTAACCTGCTTAATCCAAAGACTATAAAATCCAATTGGGAAAATCAATAGCACCAAATAAAAAGGAACCAATGTGAAAGTGGCTATGATTGTAGATATAGAAATTAAGGCACGTATAGAACGATCTCCCCAGATTCTCTTGCCTGAATTAGCCCACTGGAAGGCAAACTCAATTTGGCCATTCCAAAATTTCAACAATACAATGGTGATAAGAACCATACCAATAGTCAATGGTTTGACTTGTCCTACTTGTGTAAGTAAAGGAATGGCAACAACTAAAGGCAGTAAAACTAGAAATATCTGAGACCAAAATGACCAAGCTAACGCTTTTTTCATATATGACATTAACTTTGATTCCAATGGCAATAAATATACCTGGTCCGGTTCACGAATCAATGTGGTAGGCGGACTATATGCCAATAATAGTCCGATTACAATGGATACTAGCCATGTAGCCGGAAAATCAGTTGGTGCAGACTTCAACCATTCACTATATTGATAACCACCCGCTCCAAGGACAAACACGATGACAATTGCCAGATGTCCTGTAAACACAAATTTCATGTATTTCTGTAGTTCATTTATATAATGAATAAACCGTATTCGCCATACATCATGCAGGTTATTCATGGTCTTGCTCCTTCGTCATTGCGATGTACAAATCATCAAGAGTAGCAAGTGGCATATTGAACGCTGCCCGTAAATCATTCATCGTCCCTTGCGCACGAATGCGTCCGTTGTGCAATAACAAAATACGATCGCAGTAGCGTTCAGCTGTCGATAAAATATGCGTAGACATGAGGACAGATGCGCCAGTTAGTTTTTTTTCATTCATTTGATCCAGTAAAGATTGAATGCCCAGTGGATCGAGTCCAACGAAAGGCTCATCGATAATATATAATGAAGGATTTACTAAAAAGGCACACATAATCATGACTTTTTGTCGCATTCCTTTTGAAAAATGTGATGGAAACCAATTTAACCGTTTTTCCATGCGGAATTCTTTCAACAATACTTCTGAACGCGCTGCCAAAGTTGCTTCATCTAACCCATAGGCCATCGCAGTCAGTTCCAAATGTTCTTTTAATGTTAGTTCGTCATACAAAACGGGAGTTTCCGGGATATATGAAAACGATGAACGATAGACATCCATATTTTCCTTCATTGTCACTTCGTTTAATCGAATTTCTCCATCTTTTGGATTCATCAACCCAATTATGTGCTTAATGGTTGTACTTTTCCCTGCCCCGTTCAATCCTATTAAACCCACTAATTCACCGGGGGCAATGGAAAAGGATAAATCATGAATGACTGGCTTCCGTGTATAGCCACCTGTTACTGCGTTTACTTCCAATACGTTCATCAGATGCACCCCTTTTATTCTTTATCTTATCAAAAAATTTGCTGTATGGCTTTTCACTTGTCACTTCTTTGTATGATAAACTTATGACCATATCTTGAAAGGACGTGACCTAAAATGAGTGAGTGTTTATTTTGCAAAATTGTAGACGGTTCAATTCCAAGTACAAAAGTATATGAAGATGATCATGTGTTAGCCTTTATGGATATTATGCCACTGACAAAAGGGCATACGCTATTAATCCCCAAAAAACACCATGAAAATGTTTATGACATGTCATCAGAAGAAGCTGGTCAATTATTTTCTGTTGCGCCAAAAATCGCTGAATCAATCAAAGCTTCTTTTCAGCCAGCCGGCTTGAATTTGCTGAATAATAATGGTGCTCCTGCTGGGCAAAGCATTTTCCACTTCCATCTTCATTTCATACCTAGATATGATCAAACTGATGGATTTAAGGCAACTTGGCAAACAAAAGAGAAGCAATATTCCAATGAAATGTTCGCTGAGTATGCAGAACTGATTAAGTCAAACATACACAAGTAAACTTGCATTTCACTGCCAAACCTTGTAATATCTTAAGTAAGTTTCTCGCTGTCGATCACAGGATACGCCCGGAGATTCCTAAATATGAGTTTAGAATAGTTGAGGAGAGATGAGCAAATGAATACAAAAAATTTAGTGTTAATGGCCCTATTAGTCGGTGTAGGAGCTGCGTTGTACTTAATCATTCCAGGTTTCGGCGGTGGAATGAAACCTGACTTCATGTTAACGATGATGTTTATTGGTATTTTATTATTTCCAAAAGCGTCACATGTATTTTTACTCGCACTGTCAACTGGTGTTATATCTGGATTATTTTCGACTTTTCCAGCTGGTTTTTTACCAAACGTGATTGATAAGTTTATTACAGCATTTGTCTTTTTTGCAGTCGTTGTGGCACTTAAACATTTCACACAAAAACTTTCAGTTGCGGTCGCACTTGCAGGATTGGGTACACTTCTGTCAGGCATCATTTTCCTATCAGTTGCCATTTTTGTACTCGGAGTAAATGTTCCTTTTGGCGGTCTTGTAGTTGGGGTTGTTTTACCAACTGTAGCGTTGAATGCCATCGCATTCTTCTTTATTTTCCCGATTGTAACGCAATTGTTGAAGCGTTCAAAATTCGATACCGCTTTTTCAAATTAAATAATCTATGGTCTGCCAATCTTGGCAGGCCTTTTTTTTCCTCTAGCAACCAACGGAAATCGGGCTTTCTTGGCACTTTTCGCATTTCATGTTGTCTACCTACAAGCGCCAGCCCACACCTAAGCTTAGGCCCACAGGATGTGGGTCATGAAGGCTTTGCGACATGATGTCGCGATCTTTCCTTCAAACCTTAAAACTCATTCGAAAACGAGTTTTCGATTCGTTTGCTCCTGCGGTTACTCGTCGCAAAGGAGACCTTGCTCCTGCGGTTACTCGTCGCAAAGGAGACCTTGCTCCTGCGGTTACTCGTCGCAAAGGAGACCTTGCTTCCAGCGCCGGTGTTGGGCTTTCTTGACACTTTTCGCATTTCTTGTTGTTTTGGCTTGTCCGACATGTTTTAATTAATTGAAATGAAGGAATAGTATACATATATATGAAGGGAGTGCCTCTATAATGAAAGCTTCTACATTTTTTGTTGGTCTGGTTTCAGGTCTTGTGGCAGGATCAGCAGTGGTCTTATTCTCTACTCCTCAATCCGGTAGCGAATTACGTTCGAATGTCAAAATGGCATCATCTGATTGGAAAGAGAAATTATCTGACGTAAAGTTTCAAATAAGCGATTTAAAACAATCGATAGCTGGTTTAACTAATACGGCAAAGACTGATGTACCGCAAACGATTAATGAATTGAAACAAACTGTACAACAATGGCAGTCAGAAACTGCACCTATTCAGGAAAGTCTTCAAAATGAAATTGCTTCAATTCAGTTGGCAATGGAGGAACTTGAAAAATCAATCACCAAGCATCAAAAAGATGCTTCACCAGCCAGTTCATAATTAAGCATAATGCCCTGCAAAAAATTTGCAGGGCATTTTTTATTTGAATCAATTTCTCGTCAACAAAAAAACTACTTAAATCTTAATATTTACAACATTCTAACTATGCAGACCTTTACTTTATTGCTATAATGATAGAAATTGATTTTTATGGAAGCAGGTGACGATATGTCTGAACAATTGTATACCATGAAAGAAGCTATGCTCTACAGCCAGCGAATTGCCCAGTTGTCGAAAGCGCTTTGGAAAGCGGTCGAAAAGGATTGGCAACAATGGATAAAACCTTATGACTTGAATATTAATGAGCATCATATTTTATGGATTTCATATCATTTAAAAGGGGCTTCCATTTCAGATGTTGCAAAGTTTGGTGTAATGCATGTGTCTACTGCATTCAACTTTTCAAAAAAATTGGAAGAACGTGGGCTTTTGTCTTTTTCAAAACGAGAAGATGACAAGCGGAATACGTATATCGAGCTTACTGAACAAGGTGAAGAATTATTAATAAAAATGATTGAGCATTATCACGATTCTCAGCACGCTGTTATTGAAGGTTCAATGCCTCTTAAAGATTTATACGGGCGTTTCCCCGAATTCATGGAAGTCATGGCAGTAATCCGAAATATTTATGGAGATGACTTTATGGAAATCTTCGAACATTCATTTAAAAACATTGATCAATCCTTTGATGAAAAAATTGGTAACATTAAACCGGCCGTTACAAACAAGAGTTAATATAGCAACGTTTGAAAACGCTATCTAATTTGTAATAAATATTGGCTTGCTTTTTCTATCAAAACATCGTAATGTATGTATCTGCAAGTACATTATTTTACAATAGGAGATGCATACAGTGCACTGCTGGAAAACCATCAATGTAAAAAAACAATACGGATTTGATCGTATTTTCATGTTATCGTCATTACTCGTCGTTGCCGTATTTTCACTTTTTTATGTGTTGCTCGAAATTTTACACGACAATCGCCTTTCGGATGATCGATTCGCTGTTTTTTTACTGAGTTTCTTGTTATTGTATCCGGTTCATAAGAGTCTTCACTTTTTACCATTTATTCGATATCGGAATCGCATACACTTCTCAGTAAAAATACAATTCAGCTTTATGCCTATATTATCGATTCGTATAAAAGAGCCTGTACCTAAAGCACTTTTCTTATTTGCTCTACTTGCTCCATTTTTTATTATTAACAGCCTGCTGATTACTGGTGCATTCATGATGCCCGAATTTGGTCATTATTTTACGATGCTGCTAGCTTATCATTGTGGTCTCTGTCTGATTGATTTGTTATATATTAAAAATCTTGCCCGTTCACCCAAAAAAGCTTTAATTGAAGAAACGGATACGGGATATGAAATTCTTGTTCCTCCAGCTAACTTTTAAACGGATTGCTGTTCTTTTTTTCTTGATTTTGATATGCTTGTGAAGATTGGCAGAGGGGAGGAATAAACTTGATTATCGCAGTTGTAGTACTATTCTCGATTGTGTATTTATTCCAGATTAATCGCATGACTTATGCATTATGTGCGCAACGAGAAATTCCTGAAGAGAAACAAAATAAGATTTTCCGAACCATTAATGTATTGGTGACGATTTTACTTGTTTCCTTTTATGTAGAAATATTATTGACCGCATAAAAAAGTCCATTCGCCTGACTCCAGGCAAATGGACTTTTTCTTTTTGAAAAGCAAAGAATACTTTTTAAAGAAACCCACAAATTAAGAGAGCCTCTCTGTTCAGCTTCAGCGTAAGTTCGGACAGTCGTTTCACTACTTCATCCGAAAATATTCTTTTCCGATAGTTTATGCAACGCCAATGTCGGTCTATCTCAGCCGTTACTGATTTTTAAATTAGCACAAGAACGCTGCACCTACGATGATTAAAAGAATAAATAATACAACGATTAACGCAAAGCTGGATTGATGCTGGAACCCACCACTCACTTCGCACACCCCCTTCCTCTTTGTTATCGTATGCTCTTGTGTTCAACAAGCGTAGGCATATGAGGGAACCATTTTTGTTTTTCCGTCGTCTATGTTATAGTAAAACCGGCAATAAGAAGATAGTTAGGAGAGATTTCCCATGAAAAAAACCGTATTAACATTGACATTAGCAGCATCTGTATTAGCTTTATCAGCTTGTAATGGCGACTCAGCGTCAGACGACAAACCAATTGTCACGTCTAAAGCTGGAGATATTACGAAAAACGAACTTTATGAAGAAATGAAAGAATCCGTTGGTAAACAAGCACTTCAAGTTTTAATCATTGAAAAAGTATTAGCTTCAGAATATGAAGTTTCAGACAAAGAAGTAAAAGCTCAATTTGACAAAGAGAAAAAAGAAATGGGCGAAAGCTTTGATCAATATCTTGCACAACAAGGTCAAACAGAAAAGAGCTATAAAAAATACATTCGTTTGAACTTATTGCAAGAAAAAGCTTTAACTGAAGACGTTAAAGTTACAGACAAAGAAGTAAAAGCTCAATACGAAAACATGAAAACAGAATTAAATGCACGTCATGTATTAGTAGCAGACGAAGCAACTGCGAAGGAAGTTAAAGCGAAGCTTGATGGTGGCGCTGATTTCGCTGCTGTAGCAAAAGAATATTCAACTGAGCAAGCAGCACAGCAATCAGGAGGCGAACTTGGCTGGTTTACTCCAGATAAAATGGTAAAAGAATTCTCTGATGCAGCATTGGCATTGGAAATTAACAAAATCAGTGAGCCAGTAAAAACTAAATTCGGCTATCATATTATCCAAGTAACGGATAAGCGTGAAGCTAAGGTTGGTTCATTTGAAGATGAAAAAGCAGAAATAACTAAAACCTTAAAATTGCAAAAAGCTGATCAAAGCACTTTGCTACCTAAAGTATCGAAGTTAATGAAAGAAGCAGATATCAAAATTAACGATGAAGACTTAAAAGGTGCAATCGATCAAATGTTAAATCCAGAGCCAGCAGAACCTGAAGCTGCTGAATAATAATGTGTACAGGAAAGGCGCTTCCCATTTGAGGAAGCGCCTTTTTGTTATTTGCTATGTTACTTTCACAGTTGTTTTTTTAAAAAGAAGGAATCTGTACCCTTTCCGCGAACGAACTAGCAAGCCTCCTCGGGCCAACAGGATGTTCGTTAGCCTTCGTTCCATTCTTGTTATTTATCATTGTTAATCTTTGCATAACTAACTACCTAATACACGTTTTTCTTATTCAAACGTTGGTTTATAGAATGAACGATTGTCGAGCGGGAATAGACGCTCAGAAAACTCTCCAGGGTTCGTTTTCTTTAATGCTCGATCCAGCATATTCATCTTCGCATCGATATTATCAATATAGTGAAGAATTTCTGCCTCACGCAGCATTGGTTTTTTAGGACTGCCCCACTCTTCTTTCCCGTGATGCGACAAAACCATGTGCTGGAGAAGCATAACTTCTTCCCCTTCAATTTGTAACTCTTCTGCCGCTTTTGAAATCTCATTGACCATGATAGTAATATGGCCTAACAAATTCCCTTCGATGGTATAAGAAGTTGCGATTGGCCCTGATAACTCGGTAACTTTTCCTACATCATGCAAAATAATGCCTGCATACAGTAAATCTTTATTCAATGAAGGATACAAATCACATAATGATTTACCAAGCTTTAACATCGATACGACGTGGTCAATTAAACCAGAGACATAATCGTGATGATTTTTCGTTGCAGCAGGATAAGTCATGATGGCCGCTTGATGTTTTTTCAACAAGTGACGCGTTATTCGCTGAATCTGTGGATTCTTCATTTCAAAGAAGAATTGCATTAACTCCTCAAACAATACTTCTTTCGCTTTCTCAGCAGATGGCACAAGGTCACTTAATGAAATTCCTTCATCATCTTTTACAGCTCGAATGCTTTTGATTCGCAATTGGTTTTTCCCACGGTAGTGTTGTATCTCTCCACCTACACGAACAATTGCTTCCGCATGATACAACGCTTCATGCTCATCATTTGTATCCCAGAGCTTCGCTTCGATATCTCCACTTTTATCCTGAAGAATAAGGGTCATAAAAGGGTTTCCGGTCGTTGTGAATGCCTTTATAGATTGCTTGATTAATAGATAATGATCGACAGTTTCGCCCACTGCTAAGTTTGAAATACCTTTACCTTTCATACCGGCGATACACTCCTTTCCTTTTGCAACAATGCAACATCTATGATGTGTGCATCAGTCCATATTGCCGTCATCTCTTCATGACAAGTGAAATACAAGAATTGATGATGGTTTTCTAAATCTGACATTAATTGTACCATTTGTTTCACACGGAAACGATCGAAATGGACAAATGGATCATCCATTACGAATGGGAAAGGCACGGATCCAACCAATGATTCCGCCAAAGCGAATCGCATGGCAATATACGCTTGTTCTTTCGTAGCTTGACTCAATTCCGCAATTCGATAACGCATGCCTTGTGAATGGACCGCTTCGAAAATTCCCTCGTCATTCACTTCAAGTGACTCATATCGTCCATTTGTTAAGTGCCTAAAGAACTGCTGGGCTTTTTCAAGAACAAATGGGAGTCTATTTTCTTTTAAATTGTGCATCGTTTGCCTGATGGCTTCCGATACAACTTTGTTTACGGACCATTTATGTGCAAGTTCTGCGAGTTCAGTTTTCTTTTGTTCAAATTGTTGTAGTATATACCCATAATTTTCATCACTAAGCATTGAGCTAGTTTGCTGTCTCAGTAATGCTTTTTCCTCCAATAAGTCTTGGCGGGATTTGGTAAGATTATTTGCTTGTTCCTTTAATTGAGTCAACTGGGCTTCTTGTTCCTCATGATTTACAGAAGACATTGCGATTTCACCAATTGATTTGAGTTGCGCTTGAATCGACTGGTATTCCTGTTGAAGGGTTTGTTTCAGACGGTATGCTACGTCGGCTTCATAAAATCCACGTTCAGAATCGACTTGCGCTTCACTCCACAACTTTTGTACGTCTTCAGACAGGGCATCAAACAACTTCTCTTTTTCTGATAACTGAGCTTCCCATTCTTTCATTTTTACTTGATACATTTCATGCTCTTTTCGATTTGTTTTTACATTGTTGCAGATCTCACGCAACCGATGATAAGCATGCTCTTTTGAAAGCGCCTCACCCGTTGCCTCGGACATTTTTTTAAGTCGATTTTGAATTTTTTCTTCAAGAGATTGAACATCCGTCAATTTTTGTGAAATTGATTGTTGCTGTTCCTGAATATGACGAATGCGTTTAAACAGTTCTGGGAACAATTTCGGATGCAATAGCTCTGTAAATCCATGAAGCTGAAGAAAATCCGATAATGTCTCTTTCGCTTCCTCACATTTTGCCTCTTGAATACCGATACTTTGCTCTACCTTCACCGTCAACCGATGCTGATCTTGAAGTTTTTCTTTGAGCTGCTCCATTCGTTCATTATACAATCTCACCCGATTGGTCAATTGCTCAGTACTGGACAATTCCTGTTCTAGTGCTGCAATTTGCGATGAATAATCATCGGGTTTCCTGTCAGATGTACCTTGGTCCATCTTTTTCAATAACACAAAAATAAGTCCTGCTAACACAATTCCACCAATCGCGATCGTCCAGTTTCCTGAAAGAATAGCCCCTAGAATGGAGGCTATACAAATCATGACGGTGATAATTAGGGGAATGTTTGTCGTCACTGCTGCCGGCTGTGTCTCCAGCCGCTGGCGGGCTTTCAACTCGGCCACTTGTCTTATCAGTTTTTGCACATTTCCACTTTGTTGTTGCTCCATTTCAGTAGGTGCAGACGCACGAAGCTGTTGCATTCTACTTTCAATTTCTTCTTTTTCGATTTTTGTTCGTTCCCAGCTTTGTCGTTCAAATCGAATAGCCTCTTCGGCTTGTTGCAATCGATGCATTACTTGTTGAAAGTGCTCTTCTTTTTGAAGGGATACATCCATAGATATCACTTGAGAAAAATGGGACTTGTCTTTGACCCCTAACATTCGCGCTTGCTGTTGTATGTCGGATTTCGCTTGTTCAAGGTCGCTCGTCAACTGTTGCTTTCTAAGCAGCCAATGATGCCATTCGGACTCCTTAGCCAATAACTCTTCTATTTCCCGTGTTTGTTCAAACGACCATAATTCATTCAATTGCTCTAGTTGTTGTTGAATAGCAAATTGTAGCTGTTCCACTTGAATTTTGGCTTCGTGCATGCGATCTTTAGCTTTCTCGTACCGTCGAATTCCTTCTATAGGAAAATTTGCTTGTTGGTTGATAGAAAGTTCTGATTGAAGTTGTTTCTGTTTTTCCAGTAATGGTTTAGCTTGAAGGAGTTTGGCAAATTGCTCATTTTGTTGTTTGACCTGCAGCTCAACATGATTCAAGTTTTCAAGTTCTCCATCAATTTCAGCAATGCGTAAAATGGCTGGTTCGTATTGATCGATTTCCGCTCGTGCTTCTTTGAGCTTCTGGTCTAACATGCGGATTTCTTCAATTTTCATATTCATTTCCGGATTTCTGCCAGATTTTTTAAATAAGCCACTCATTTCTTTTGTCGCCCGTTGCTCCAGCTTCGTCAGCGTGTCTACACCCGTTGTTCCTGAGGAAAGAAGAGTCCGACTTAGCTCTACTTCGGTCATCTTGTCAAAGTTTTGCAATTGATGAATAGAAAAAGAAAAAATCGATTCAAAGGAGTTTCGATCATATCGATAAAGTACTTTTTTTAACGTTTCTTCATCGCCTCGCGTACCATCTTCGAAAAAGACTGTTACATCTCCGGAAGATTTACCTTTGACTCGTTCTATCACCACGTGACCGAACTCAGAATGATCGATATGAACTTGTCCACCGTGTCGACCGCCACCTTTTGGTTCATATCTCATATTGGATTGATTGCGGAGCGGGAACCCGAACATCACCGCCAAAATGAATTGTTGAATGGTCGTTTTTCCCGCTTCATTGTTTCCGAAGAATACATTGATTCCATCTTTCAGATTGATCGTTACATTTTCATGTTGTCCGAATCCATAAATCACCAGTTTCTGAATACGCATGGAAGGTCTTCACTCCTTTCCTACAAGTTCTTTTTGGATGAAAGTTCTAGCCTCTGAGTGAATCGTCTCATAGTCATTGTCATTCAATCTTTCAATATATCGACTCAACCTTGGGTGTTGATAGACATCACTAATAATTTCTTTCCATTGTTGTGTATCCCACGTATCCATGACGGAAATCACCTGCTCAGTCATTCCGCTTGATTCCATTTCAAATGCATCTATAGCATCAAATGTAATAGCATGTACCCAAATATGAGGCTCTTTCATCTCTTGTGTCTCCCGTACCATTGACAGCCACTCTTCAAGTGGAGTACCTTCTAGCATTGTTAACGTATTGGTATCAACATCCGTTAGATTAATCTCAAGAACGCCAGCACCATGAACATTGCGGAAATTTTCAATTGCCGAATCGATTGTTTCAAACCATTCGTTAGCATGAACAATTCCCTTACACGAACAATTTATTTGGTCGTAAATAATTGACGAAGTCGGTATAAAATTAAATTGCGCGTTGCCTTTTTCAAGGAAGACATCATAAAACCCTTTTGGACCTTTTTCGTTCCGGTGACGGCTCTGGATGTTTCCTGGATATACAATGGGGGGATCCGAATGGAGAACTTGTCGCTTGTGTATATGACCAAGCGCCCAGTAGTCATAATTTTTATTTATAAGTTCTTCTTTAGTAAATGGTGCATAAACGGCGTGTGTCGTATCCCCTGACAAACTGCCATGGAGCATGCCAATGTAAAATGCATCCGTCTGGAATGCTTCTTCGTACATTGTCGTCATTGACTCTTTCACATGGCGTTCCGGATAACTGAAACCACTTATGTATACATCATGATGTCGAATTTGAACATTCACTTTTTCTACTTGATCCCGAAATACATGGACATTTTCCGGAAGTCGAAAGCGTGTCCATTTGCCTCCAAGATGATCATGATTTCCATAGCAAAGAAATACAGGAATTTGATGACGGTTGAGCACTTCCATCCCTTCCTGAAACTTATGTTGTGCACGTAAACTACGATCTTCTCCATCATATATGTCCCCGACAATTAATATGAAATCCGGTTTTTCTTGAACAGCCGTTTCAATCAGTGTTTGAAAAGCTTTAAACGTACTGTCTCGGAGAGTCTTTAACTGATGTTCTGGCATCGATGTAACACCTTTAAATGGACTATCAAGGTGTAAGTCAGCCACGTGAAAAAAGCGAATGGATGTCATAATGTCCCTCCTTCAAAAAACGAATATTTGTTCTCATATTATCATTCTCACGTAAAAAATGCTACTTGCCAGAAAGGCAGATTCCAGTTCTGGTGAACAAAGAATTCTTTTACAAAAGAAAAAAGCGGGACATGTTATGCCCCACTTTTACTAGTAATTCTATTTATTTTCTTCCTAGTTCCAATGCTTTCTTAATATCTTTCAACGATTGTGAGGCACCGTACATCAATACACCCCCACGATATACCCGTGAGCCGAACCAGCCCAAAATGAAAATAGTGACTAATAGTATTCCAATACCCAATAGTGGTTCCCAAATAGGCAAATCAAGCATCCCAACACGAAGGAACATAACCAGCGGTGTAAAGAATGGGAAGTATGATGCAAACTGAACATATGATGCCTCTGGATTTCCAAGACCCGAAAAAGCAATGAATGACGCAATAATTATTAAAAAAGTCATAGGCAACAATAGCTGTTGAACATCTTCAGTTCGACTCACGAGCGAGCCAAGCAACGCTGCAAGAGTTGCGTACAGGAAATAGCCGAGAAGGAAGAATATAACAGCGAAAATCATTGTACTGATGCTGACATTTGAAAAACCAAAAAAGGAAAATACACCGGACGTCAAATCAGACGAACTTGTTTTCAAGGCGGTAAAACCAGCCGCTCCGAATATCGCAATCTGCAACAAGCCTAGCGTCCCCACACCTGCAATTTTCGCAAACATGTGTTTAACGGGAGAAACACTCGAAATAATGATTTCCATAACCCTTGAAGATTTTTCAGTTGCAACTTCCATTGCAATCATATTTGAATAGTAGAACACGGCAAAATAAATGACAAAAATCAATACATATACCAATCCGCGCGCCTGACTCAATTCTTCTTCTGATTTAGATGAGGCACTTACCGCATCCTGTTCGAATTGAATTGGTGAAAATAATTGTCCAACTTCTTCTGGTGACAGTTCCAAAGAAGTTGCTTTAATATTTGTCTGCACGGTTTGAAGTGCTTCACGAACCTGCATTGGTTGCTCAAAATCAGTAGCATTTTTAGATATATAAGTCGCTTGGATAGTATCTGTTTCATCTAACTTCAACACTAAGAAACTAGCAATCTTTTCATCTGTGATTTGCTGCTCCAGGTCCTCCACTGATTTGCTGGTAGCTTTTAAAGTGATATCACTTTCTAAAGCCATTAATTGCTGCTGAAGTTGATTGAGCAATTTCCCATCTTCTTCAACAACGTAAATTGTATCTTTCTCCGCTCCCCCATCAAATACACCTGCATCTTGAATTTTGGTAATTATGGTCGCAATGTTGGCCATCAGGAAAATCCCGGCAATCACAATGAGCGTCGTAATCACAAAAGATTTCGTTTTAGCTTTCGTCCAAAATGATTGTTTAAATATTGTCCAGAAATTACGCATGTTCTTTTCCCACCTTTTCAATAAAGATGTCCTGAAGGGATGGTTCTTCAATTGCAAAATATCGAATATCACCTTTCGTTAAGGCCATTCGCAATAATTCATGTGCAGTATGTTCTTCCGAAATTTGAAATAGTCCACCTTCGATAGAAGGCTTGAATGAATTCACACCTTCCATGTCACTTAAAAAGGAAAGATCGAAATCCGCTTTCAATCGAACGTTTTGACGTCCAAATCCTCTTTTCACTTCACGTAGAGACCCTCTGACAATTGCTTCCCCGTGATGCATGATGCAAAGCTGTTCACACAGTTCTTCTACATGGTCCATACGATGACTGGAAAAGACAATCGTGGCGCCTTCTTTTTGGATGTCCATTATCGCTTTTTTCAAAATTTCTACATTGACCGGATCCAGCCCACTGAATGGCTCATCTAAAATGATTAAAGAAGGCTTGTGGATTACAGAGGCAATCACTTGTATTTTTTGTTGATTTCCTTTCGAGAGTTCTTCCACTTTTTTATTTGCATAGTGAGGCACTTCAAATCGCTCAAGCCATTGATGTGCTGCGATTTTGGCATCATTCTTTTTCATGCCGCGGAGCTGACCTAAATAAACCAGCTGATCTTCCACTTTCATTTTTGGATAGAGTCCACGTTCTTCAGGCAAATACCCGATATGTGTACTGTTATCATAGCTGATTGGTTGGCCATTCCAAGTAATGGCCCCTTCTGTTGGATCCAATAATCCAAGAATCATGCGGAAAGTAGTCGTTTTGCCAGCGCCATTCGCACCTAGAAAACCAAACATGCTCCCTTGTTTAACAGACATGGATAAATCTTTGACTGCAGTGAAATCCCCAAATTTCTTCGTTACATGTTCTATCTGTAATGTCATGTGAACACCCCTTAGAATTTTTTCTCGACAACTATACTACTAATCAAATACGCAATCATATGCGCAACATATACAAACGTTAAGATAAAAAATGAAAAACCTGCTCCTTCCACAAATATTGAGGCCATCCAGGCACCTACGATACAGAAAGTTGATATGCTCCAGGCAATCGACCGTGCACGGGTATGCATTTGATGGTAACGTTCATCAAATCTTCGTTTCTTTTTGCCGATTTTATGATTGAAGTAAAGTGCGATGGTAACTGTCAAAAAACCGAAAAAGAATCCAGACAATGCAGCTAAATTATCAACATTTTCAAACACCTTTTTCCTCCTCCTCATAAACGAATAAGTCTTCAATCGTGCAACTAAATAATCGTGCCAATTTAAATGCCAAATTGATGGACGGATTGTATCTTCCTTTTTCTAACGAAATAATGGTTTGTCTTGATACATCTAACTTTTCGGAAAGATCATCTTGCGTCATATTTAATTCCATACGCTTCTCTTTCACGAAATTCTTCAACCATCATCCCTCCTTTACGTAAAGTTAACTTTACGTAAAGCTTACTTCACTTATCCAAAATATGTCAATAGTAATTTACAAACTATTTTTTCTTTTTAAAAACTTGTATAATGAACTTATATTCATTTCTAAGGGGTTTGATATTTTTGAAATCTTATAAATTCACAGCGTTTGAAAAAACAGGGAAATTAATCGTAGAAGAGACTTGGGAGTTTGCCACTGATGAGGAAGCAAAAGCAAAAGGACAAGATTTAATCGATGAAAAAGACTTTACCGATCAGACGCATCGGTTGGTCAATAATGCCGGGAAATTAATTTTATTTCACGTATAAAAAAATCTGCTTGAAGCGAATCTCGCTACAAGCAGATTTTTTTATATACCTTTAAAACTTGGTTTTCGTTTTTCCACAAAGGCTTGTATGCCCTCCAAATGATCCTTCGTCCGGCGCATTGCTGATTGAGTTGAACTTTCAAGTGCCAGAACACGCTCCAACTCATGTACATGTTGCGTATGTAATATTTGTTTAGATGCAATCATTGCTTTCAAAGGTGCAGACAAGAATTTTGCTGCCGAAAGTTCCGCATAATCATAAGCCTTTCCTTCAGCCGTCACTTCATCAATTAAGCCAAGTGACAAGGCTTCGTGTCCATTCAACACTTTACCTGACCAAATCAGTTGCTTAGCTTTCGGAATACCCACTCTTTCTTTTAAGAAGAAATGTCCTGCTCCGTCTGGAATCAAGCCAATGCCAATAAAGTTCATAGCAAGTTTACTGTTTTCCTCTGCAATGACAACATCACACCCAAGCACTAAACTAAGCCCCAATCCTGCTGCTGCTCCATGAACAGAAGCAATCGTAACCATAGGAAGAGTATAAAGTGCCTTCGCCAGACGGGATATATCGCCCATGACTGAGTCAATATCCATTGGACTTTCCGGATCCAACATTGCTTTAATATCACCACCTGCCGAAAAAGCACGTCCTTCTCCTTTTATTAATAACACCTGCACATCTTTCTCTTCGTGCAACCATTCCAATGCTTCGGCAATTTCTCTCATCATTAAAGCGTTCATTGCATTCATGCTTTGAGGACGGTTCAAAGTCAACGTCGCCAAGCGTCCATTTTTTTCTACACTTACTGTTTCATATGTCAAAGTAGACACCTCTCTCCAAGTGAATAGTCATTCATAATATTATTATTCGAGAAACTAAGGATAAATCCTTTAATTATTACTAAGAATCTTTATTGTCTGTTGAAATCCATAAGACATATGGGTCAAAATTCCATTTGCTGCTATACTTAATTGGCAAGCGAATATTCCAAGGGTTTAATTTCAATACTAAAGTCGAGATGATTTTGTCATTCCATCAATCAGGAGGCAACATGAAAAATGTAATCTACCTTTTCGGTCCTACAATTATGATTTTTTTAGGAATCAATATATTTGAATCGATTCCCATCACATTCGGTTTATTTTATAGCTGGCTTTTTTTAATTCCTTTTGTCTCTTATTTTAGGAACCCAGCACTTAAATCTTCATTTTATCAATCCATCAAAACTGAAAAAACATTGAAATCCATTATGACCGGTCTTATTAGCGGAGTTTTGTGCGCCATTGCAATCTTCGGCTCATTGTTATTAGCAATGGGTCACTTATTTGAAATTGATCATGTTTCGGATATACTCGTCCAGTGGGAATTTAGTGGTCCGATTGTGTGGCTCTATATTTTCATATTGATTTGCATCAATCCATTTTTGGAAGAATGGTACTGGCGTGAATTTATGTACAAGCGATATCTTGATAAATTAGGAACCATGCGAAGTGTCATCATTACTTCATTTTTTTATGCCCTCTATCATTTGTTGGTTCTGATTCCGCTCGTTGATATGCCTTTGAGTGTTATCGCAACCATACCAGTCCTACTTGCAGGTTTGCTTTGGGGCTATTTTAGAAAGATTTTTTCATCCATCACCGCTTCAGTGATTAGCCACACACTCGCAGATATCGGTATTATCCTTTTTTATATTGTTTATTTAATGCAATAGGCATTGCGATTTTATATTTACATTATCGTTATCAGAGTCTTCATTAAAAAATCCCAGTTCCTAAATAGGAACTGGGCTATATTTATAAGTTTAAAGCCGCCTTTGCCGTACATAAAATAAGAAAGTTTTAGACCACTACTTCTCAAATGTGATCAAGTATCAAATTATTTTAACGGCATTTTTCATGATGCTTTGACACCGTTTTATTAGTTGTACCAACATGATAAAAGGACAAATAAAAAGCACCTGGTTAGAAGTGCAGGGCAATCAAACGATGGTCATTTTGATTTAACCAAAGGCCCTATTATCGTTGTTGTTGATTTTTGAATAAAAGGAAACCGCCCAATGATAAGGCGGTTCAGTACTATTGACTATATCTTTGGAATGAAAATCATTTTATCTCTGGAACAGTTTTTTTGCGCGAGTTAAGTCAATTGATTGATCTTCAATAATTTCCATGAAATATTCTAATTGCCATTTTTGAGTTTTTAGTGCTTGTCTACTTGTTGTATTATCCCAGGGTGGATAAACTCTAATAGCTCGTTTACCTTCATTGTTACAGTCTGATATTATTCCTTTTTCCAGTAATACAGATTTTGGAAAAATAAACTGCCCGAAATAATTGTCTTTTCGAGTGCTTATAATAAATAAATCTATATTATCCGATTTGTGGAATGTTTGAATAGGTCCTTTACCGTCCCTCTTCCATAAAGTAACAAACTGTCCTATCTTGGTTGGAGTTATCTTAGCTACTCGATATTTAATAGATAACCCGCTAATCTCAAAAGTATAAGCGCCATAATCGGTACTTTCAGATTCAGCTTTTGGGAGAGTACAGTCAAATCCACACTTATTATATAGAAGCTCCTTTGCAATAAGGAGATCATTGTGAATTGCCTTCGATGATGTCCAAATATTATAAGATTTATTATTCACTATTCTCAGTATCCTCCATCTAAACATGACTACCTATACGACTTCTGTAAACCAGGGTTTCATGATCGGAACATATTTCTAATTATAGAACAAACGTTTTTATTTATCAAACAAACTGACAATGGAATTGGCATGTGTTTTTTCGTTTACAAGTTTTTAAGAAGATGAAAAATACGTAGTCTATTCTAATGCAAATTTTGATTATTAATCGTAATAAACCTCTGATATATAAAGAAAAATGACGCTCCAAACTGTTGCAAGTTTGCACCAAATTAACACCCGCAGAGAAATTGACCACAAAAAAGCACCCTCACCATTTTTGGTAAGAGTGCTTATATAACCTTGCTATTAAAGACTTTTTAAGAAAGCCGCCTTTGCCGTAAATAAAATAAGAAAGTTTTAGACCACCACTCCTCAAAGTGGGTGTTCGCGGAAACCATCCTGCCTGTCCTCATTGACCTAAGTGAATGTGGCATGTCATTCCTGTTTCTATAAAAACTCCCTACAACAGCTTAAAGGTTAAAACTTAATATCGTTACGAACAATGCAGCTTGTATTGATATCTTAACACGATTGTCATTGACCTTTCAATGGGAATTTTGACCTCGGTTAGCATCTTTTTATTTATGTTAACTATTTTGATAGCATTCTAGTGTTTTACATTTTTTTCCTGTACAATTAAAAATAATTAATCCGAAAACAAATACTTTAAGTAAATCATTTTGCTTTCTAATGAAAATCATCGTTGTATGAAAGGAACGAGGAAATGGATAAAATTTTGAAGTATTCAAAGACATTTGTTGGAGATGTATTCAGTGGAATGAGTTCTTTGCTTTATGGGTTCATTTTTTTCGGAGTTATTATTTTCATCATTACAGGAATCCTTTTTGTCGTCATCTTAATAAGAAATTAACGATTTAGAAATGATTAGCCTATACAATTCAGAAACTGCACTGTATCAGCTTTCTACTGATAAATGAATATGGAATAAACTATTCATTTAGACTATGTTTTTTTGCAGTTAATCAAATCAGTTGCTAATCCGAGAGAATGGTGCTATGATAAAGAAGAATTATTTTTGTCGGTGTAAAAGATTTGTATACGTTTCAGACTTATCGTCTTAATGATCACTTTGGGCAGGGATAGTATTACATTGTGTGAATTTCACACTAGGAGGCAACAAAAATGGAACAAGGTACAGTAAAATGGTTTAATGCAGAAAAAGGTTTTGGTTTTATCGAGCGTGAAAATGGGGACGATGTATTCGTACATTTCTCAGCAATCCAAAGTGAAGGCTTCAAATCTTTAGACGAAGGTCAAAAAGTTACTTTCGACGTTGAGCAAGGCGCTCGTGGAGCTCAAGCTTCAAACGTTCAAAAAGCATAATTTAACCTTTCAACAGACTCTACATTGTAGAGTCTGTTTTTTATTTGTCCAAAATAAAAAGCAAATAAGAAAAGCACAAAGTGCCACTCTAGTCTGATTCCGGCGCTGGAAGCACCGAATCGAAACCTCGCTTTCTCATTAGGGACTGAAGCTTAGATTGCAGGCTGGCACATAGGGCTGAACATAACAAAACTTTAACTCTAGAAAAACATTGAATAATTTATTCTTTCATATATGTCAAAAAAACCTCTGCTCATGTTGTGAGCAGAGGTCTTCATTCAAGTAAAGTAACACAATTTAAAGGATTCTTAGATTATAGCATATCTTCTAACTCATGCAATGCTTTTTGGGACCTTTCAGTTTTCCTCTATTTCATTTATTACCCTCTTTCAGTTAAATTACTTTCTCCATAAAAAAAACCGGCAATCGCCGGTTTAAATTCCTTCATATAATGTCTGTACAGGCTTCATTAATACACGATTAACTTCCTCAATTAACCCACTAAGCGCCATTTCAGCTTGAAGCATCTGTTCAATTTTAGGATTCGATTGAGCAAGTTGTGCCGTTTTCTGAGCGTACTCAAGTTCTTCACCCGAGATTTCTTCACCTTGCATTTGTTTTTGTTGCAGTGTCATTTGCAAGTCACGGAAGCTCTTAAACAACGCCAATGCTTGTTCATCCGCCTTTACTGCTGCTACTGCTTTTTGTACAGAAGCATACTCTGACGTTTTTCTGAATGTGGTTTCTAATCGATTGATATCATCATAAATATTAACTGACATGTGATCACTCCTACATAGTATTGATTAAGTACATGATACCACCTTGGACTAAACCAATAAGCCCACCAAGTAATGCCCCAAGTACCGTAATCATTTTAAATTCTTTTTTAGAGATACCCAATACTAGATCTTCAAGACGTTCAACAGGGAAAGAATCAACTTGCTCTTCTACCATCTCTTCAAGCTTTAATCGTTGAATCGTTTCTTCCAGTTTTATTTCGCCTTGGGTAAAAATAAATTCAGTCATTTTTGGCGTCAAGTTATTGGCTGTCCAATCAGCACCCTCTGGCCAGTACGATTGTAACGTAGCATCCAGACGTTTTTCAAGTGCCACCTCTTGTTTGACATACGATTTTACAACCGTTATTACCGGCTGTAAATCAAACCCACCAATCAATTCATGCAAGGGACGATCTTTTAATTTGTCCAATTCTCCGTGAATAACATTGGTAAGAAGTTCAAATGTTCCAGGTGCGCGTAGGAATTTTTGAATTTCCGGTTGCACTCGATCCACGATAGAAGAAGATTCTCCCATAAACATTTGAATCATATTGCCAAAAGTACCCTTTGACGAAAGGAAATCGTCTATCAGTCGTTTAACCGTTTTCCGTCCTTCTTCAGAAGCAAAGTAGGTTTCCCCTTTTGCAATCATATACGAAACAATTTCAGGAATGCGTTCATCGGCTTCTTTCTGCCACTGTTCGGGTGCAAGCTCCTTCACTGTTTTTGAGGAGAATTTGGATTCAAGTGATTCGAATTGTTCATCGATAACGGAATCCATTTTATTTTCTACAAGTGCAGGAACGTTTTCGATGCCAGCTTTTGAAAGCCATTGCTGTAAGGTCATATCTGATTCAAAAAGATGTTTCGTTAGTTGACCTTGAATCCATAACTCCGCTTTTCTTCGCATATCATCAGAGAAGAAACGTCGTTTAAATGTTTCTGGTGTCAATAAATGCTCTACAACCGTTCGGCCAAGTTGTTTCGCCAACTCATCTCTTCGCCTTGGAATTAGTCCAGGCGTAAATGGCACACGCCATTTGCCGATATATTTCGCTTCATGAGGCCGAAACAGCATTTTAATCGCAAGGTGATTCGTATACCCTCCGATTAAGGCACCAATAAATGCCATGAAAAGTAATGTCCATATAAAGTCCAAGTTGGTTCACCTTTTTCTGTCAATCTGCCTTTCATTATAACAGACAAAGGCAGATTGATAAAAATGTGAACCTCTCATTTAAAGTGCATTGTACATCGTAGAAAATCTGATCGCGTGTTCCATTTCGTCATGCATGGCAATGAAAAAGGGATTGTAGGCTTCGGGTAAGGGAACGGTAAGCAGCATTTCTTTATAAAAATCGGTCGCTTCCAGCTCTTTTTCAAGCGACTCTTTTGCTGCTTGCTTTAAGTCAGTTGGTGGTTTTGGTTTAGGGGGATTTTGTACAAATTCGCCGGTGAGCATATAATGGAGTTGTTGGAACATTTCATAATGACTTTTTTCGTCCTCCATCGCATGCCTGATAAACGATTGCCAGTATGGATCATCAGTCAGCTTCAACATGGATTTATAAAAATAAAAATCTCGATACTCGTCTAATATGGCTTGTTTTAATTGTTCATTAAACATTAGGCCACTCCTTTACGCCTTTTTTCTAGCGTATGCAGGTGTGTCTCTACCTATGAAAGGAGCCCAATCATGCTGCAACATTTTAGCTTCAAACCCATGTTTGAAAATAAACAACTACCTGGCTGGACATTTTCATTTTTCTATAAGCAAAGTCGTTATTCTGGTGAATACTTACCGGATGGATCCATTTCTTGGACAAACGGTTCTATACCTCCAGATGAAGAAATTGTGAAAAAAATGATTCACGAGCTGATGCTCTTTCATGTTTACGATTGAAGGATTATTTCATACACAAAAATAGCTGGAAACGCCTGTATCTCGCGTCTCCAGCTATTTCTCATTTATCTACTCTTCACCAACATTCTGACAGCTTCCTGAATGGCAGTGTCTGTAGAAGAGCCTCTACGATAGCGGATTTAAGTAAAAAAACCCCTTACAACACCTGTTTTTTTCTTCCAAATACAACATAAAAGTAACTGGAAGAAAGAATGTATAAAACACCCGTAATTGAAAAGGCATAGGCGTAACCCCAATAGGAGCCATATGTCGTCACTAATAAAGCAGAAACAGGACCCATCACTGCCCACCCTATATTGAATACCATTTGATTAACGGAGTTTGCTAATCCTTTATATTTATCATGGACGACTTCCATTGCAATCGCGCTTTGAATCGGATTACCGGCATTCATTAATGCCTGCCTCATTAAAAAACCAGCAGATGCAAGCCATACGGAAGTTGTAAAAGCCGTTAAAAACAAAAACGGCAACGACCCTAACTGAAATAGCACCAGGGCATTTACTTTCCCAACTTTTTTGACCAGCATCGGACCAATCAACATCGCAACAGCTGTCATTGCCGAACCAAGAGAAAGCACTAATCCGATAAATGCGGAAGAAGCATCAAATCGATTGGCAAAATACAAATTCAAATAAGGAATGACTAGACCCGAGCCAATTCCTATTAACAATTGAGCAAAGGCAAATAACACAATAATGCGTACGTTTATTTTAAATCCGCTGTCCTGTTCGGGAAGATTTTTCACTGCTTCTACTTTCGATACCTCCGAAACAGTTTCAGGTTTTAATTTCAATAAAGGTACAATCCCACATGTGAACAGTGCTGCTCCTGCAAGAAGAGACCAGCGGATGGCGTCGACCGCAGTCATTCCAAATCCAAATTCGAGAACATCAGCCATTACCCCGCCACCGAGACTCCCAATTACACTTGCCACTGTGACAACCGAAAAGTGAATACTGAACAAGTGCATACGCTCGGAAGCTTTTGAGTTTTCTGCGAGAAAAGGAACGCCTGACACCTGCACAATAGCCATAAAGAGTCCTGTAAAGAACGCTGCAATGACAATAGGTTCTTCAGTTACAACTATACTTCTATAAAATAATGTACTCGCCGTCAGTAATGTACCGACCGCTATGCCCCATTTCCTTCCGACACGATCACTTAAAAACCCAGCAGGAATCAGGACAAGTGCTGTTGCTAAGGACATATATGAAATGACTTTCCCATTTACGACTTCGGATAATCCGAGTTCTTTTATATATAAATTGTACATGACCATAAACACGCCCATACCAATTTGAATCAGGACATTCGCAAGCATGAACATCCGTATATTTTGATTAAACCCTGTAATTTTTTTCTTCCATTCAGACAACCAGGTATTCATGTTTATATATATCCCCTAACCCATTTGTTTCGCCTCTCTAAATATAAGACTTTCATTTGGAAGTTGCAATGATTAGAAATGCGTAAGGCACCACTCTAGCCTGACACCGGTGCTGGAAGGAACGATTCTAAAGCTTGCTTTCACCTGAGGGACTGAGGCTTAGGTGCAGACTTGCGCTTGATTTGGACACAGCATCATGAAAGAAAGAAATTACCTCGAAAAGTTCTAACTTTGTTATAAGCATAAAAAAGGGAGTACCCCTTAACCCACTTGCGGGTTAAGAGCCACTCCAGATTGTAAGCGATACATTTGTTCATAGCGGCCACCGAGTGCAACTAATTCATCGTGTGTTCCTTGTTCAACAATTGCCCCTCTATCCAAAACTAAAATGCGATCTGCATTTTTAATAGTAGAAAGTCGATGCGCAATAATGAAAGTTGTACGTCCTTTTTTCAGCACTTCCATAGCATGCTGAATAATTTCTTCTGTTTCTGTATCAATATTGGAAGTTGCTTCATCCAAAATTAATATCGCAGGATCAAATGCCAATGCACGAGCGAATGAAATTAATTGACGCTGACCTGAAGAAAGAGTGCTTCCTTTTTCAATTACAGGCTCATCAATTCCATTTGGTAAATGCTTCAGAACACGTTCTCCTCCAACTGCATCCAGAGAAGCTATCACTTTTTCACGGGATATTCTTGCATCTCCAAGACTGACGTTGGATTCAATGGTGCCTGTAAATAAGTAAGGATCTTGCAAGACAATTCCCATATGATCTCGCACCGTTTGTCGGGACAAGTCTTGAATGTTTGTTCCATCGATGGTTATGGCACCTTTGGATACATCATAGAAACGGAACAATAAGTTCATGATAGAGCTTTTCCCGGATCCGGTATGACCAACTAACGCCACGGTCTCCCCTTGCTTAGCTTCAAATGAAATGTTTTTCAGTACATACTCTTCATCTTTATAAGCAAACCACACGTCTTCGAATCGAACATTGCCACGATAACGGGCAATTTTTTCGTCGCTGACATCTTCACCAGAACGATCCAGCAAACGGAAAACTCGTTCAGCAGCTACAAGTGCTTGCTCTAATTTAGCTAACTGATTCACAACACCCGTCACTGGGTTAAACAGTCGCGTAATGTAATCAACAAAAGCATATAACACACCAACTGAAATCGCAGTAGTTGCATTCAAAGATGCTCCGCCGAAATACCAAATGAATAATACAAATGTAATAGAGCGGATTGCACCAACCAGGTTATGTGAAGTTCCCGCATCCAAGTACAACAGTTTATTTTGATATTTGTAATGTTCGCGATTCATCACTTCGAACTCTTCTTGCATTTGTTCTTCACGACGGAATGCTTGAATAATCGTCATACCTTGAATGGATTCGTTAATCATCGCATTCATATCACTTACTTTTGCACGGACGATATGGTTATATTTCGATGCATATTTTCGGTACATGACCATCCATACAAACAAAATAGGTAAAACAAATAATGCGATAGAAGCCATTTTCCAATCCAAGAAGAACAGCGCCACATAAATACCTGTAATATACATAGCGCTTGAAGCAAATTGAGAAAGAACTGTTACATATAATTCTCGTATTGCTTCCGTATCGTTTGTGATACGAGCAACTACTTTACCGGCAGGCAAGTTATCAAAGTAGCGGATCGGCAATGTTTGGATGTGTTGATACACATCATTTCGCATTTTTTGAATAACACGGTTCGCAGCTTTTTGTAGCAATAAATATTCACCGTAACGGAAAATTGCTGCCACGACCGTTAAGGCAAAGAACACACTAAGCAGCATCACAATCGGTTCAAAATCTATTGAACCTGCAGTCGTATCTGCAATATGTTCGTCAATGATTTTTTTGGCAATCAAGGGGCCTGCCAAGTCGGCTGCAACTGCAACCGTCAGCATAGCAATTCCCATGATTAATAATTTTTTATAATGAAGGGCGTACAGCCATAATCTTTTTCCTGTACTCATGATGACACCTCCTCAATTTGCTGTCGGTCGAACTGTTCTTTATACCAGCCCTCATTCTCCAGCAAATCTTCATGTGTACCTTCTTCAATCATTACACCGTCGTCCAATACAATAATCCAATCTGCATGTTGGATGGCTGAAAGACGATGCGTGGTAATAATCGTTGTTTTTCCTTCTCTTTCCTGTTGGATATTTTCAATGATCCGTGCTTCTGTTTTCGCATCGACAGCAGATAATGAATCATCCAATAATAAGATTTCAGGATTTTTAATGAGTGCTCGGGCGATTGAAATACGTTGTTTTTGACCGCCAGATAAAGCGACCCCTTTTTCACCAACAAGCGTTTCTAACCCTTGTGGTAGTAATTGCAGGTCTTTTTGGAAATGGGATAAACGAATTGCAGTTTCAATATCCTCTTCCGTCCCTTCCGGATGACCGAACAGTATATTTTCTCTGACAGTCCGTGAGAATAACACATGGTCTTGAGGAACATAGCCAATCCAATTCCGAACCTGGTCTTTTGTTTGATCTTCAATTGGAATGCCGGCTAATGAAATCGTTCCTTCTCCAGCTGGATATTCACGAAGTAACTGCTTAATCAACGTCGTTTTTCCGCTTCCCGTTTTCCCGACAATTCCAAGCGTTTGACCTTGCTCCAATTGCAAGTTGATGTCGCTTAAATTTACCGACGAAGACTGTGGATATTGGAATTTCACTTGGTTGAAACCGATGCGTCCAGGTTGATTGATTGTTACTGGATGAGACGCGTCTTTGACATCTTCTTCATAATCGAGCGTTTCTTGAACGCGATCAAGAGAAGCGTTCCCTCGCTGCATGACATTGATCAATTCCCCGATTGCAAACATTGGCCAAATAATCATCCCTAAATACACGTTGAATGATACTAAGTCCCCCAGTGTCATTTGCTGTTGTGAAACGAGGTACGCACCGTACCCTATCCCAATCATGTAACTGACTCCGGTCAATACTTTCGTGATGGGATTGAACAATGCATCGATTTTTTCAACTTCCATGTTTTTCGCATACACATCTTCCGTCATATCAGCGAATTGTTTTTCTGATGCACGTTCTTGCACGTATGCTCGAATCACTCGAACCCCCGCTACAGCTTCCAGTACGCCATCATTCATATCGCCAAAGGCATCTTGTGCCTTCATATATTTCTCGTGGATGCGCTTGCCGAGAATTTGCATGATGATCGCCAAGATAGGCAGTGGAAGAAGAGCTACTAATGTCAGTTTCCAACTAACGAGAATTCCCATCGTCACTAAAATCGTGAGCATATAAAGGGATGAGTCAATCAATGTTAAGATACCGAATCCTGCTGTTGTGGAGACTGCCTTTAAATCATTTGTCGCTCTCGCCATCAAATCCCCTGTACGGTTCTTCTCATAAAACGAAGGCGTCATGCGTAAAAATTGTTTCATCAAGCGGCTACGTAATTGTTTTTCAATAACATAGGCTCCGCCAAATAGTTGGTATTGCCACACAAAGTTACTTAAGTAATTGAGAACCGTTACACCAAGTAAAGCGAGTAAGAAAGTCATCAATAACTGTGATGTTAATGTTTGTTGATAAATGGCATCAATAGATTCGCCTAGAAGCCATGGTGGAACAACTTCGATTACATTCGTGACCATCAATAATGAAATGGCAATTGTGTATCGTTTCCAGTTTTCTGCGAAAAACCATTTAAGTTTAAATAATACGGAGAACATAAGATTTTCCTTCTTTCTTTTTCAGGTTGAGCTTACACTAGCCACCTTCTAGAGATTCCTTGATTAAAATTTGTTTCTGTAGCTGAATGTTCATCTTCAGCACTCCTTTACATAGTTTTTTTGCTTTCAACCTCAGACAGGTCATTCATGGTCTTTGGCATTTCTCTATTTGAAACAGCAGAGCTGTAACAACCAAAATTTGGTAGTAAAAAAACACAAAAAAGCACACGCCCTGTTTCCAGATGCGTGTGCGCATGAAAATAGGAACAGGTGTCCATACCTGTTCCTTGATTAATGTGAACTCAAAGAGAAATGATCGGTAGGTACGGACGAACTATGTAGTTTGTATCAACTTCAACTTTGATGATCATGACACGTACCTCCTTTTCTCATAGTTATTTACTTATTAAGATTATCATGACATTTTTTGGATTGTCAATAGATTTAGAAAAAAATTATTATTCTGTTAACAACTTGCGTTTAGGCATATTTAGGTAGGGTATTTAAACGGTAACAAATCATACACAAAAAGAAGTAGCGATTTACCATGGACGCAAGAAAGAAAAAATATAGAAGTTAGACGTGAGGAGAAAACGGACAATGGATTAGTTGGTGCGACATTCATTAAATACGCTGCGTATCTAATTATCTTTTTCGCGGTATTATGGCTTCTCATTAATTACGTATTCCCTATGTTCAGCTAAGAAAGGAGTTCGCATCTATGTTTAACAAAATGATTGTAGGATACGTTGGTTCAGAAGGCAGTCGGGCGGCACTGGAAAGAGCAGTAGACCTAATGCAATATAAACCAAATACCGCACTGTTAGTAGCATATGTAAATGGGGATGTGATTGGTGGAGAAATTGCATTTTCGGGTACCAACTACTTTCTATTTAAAAATGGACCTCGGCGTTCCAGCCAAGGTCCTCGTATTCCGTATTACTTTTCAATTAATACTGCGCGCACGGGGCTTCCATCCGCTCCTTCTATTTTCAAAGGAAGTGCGATTAATTGATAAGTATCTTCCTTGAGATCGTCAAGTATAAGTCCTTCAAGAATATAGCGACCTGCAGTTCCTAAAGCATGATGCATAGGTAAATCTTTACTAGTAATCGCATCAACCGATGGTAAGTCGACTCCAAATAAAGACAATTCGTTCTCAACCATCCAATCCACAATATCCGCATCAAATGCTGGAATTACTTCAGGGAATACATCTCTTTGCTGCCAGGCATTCGTTCGGAAAAGAACCGCTTTTGCTTCCCCAGTCACTTTACCTTTCAACAATTCTCTCGATATAACCTCACTTCCACTCACATCAATCACAATCGCGTCGACAATATAGTTTTCCAAAGGAAGTTCGTGAACTTTTTTTCCGTTTTCATCAAAGTGAAAAGGAGCATCGATATGGGTACCTATATGTGTACTCGTCGTAATTTGTCCGACGTTTACCGAACCACTCTGTTCTTTTGTCCAGTTGATATGAAATTGGAAGGGCGTATCACCCGGCCATTCTGCAACGTTCTGGTTCAACAACATCGAAATGTCATGTATTTTCATTTAAGCCACCACATTTCGTTCATTGGAGAACGTTTTGTATGTTTCTTCTACCATAATGGTTTTTAAGCGTTGAACCATTTCCCACACATCTTCAAAACTCGAATAAAAACTAATCGGAGCCAATCGAATAATATCTGGTGCTCTGAAATCGGGAACGACATTTGCTTCTTTCAATGCTCTACAAATCCGGGCAGCTTCTGGATGGGCAAGGGCAATATGTCCACCTCTTGATTCATCTGCAAAGGGCGTGACATCAACAAAGCCGAATGAACCTGCTTCCGCTTGAATCAACTCACGTAAATATTTTGTCAACGCAAGGGATTTCGAACGGATTTCGTCCATTCCCGCTTCTTCAAAAAGCTCCACACTTCCGCTTAAAGGCGCAGTGCTGAATAAATTCGGGGTCCCGATTTGATAAGCACCCGCTCCATTTGCTTTGGAGAATTCATGAGACATATCAAATTGCTTGGTCTTATCTGAGCCGAACCATCCCGCAAGACCAGGCAACTCGTGATGATGACGCTCGTGAATATAAAGCCCACCAGTTCCCCCAGGACCATTATTCATGTATTTATAATGGCACCATATTGCAAAATCTACGTCATCGTTATGTAAGTTATGAGGCACGGAGCCAATGGAATGTGCCAAATCAAAGCCTACCAAAATTCCTTTCGCATGGGCCATTTCAGTGATGCGATGCAAATCCAACAACTGGCCGCTTCGATACAACACAGAAGGTAACATTAAGATGGCTACATCCTCTGTTAACATTTCTTCAATTGCATCCAGTGTTAGTGTATAGCCGTCAGTACTTTTCACTTTTCGCATCGACACAGCAGGGTCAAGACCACGCAACCGCAAATGACTTTCCACCGCATAAATATCGGAAGGGAAATTAAGTTCGTCAACGACAATGACAGACTTTTCAGGTGTCGGATGGAACAAAGTAGATAGCATTTGGTGAATATTTACGGTAATGGAGCCGGTCACCATCACTTCATTTCCTTGAGCACCGACAATTTTGGCAACACGTTCACTTAACTGCTCTGGATATGTAAACCATGGATTCTCACCTTCTGTCCAGCCATCAATCCCTTTTTCACGCCAGCTGGAAATTAGTTTATCCAAAGTTGCTTCTGAACGTTTTGACATAAGCCCCAACGAGTTCCCATCCATATATAATTGATTCTCTGGTAAGTAGAATTCTTTTTTAAAAGAACTCATCTTATCATGCTTATCCATTTCTTTTGCAAATTGCACAGTCGTATCCAAAGCCATCTCTCCCTTTTAACCAAATATAGTGAAGCTCAATGCACCTAATATTGCGGTGATAATCACGACAATCCAAGGTGACAGTTTATAAAATACTAACAGAGTAAATGAAATTAACACAATGACAAAATCAATTGGGTCATGTACGGCACTTGTAAAAACCGGGTCATATAATGCTGCCAGTAATATGCCTACTACAGCCGCGTTCACACCTTTCAATGCTGCTTGAATTCTTGGTTTAGTACGAATAACCGCCCAAAAAGGCAACGTTCCCATTACAAGTAGGAAGGATGGTAAAAACATTGCAACCACGGCAATGGCAGCTCCGGAGAAGCTTCCCATGATTTGACCAAGATAGCCAGCCAGTGTAAACAATGGACCCGGTACCGCCTGAGCTGCACCATAACCCGCTATAAAAGCTTCCGAAGACATCCAACCGGCTGGTACTACTTCCCTTTCCAGCATAGGTAAAACAACATGACCTCCGCCGAACACGATGGAACCAACACGATAGAAAATATCAAAGATCGCGTACCAGGTAGCTTGTACAAATGGTCTAAAGATCGGCAATATAATGAGTAAAGCAAAGAATAGAATCCACGCGATAATTCCTGTCCTCTTACCGAATGACAATGGCATTTCGACTGCATCTGGTGCTTTTTCATTTTTGTAATACAGTACGCCAAACAAACCAGCTAGTACGATAATCAGAATCTGACCCAAAGCCGTCGGAATCAATAATGTTGCAGCTGCGGCAATCATTGCGACTGTCAATCTCGGTCGATCCGGCGTTAACGTTTTGCCCATCCCCATCAATGCATGTGCGACAACTGCAACCGCGACGATTTTCAAGCCTTGAATCCAACCACTTTCAAATGATCCCGTTTGCATAATAATCCAAGCAAAGGCCATCAATATTAAAACCGAAGGAAGTGTAAAACCAATCCATGACAAAATACCACCGAGTAATCCTCCACGTAGCATACCGATGGATATCCCTACTTGTGAACTCGCGGGACCGGGCAGGAATTGACATAAGGCAACCAAGTCAGCATACAGTTTATCGTCAAGCCATTTTCTCTTTTGCACGTATTCATCTCTAAAATAACCGATATGTGCTGCTGGACCTCCAAAGGAAGTTAACCCTAGCTTGGTTGAAGCGGACAAGATTTCAAGATAACGACCTCTCTTAGCTTTTCCCATTATTTAATCACTCCCCCGTCAAATAAGTCTCTTCTTTTAGGATACAAAAATAAGGAAACCGTTGAAAGGAAAATTGACTGTGGAAAGTAATATTTGTTTTTTAAACCTGAGTATTTTATTATTATAGGTATTAACTATTTTTTAGAAAACAGGAGGTGTACACTTTGTTCTCCCCCTCATTCGGGTCTGGAACAAAGGAATTCTTTGGACATAGCCATACGATTGACAGCATTTGCTGTCTTAATCGCCTTTACGGCATTCTTCGTGGCAAGTGAGTTTGCTATTGTAAAAGTGAGATCAACCCGCATTGATCAATTGATTGCGGAAGGAAATAAACGTGCAGTTCACTCTAAACGTGTCATTTCAAATTTGGATGAATATTTATCTGCGTGTCAGTTGGGTATTACAATGACCGCGTTAGGTTTAGGTTTACTTGGAGAACCTACTGTCGAGCTTTTATTGCATCCGCTATTTGAACGTTTCGAGCTAAGTGATAACACGTCAAATATCCTATCTTACGGAATTGCGTTCTCATTCGTTACATTTTTGCACGTAGTGGTCGGTGAATTGGCACCGAAAACGTTAGCCATTCAAAAAGCGGAGCAAGTTGCCTTGTTTACGGCAAAACCATTGATTTGGTTCTATCGCATCATGTATCCAATTATTAAATTCCTAAATGGTTCAGCTCGTACACTTACAGGCTTATTTGGATTAAAGCCTGCATCTGAATCAGAGCTGGCACATACAGAAGAAGAACTTCGTATAATTCTATCGGATAGCTTGAAAAGTGGTGAAATCAACCAATCGGAATATAAGTTTGTAAACAAGATTTTTGAATTTGACGATCGGATTGCCAAAGAAATTATGGCTCCCCGTACCGAGATGAGCACCATTGATAAAGATACGACCCTTCGCCAAGTGTTTGACCAGGTAAACGTCGAACAGTATACGCGATATCCAGTAACAGATGGCGACAAAGATCATGTAATCGGTTTGGTGAACATGAAGAATTTATTGACTGCTTATATTAAGGATTCGGAAAATATTAATCGACCGGTCATTGATTATATGCAACCAATCATTCGTGTCATTGAAACCATTCCAATTGGTGAGTTGTTATTGAAAATTCAACGTGAACGTATTCATATGGCAATATTGATGGATGAATATGGCGGAACATCGGGTCTCGTAACAATCGAAGACATTCTTGAAGAAATTGTCGGTGATATTCGAGACGAGTTTGATAATGATGAATTGCCGGATGTTCAAAAATTAGGAGATCATCACTATATCCTAGATGCCAAAATTTTAATAGAAAACGTTAATGATATTTTGGGCATTGATATTGATGAAGAAGATATCGATACAATCGGTGGATGGTTCCTGACTAAACATTTTGAAGCCATTAAAGGTGAAAAAATAATTGAACAAGGATACGAATTCACGATTAAAGATATGGAAGGCCATCACATACTGTATCTTGAAGTCATTAAGTTAACTAAAGAAGAATTAGAAAATATGATTGAAGAACGATTAGAAAGAAACGACTCTCACTAAGAGAGTCGTTTTCTTATGTCTTAAAGTTTTGCAGGGGGGAAACAAATTGGAGCTATATACACAATTACGCGAAGGGGAAAAAGGTGCTTGGATAAGTATCGGTACCTATTTAGTTCTAAGCACTATAAAATTGACCATCGGATATATCGGTACTTCCGAAGCATTAAAAGCAGATGGTCTCAATAACTCGACGGACATCGCAGCTTCAATTGCTGTATTGATTGGACTTCGAATATCACAAAAACCTCCGGATCATAATCATCATTATGGACATCTCCGTGCCGAAACAGTTGCATCGCTTGTCGCCTCTTTTATTATGGCTGCTGTCGGTTTGCAAGTATTAATAAATGCAGGAAAGAACATGCTTCACCCGATTCACGAAACACCTTCCATCTTAACAGCATTTGTTGCTGCTGGCAGTGCCATTGTGATGTATGTGGTTTATCGATACAATTTAAGGCTGGCTAATCGAATTAATAGCTCCGCGGTTCGAGCCGCAGCATATGATAACCGATCAGATGCCCTCGTCAGTATCGGGGCATCCATCGGGATATTAGCTGCTATATTTGGACTCCCTATCTTGGATTCAATTACAGCCATTTTAGTCGGATTACTGATCATGAAAACGGCATTCGATATATTCAATGAGGCCGTACATACCTTGACTGACGGTTTTAACGAAGATGAGGTTGAAACTCTTTCAGTTCTCGTTCGAAAAGTACAGGGTGTCATCTATTTAGAAGACTTCAAAGGACGCATGCATGGGAATCTAATGTTTGTCGATTTAACCGTTACAGTTGATCCATCATTAAATGTTGTGGAGGGTCATCGAATAACGGAAGAGATTGAGAAAAAAATACATTTAGTAAAACCATTTTGCATGGTTCTGGTTCATATTGAACCCCACGAGACAATCGATTAAAGAATTGAAGGATTGGGGTTAAACGAAGAAGTTTGATTTATTAACGATAAGAAACGCTGAAAAAATCCTATCGAGTTTTCTTGAGAGGAGAAAAAAACTAAATAATCTCCGATATCGCATATCACTTAATAATTAATTAGCACCGCATTTAGCGGTGCTTTTCTTCTAAAATCTAAAATGCACCATCCGAAGACAGTGCAAAATCACAATGTTTTGTTG